>NZ_JBICMI010000073.1:0-50680 GCF_043106155.1 Pseudomonas sp. FYR_7
TCAAGGCGGGCTTTTTCGTGGGCGCTGTACAGCGCCGCGCAGCGACCCTGTAATGGCTCAGGCGCGGCGTTCGTGCATGCGGGCCAGCTGGCGCTCCAGCATCGAGGGGTATGGCTCCATCAGGCGCTCCACACAGCATGCGCCTTCCGGGCTTGCAATGGGGCGGATGCGAGCACGCTGGCGAATCAAACCGTCGTCATTGACCTTGCGCTCGACCAGCAACAGATTGCGGCTGTGTTGAGACAGTGCCAGCGCATCCTGCACCTTCTCAGCCATCAGCAGGTCGACCAGTTCCAGGCCATCGAGGTCATTGCTCATGGCAAGGCCCAGTTGCAGTTGCAAGGTGATGCCGCTGTCAG
This sequence comes from Pseudomonas sp. FYR_7, assembly GCF_043106155.1. Lineage (NCBI taxonomy): Bacteria > Pseudomonadati > Pseudomonadota > Gammaproteobacteria > Pseudomonadales > Pseudomonadaceae > Pseudomonas > Pseudomonas sp. FYR_7. The sequence continues at coordinate 360 of NZ_JBICMI010000073.1, forward strand.
CGACGTCGATCTGCAAGGCATGGCCCAAGGCACGTAGCAACTCACCGCAACAGATGGCATTGGTAAGGTAGTCCTCGCCGCACTGGCGGCTGTGGAACAGGACCAACGTACTGCCATCGTTGAGGGTGTGGGTTTCGCCCTCGTACAGCGAGGCCGCATGCTCCAGGCACTCCTGATAGCGCTCGGTAAGCTCGGTCAGGCGGGTGCGCGGCAAACGCCGCAGCTGCTCCTGGGAACCCAGTTGCACGGCAAGCACTGCGCTGAACTGGGGCTCATCGGACTCCATTTCGATCGCATGCGCCGGTGTGTCGTCCAGCAGGCCGGCGAATGCCTCGTCGTCATCGTCCGCGCTGGTCACGGTAGTGCGCTGGGCAGGCTTGGAAACGGGGGCGGGCGCTTCATCGAAGTGCTCGTCGTCCTCCAGTTCCGGTTCCGGCTCTGGCGGAGGCGGTGGCGCCAGTCGGGCGTGCAGTTGCCGGGCGATGTCGCCGATCTCGTCCTGGCGGTCGGTGGCGGGCGTGTAATACTGCGGGTCGCGCAACCAGACCCGCAGTTGCAGCAGCGGCAAGGTGATGAATCGGCCCTGGCGCAGGCTCAAGGTCAGGGCGAGCACCAGCAGAATGGCCGCCAGGATAGCCATGCTCTGCATGCTGATCAGCATGGGCTGCTGGAACTGGCTCATGTCCAGGCTCATGCGCAGTTGTCCGGCGGCCACGTCCTGGAAGGTGATCTTGGTCTGATAGACGCCCTCGGCCTCACCCAGCAGGCTGTTGCGCGGACGCTGGCCTGCCTCGGCGAGGATGCGGTTGTCGACACTGTAGATGGCGGCATGCGCCACCAGCGGGTTCTTCACCAGGTTGCCCAGCAGCACGTTGAGGCTGAGGATATCGTTGGCCACCAGCAACTCGGTCGCCGACGTGGCCGTCTGGGTCGTCAGGCTCTGGCCCACGGCATCGGCCTGGTCGTGCATGGCCTGCTTGAACTGCAACCCCATTACGCAGGCATAGATCACCAGCGCCAGGGCCACCAGAAAAATGTTGGTGCAGGCGATGCGCAATGCCAATGGCACGCGACGTTGACTCAGGGCGCGATAGATCATCAGGAAGAAATTGTCTGTTTTGACTGAGGTGGGCCGGTTCACTGAGCTCGGCTCTTAATGGCATGAAGTGGGGGGCAGTATAGCGACACGGGTTTTGTCGGCAAAGTATCGTTAGCGCCCGATGGTCACGGAAAATCGGTAGAATGCGCATTTTTCATCGAAGTCGGAGCCTGGTTGTGCGCGAAATCGTCCTGATCAACATCACCGGTGAGGACCGCCCCGGTCTTACCGCTGCCATCACTGGCGTCCTGCTGCAGGGCGGTGTGAGCATTCTCGACATCGGCCTGGCGGTGATGCACGGCACGCTGTCGTTCGGCATCCTGGTGGATATCCCGGATAACGAAGTGGCGACCAAGCTGCTGCAGAGTGTCCAGGCCAAGGCGCACGAGCTGAACTTGCAGGCGCGCTACACACCGATTTCCGAAGCGGACTACCAGCACTGGGCCGATGGCCATGGTGAAGCACGGCACGTGGTGACCCTGCTTAGCCGCAAGATCTCGCCCGACCAGTTACAGCGTGTCAGCGCCATCATCAGCCAGCACGGGCTGACCATCGAGCGCATCGAGCGCCTGTCGGCTCGAGTGGCGCTGGACGCGGACACCAGCAAGGGCAAGGCCGCGGTGGAGATTTCGGTTCGCGGCGAGCCTGACGATGGCCAGGCGTTGCGCGCCGAGTTCTTTGCCTTGTCCGAGGCCCTGAGCATCGACATCGCCTTCCAGCGGGACGACCTGTTCCGCCGCAACCGCCGCCTGGCCGTGTTCGACATGGATTCGACCCTGATCGAAGCCGAAGTGATCGACGAGCTGGCCAAGGCCGCTGGCGTGGGTGAGCAGGTCGCGGCGATCACCGAGCGGGCCATGCGGGGCGAGTTGGACTTCCGGGCCAGTTTCAAGGAACGCATGGCGCTGCTCAAGGGTTTGGATGTCAGCGTGCTGGATGAAATCGGCGCATCGCTGCGCTTGACCGAGGGCGCGGAAAACCTCTTTGCCGAGCTCAAGCGCCTGGGTTACAAGACCGCCATTTTGTCGGGTGGCTTCACCTACTTCGCCCGCCAGGTACAGGCGCGCCTGGGCATCGACTACGTCTTCGCCAATGAGCTGGAAGTGGTCGACGGCAAGGTGACTGGCGTGGCGGTGGAGCCTATCGTCGATGCCCAGCGCAAGGCCGAGCTGCTCCAGCAACTGGCCAGCGAGGAGGGCCTGCAACTGGAACAGACCATCGCCGTGGGCGATGGCGCGAACGACCTGCCGATGCTGGCGTTGGCGGGGCTGGGCGTGGCCTTCCGCGCCAAGCCGCTGGTGCGTCAGTCGGCCAAGCAGGCGATTTCCACGCTGGGCCTTGATGGTGTGCTGTACCTGCTGGGCCTGCGCGATCGCGATACCCGCGGCTGATCCAGCCTGCGCAGACCCCAGGGTTTTGGCGTTAGCGCCCGAACCCTGGAGCCACGTCTCGGGCCATCACGCCTGCAACGGGGTGGCCAACAGCTGGCCCATGCGCACCGCCGAGGCGGCGCCCACGTGTTCGGCCCATTTGACCTGGTCGGGGCCGAATAGCACGATCGCCGTCGAACCCAGCTTGAATCGACCCAGTTCGGCGCCTTTTTCCAGGTGAATTGGCGCACGGCTGGCATCGTCGTAGCGGAAGGTCTTGAGCTCGCGCTTGGGCGGCGTGACCAGCCCTGCCCAGACGGTCTCGATGGAGGCCACGATCATGGCACCGACCAAGACAACCGCCATCGGGCCGCGCTCGGTGTCGAACAGGCAGACCACCCGCTCATTGCGAGCGAACAGTTCAGGCACGTTTTCTGCGGTGGTCTGGTTTACCGAGAACAGCCGCCCCGGCACGTAGACCATCTCGCGCAGCGTGCCTGCCAGCGGCATGTGCACGCGGTGGTAGTCCTTGGGTGACAGGTAGACAGTGGCAAACTCGCCGCCCATGAAGGGGGCTGCCAGGGCCGGGTCGCCGCCCAGCAGTTCCTGTGCGCTGTAACTGTGGCCCTTGGCCTGGAAGATGCGGCCGTGCTCGATCGGGCCAACCTGGCTCACTGCACCGTCGGCCGGGCACAGGATGGCGCCGGGGGTCTGGTCCAGGGGGCGTGCGCCTGGTTTCAGGGCGCGGGTGAAGAATGCGTTGAAGTGCTCGTAGGCGGTCAAGTCTTCGACCAGCGCTTCACGCATGTCGACCTGGTAGCGCTTGGCAAACCAGGCGGTGAAGGCGTTCTTGAACCAGCGGGCGCGGCACTCGGCAACGCAGCCGGCCAGGCGCGACAGCAGGTGATGCGGCAGCAGGTACTGGCTGATGATGAACAGACGGGATTTCATTCAGTTTCCTTAAACTTCGACAGGCGTGTCCGGGTGGTTGCCCCACTCGCTCCAGGAGCCAGCGTACGCTTTGACTCGCGGGTAGCCCAGGGCCTTTGCCACCAGATAAGTGAAGCCGGAGCGGCGATGCGTCTGGCAGTGGGTGATCACTTCCTTGTCAGGCGTGATGCCAAGGGACTTCAGCACTTCGGCGATGTCCGGGCGGATGCGCAGATGGTCATTGAGATCCATGCCGGCGGTCCATTCGAAATTGACCGCACCAGGTATGTGCCCGCCTTTGGCCGCGAGCATTTTTTCGCCGGTGAATTCCTGTGGGGCGCGAGCATCCCAGATGGCCAGGTCATCGGCGCCCAGGCGGCTTTGCAGGTACTCGCGGGTGGCGGTGGGTTCCGAATGCAGTTGCAAACTCACCGGCCGGGTACCCTTGGCAGGCACATCGGTACTGAGCCGGTCGGCCGGCCAGGTCTGGATGCCACCGTTGAGATAGTGGTACCGGGTGTGACCGATCACATCGAGCAACCAGATGAAGCGGCCAGCCCAGCCACCGCCATCATCGTCATACACCACGTAGACCGCATCGCTGCGGTGGCCCAGTTCGCCGAACAGCTTTTCCAGGTCGCTCTGCGGCGGTAGCAGCCCAGGCGCAGGCGGCTGGCCGAGCTGGGTCCGCTTGCCCTCGACGAAATGCGCGCCCGGGATATGCCCGCTGACGTAACGATTGGCGCTGCTGAGGTCGACCAGGATCAGGTCGGGCGAGCCCAGGCGTGGCAGCAGGTCGGCGGCTTCGATCACCAGCGGCAGGCCGGAAAAGTCGGTCATCCACGGTCTCCAGTGTGCAAAGGGGCGATTGTAGCGCAAGGCTCAGCCGTTGCGGTTGGCAAACACCCACAGCGCCCGTTCGATGCATTGCGAGGTTTTGCCAAAAGCCTGCACGCTGATATCGGCCAGGGGCCGGCACCCCTGGTCGGCCACCAATAACATGACCACCTGGTCATTGACCGCCAGCGAGCGCAGCAGGACATGCTCGCCTCGGAACAGGGCACGCAAGGGCGGCGGCAACAACGAGGCGAACTGCGTGTGGTTTTCGGGCGTGATGCGCAGTTGCCCGGCCTTGGACATCAGCTTTTGCAGCAGCTTGTTCGCCGCCACCGGCAATACCAGGCTGGTCGCCTCTTTCGCTAGCCCGGCCGCCTGTTGCACGCGCAGGCAGTCATTGGCCCGGTCCAGGCCAAGCAGCAGCAGGCGTTGCATGCCGCACGCCAGTACCGCCTCACGGGCTTGGGCCGCCAGGTGCACGGTATTGGTGAAAGGGCTGGGCTGGGCCAGCAAGTCCTGGCAGAGCGACCGCCAGCGCGCCAGTTCATCGGCGGTGGGGGGCGGGGGCGCCAGCATGTCCGGGTGGGGGCGGCGTTGATGCCATGGCCAGATCAAGGCCTCGGCTGGGTGGAACAGTGCCAGGCGCGCATGGCGCCTGGCACTGGCCGCGGCTTGCTGGTGCACCTGCTGTTGTATGTCTTCGAGCGAGGTCTGCAGGTAGAGTGCGGTCAGCAGTTGCCAGCGCAGCAGATGGGGATTGTCCCAGCCCACCTGGGCTGCCAGCGCCAGGTTATTGGCCAACAGCACGGTGTTGGCCGGTTGATTGAACCAGCGCCGCAGACCGGGCTCGGCATCGAGCCGATGTTGTTGGTTGAGCAGGTCTTCGTCCCGGGCGATGTTCAACACCTGGGCAAGCTGCTCGCGCTCTTCGAGCAGCAGACGGTAACCCTGGGTCACCCATTGCGGCAGGCGCCACTGCTGGGCAATGGCCTGGCACAGCGCCATGATGCGAACACCGAATAGCTCCTGCTCGACAATGGCGGCGTCTTCTCCTTTATGGATGACCCGCAGCTCCCAGGTGTCGAGCAGCTTCGGGTGGGCCAATGCCAGCGGCCATAATGGGGACAGAAACAGCAGGCTACCCCAGTGGATTTCCTGCCACAGCCGCGCCAGTCGGCTGGCGAACAGGCCACTGGCCTGCTGCGAGGCATGCTGGCTGATCATCTGGAACTGGCGCAGCACCGGCGGGATGTCTTCCATCGGCAGCGCTGGCAGGCGCTTGAGCAGCAGTGCGCTGCGCTCAAGGCCCAGGCGATTGAGCGCAATTTCCAGGCTTTCGGCCGGCTCGGCCTGGCTGGCGTTGGTCGGGTGGTTGGCTTCGCGCATCACCGACAGCACCAGGGCCGGGCTGTCCTGCATCAGCTCGGCGATGTCGCGCAATGAACGCCGGTTATCGTTGATGGCCGCCATGACCCGGTCGTAGCTGTGCTTGGGCACAGGAATGCGCACACTCTCCAGCAGCTTCACCCAGGCTTCTAACGTACGTGGGGCCTGGCCGGATACCTCGGTTTCAATTGGCATTTTGACATCAGTCCGAACTGGCTTTTCGCTTTTAGTGGCTATAGTCTGGCGCAGTTCTGCCGATAAGGAGAAGAAGAGTTTTGACGCTCCCGCCTCTTTCCCTGACCACGACAGCAAGTGCTTTGAATCTATGGCTAAAATTATCGGCATCATCGTCGTATTCGCGAGCGTACTCGGCGGCTACGTCCTTTCCCACGGCAAGATTGCGGCGCTGATCCAGCCGTTCGAAGTGCTGATCATCGGCGGCGCGGCCTTTGGTGCGTTTCTGCAGGCCAACCCTGGCTACATGACGATGCACGTTCTGAAGAAGTCGATGAAGATGTTCGGCTCGCGCTTCACCCATGCCTATTACCTGGAAGTGCTGGGGCTGGTCTATGAAATTCTCAACAAGAGCCGCCGCGAAGGCATGATGGCCATCGAGGCCGACATCGAAGACGCCTCGGCCAGCCCGATCTTTGCCAAGTACCCGACCGTACTGGCCGATGAGCGCATGACCGCGTTCGTCTGCGACTACCTGCGCATCATGTCCACCGGCAACATGGCCCCCCACGAACTCGAAGGTCTGTTCGACATGGAGCTGCTGAGCATGAAGGAGGAGCTGGAGCATCCGTCCCACGCGGTCACTGGGGTCGCAGACGGCATGCCAGGCTTCGGTATCGTTGCAGCCGTATTGGGTATCGTCGTCACCATGGCGTCGCTGGGCGATGGTGACCAGGCAGCCATCGGTATGCACGTGGGCGCCGCCTTGGTGGGTACCTTCTTCGGTATTCTCGCCGCCTACGGTTTCTTCGGCCCACTGGCCAAGTGCCTTGAGCACGATGCCAAGGAAGAACTCAACCTGTACGAGTCGATCAAGGCCTCGCTGGTCGCCTCGGCCTCGGGCATGCCGCCGTCGCTGGCCGTGGAGTTCGGGCGCAAGGTGCTGTACCCCAAGCATCGCCCCAGCTTCTCCGAGCTCGAGCAAGCGGTACGCGGTCGCTGAGTCATGGAGAACAATCAGCCCATCATCGTCAAGCGCGTAAAGCGCTTTGGCGGCGGCCACCATGGTGGCGCCTGGAAGATCGCCTTTGCCGACTTCGCCACGGCCATGATGGCGTTCTTTCTGGTGCTGTGGTTGCTGTCGACCGCAACCCCTGAGCAGAAGATCGCCATCGCCGGGTACTTCAAGGACCCGATCGGCTTCTCCGAGAGTGGTACACCCTACGTCATCGACCTGGGCGGCTCGCCCGAGCTGGCGCCGGAGAAGACCATCAACCCCGAGGTGAAATCGGAGCCGACCCCAGACACCAGCATCGAACTGAACAAGGACCAGGTGGAAACCATGGCCGAGCAGGTCGAGCGCGAGCGCCTCGAGCTGCTGCTGCAGGAGTTGCAGAACAAGGTGGAGGAGAACCCGCAGCTGCAGAAGTTCAAGGACCAGATCCTGTTCGAGATCACCCAGGACGGCCTGCGCATCCAGATCATGGACGCCGAGAACCGGCCCATGTTCGACATCGGCAGTGCACGCTTGCAGCCCTATTTCGAGGACATCCTGCTGGCCATGGCCGATACCATCAAGACCGTGCCCAACAAGATCAGCGTCAGTGGCCATACCGATGCCAAGCCGTACGCAGGCGCTGGCGAGTTCGGCAACTGGGAGCTGTCGGCCAACCGTGCCAACGCTGCGCGGCGGGCCCTGGTGGCAGGGGGTTATCCAGATGGCCAGGTGGCACGGGTGGTGGGGTATGCGTCTTCGTCGCTGTTCGATCGCAAGAACCCGTTCAACCCGGTAAACCGTCGGATCGACATCATCGTGCTGACCAAGAAGGCCCAGCGTGATATCGAAGGCGAGCAGGGCGCCGCGCCACCGCCGGCGCAAGCCCCTACCGGGGCGCAGCCACCTTCAACGACTGCACCGGCACCCTCGGCGGCCGATGACCATACGCCCATGCAACCACGTGAGTTGCGCCAGAAGCTCAACATCTTCGAGGACGGCACGTTGAAGATGGATGAGGCCAAGGAACAGTAAGGGCTTGGCAGCCCCGTTGGGCTGCCGGTCACTGCCGGGGCGGACAAGGTACCTCGCCTGCATTGGGCATGCAGGGTTGATCAGTAGGTTTCTTCCGGCAGGCTGGCGATGATCGAGCGGTAGCTGTTCATCCGCTGTGGCTTGATTCGCCCGTCTTCCAGGGCCTTGAGCAGCGCGCACCCAGGCTCGCGATCATGTTTGCAGTCGCGGAAGCGGCAGGTGCCGAACAGGTCGCGGAACTCGATAAAGCCCTCTTCCACATCGGTGCGGCTGACATGCCCCAGGCCGAACTCACGGATGCCCGGCGAGTCGATCAGGTCGCCCCCGTTGGGGAAGTGGTACAGGCGGGCGGTGGTGGTGGTATGGGTGCCCTGGCCTGACCATTCCGACAGGTCACCGACCCGGGTACCGGCCTGTGGCAGCAGGCTGTTGACCAGCGACGACTTGCCCACCCCCGACTGACCGACGAAGACGCTGATGTGTCCATCCAGTGACTGCTGCAGGCGCTGCATGCCATCCCCTTGATGCGCCGACACTTCCAGCAGCGGGTAGCCCAGTTCACGGTATACGTCCAGGAGCGCTTGCAGGCCTGGCCCGTTCTCGTCATTGACCAGGTCAGCCTTGTTCAGCAGCAACAGGGGCCGCAGGCCGGCATGCTCGGCGGCCACCAGGTAGCGGTCGATGAGGTTGGGGTGCGGTTCCGGCGCCGGTGCGAAAACGATGACGATAAGGTCGACATTGGCCGCCACTGGCTTGAGCTGGCCATGGTTGTTGGGCCGGCACAGTTCGGTTGCACGGGGCATCTGCGCAACGATGACGCCGATCCCCTGGTTGCCGGCACGCCAGACCACGCGGTCGCCAGTGACCAACGCAGGAAGGTTGGCGCGCAGGTGGCAGCGAAACACCTGGCCTGCGGTGTCGCCATCCTGGGCTTCGACTTCAACTTGTACACCGAAGTGCGCGATCACCAGCCCCAGCTGCTCGGGCCCAAGGTCGCCGCCTTCCAGTTCCTGCAAGGCATGCTGCTCGCGCTTTGCCGCACGTGCAGCGCGCTCGTTCTGAATCTTTTCAATACGCCAGTTCTGGCGACGGTTGAGCTGGCGTTTGGCCATGAACGCTCCGTAGAAGGCCCCGTGCGGGGCGTAGAAAACGACTGGCAGTCTAGCATGCCGGGCCTGAACGCTGTCCGCTTCACTTTGGTTCGTGGGGGTGCACTGCGCTAATATAGGCCTCCATCGGAGGAGTGCCTGCATGCAAAACCCACAGAACCTGATCTGGATCGACCTGGAGATGACCGGGCTGGATCCGGACAGCGATGTCATCATCGAGATGGCCACCATTGTCACCGACAGCGACCTCAATACGCTGGCCGAGGGCCCGGTCATCGCCATCCACCACAGTGATGAAGTGCTGGCGCGCATGGACGACTGGAACACCCGCACCCACGGCGCCTCCGGCCTGACCCAGCGTGTGCGCGAGAGCCAGGTGAGCATGGCCCAGGCCGAGGCCCAGACCATCGCCTTCCTCGAGCAGTGGGTACCTAAAGGCAAATCGCCAATCTGCGGGAACAGCATCTGCCAGGACCGTCGATTCCTGTACCGGCACATGCGTCAGCTGGAAAATTACTTCCACTACCGCAATCTCGACGTCTCCACCCTCAAGGAACTGGCAGCGCGCTGGGCCCCCGAAGTGCGAGACAGCTTCAGCAAGGGCAACACGCACCTGGCGCTGGACGACATTCGCGAATCCATCGCCGAGCTGCGCCACTACCGCGAACACTTCATCAAATTCTAAAAAAACGCAGCTCACGCGCTTCACGCGACCATTAGCGTACGGCCCCCGGCACTTCTGCCCGAGGCCGTGCGCTGACGGTCGCTTGAGCGGGTGATCGGTGTGGGTCTTGCTCATGTTGCTGATGCTTTATCTGATCGCCATCACCGCCGAAGCGATGACCGGTGCGCTGTCTGCCGGCCGTCGTGGCATGGACTGGTTCGGGGTGGTGCTGATCGCATGCGTGACCGCATTGGGCGGTGGCTCGGTGCGTGACGTGCTGTTGGGGCACTACCCGCTGACCTGGGTCAAGCACCCGGAATACCTGGTGCTGACCAGCTGTGCGGCGCTGTTGACCATTTTCATCGCGCCGATGATGCGCCGCCTGCGCTCCCTGTTTCTGGTACTCGACGCCTTGGGGCTGGTGGCCTTTACCCTCATTGGTTGCATGACCGCGCTGGAGATGGGGCAGGGCATGCTGGTGGCGTCCATCAGCGGTGTGATCACGGGGGTCTTCGGCGGGATTCTGCGGGATATCTTCTGCAATGACATTCCGCTTGTGTTCCGCCGGGAGCTTTACGCGAGCGTGTCGTTCGCTGCGGCCTGGTTCTACCTGGGCTGCGACTACTTCAAGGTGCCCGCAGAGCAAGCCATGCTGCTGACCTTGTTCGGTGGGTTTCTGGTGCGATTGCTGGCTATCCGCTTTCACTGGGAGATGCCCAAGTTTCATTACAATGACCAGCAGTGAGGTTGGGCGCCCGCACCAGGCTAGCGGGCCCTGGCTTTGTGCTACACCGCAAAGGTGCAGAGGCCGCTATGCGGCCTATCGCGACCTCCCCTTTAGGGTCATGCCACCCCGTGCCGGGCAAGCGCCCATTCCACGTGTTCCCTCACCAGTGGCGAGGCATCGTCGCGCCGCGCCTTGAGGGCTTCGATGACCGGGATCGTGGAGGGGGCGTTGCCCAGACCAACGGCCAGGTTGCGCAGCCAGCGCTCATAACCGGCACGTCGCAATGGCCCGCCTTCGGTCTTGCGCAGGAAAGTAGGCTCATCCCACAAGAACATCTGCGCCAGCTCCGCGTTCTCCAGGCCGTGGCGGGGCTGGAAGTCCTGCTCGCGGGTGGGCTTGGCGAAGCGGTTCCAGGGGCAGACGATCTGGCAGTCATCGCAGCCGAACACCCGGTTGCCCATCATCGAGCGCAACTGCACCGGGATCGGCCCCTTGAGCTCGATGGTCAGGTAGGAGATGCAGCGGCGGGCATCGAGCACGTACGGGCCGACGAACGCCTGGGTTGGGCAGATGTCCAGGCAAGCCGTGCAGCGGCCGCAATGCTCGCTGGTGGTGGCCTGGTCCACTGGCAGGGGCAGGTCGACGAACAGTTCAGCCAGAAAGAAGTAGCTGCCGGCCTTGCGGTTGAGCAACAGGGTGTTCTTGCCGATCCAGCCAAGCCCGGCTTGTTCGGCCAGCGCCTTTTCCAGCACCGGCGCGCTGTCGACGAAGGCCCGGTAGCCAAAGGGGCCGATGGCCTGCTGGATGCGGTCGGCCAGCGACTGCACACGCTTGCGCACCAGCTTGTGGTAGTCCCTGCCCAAGGCATAGCGGGATACGTAGGCCTTTTCCGGTTGGGCCAGGCGCTGCGCCATTTGCGTGTCGCCGGGCAGATAGTCCATGCGCAGCGAGACGACGCGCACGGTGCCTGGAATCAGCTGCTCTGGGTGGGCGCGCTTGCTGCCGTGTGCCCCCAGGTATTCCATCTCCCCCTGATAACCGGCGTCCAGCCAGCGCTGCAGGTGATGCTCGTGTTCGCCCAGGTCGATACCGGCGATGCCGACGTGGGCAAAGCCCAGTTCCTGGCCCCACAGCTTGATGTTATGGGCCAGTGCGTCGAGGTCAGGAGTGAAGGCGGACATGGATGGGCAAGCAATACGGGCAGAGGTGCGTATAATTCTGCCAGACATTGGAGCTTTTGACCCCATGCAACAGACCAGTAACCCCGTACACGCCCCCACAGTGCTGAGCAGCCTGACCGTTGCCCGCCTGCCGCCACGCCCTGCTCAGGCCCATAAAGGTGACTTCGGCCATGTGCTGGTGGTCGGCGGCGACCTTGGCACCGGCGGCTCCGTCCTGCTCAGCGCCGAGGCCGCGTTGCGCTGCGGCGCGGGGCTGGTGAGCGTAGCCACGCGGCCGGAGCACGTGGCCGCCGGGCTGACTCGCATGCCCGAAACCATGTGCCTGGGCGTGCAGTCGGCCAACCAGTTGATGACCGTGCTGGGCCGCGCTTCGGTGGCGGTCGTGGGGCCTGGCCTGGGGCAGGCGGCATGGGGGCGCAGCCTGCTGTCCGCTGTGGCCAACGCCGAGGGCGCGCAGGTTTGGGATGCCGATGCCCTGAACCTGCTGGCAGCCTCGCCCCTTGCGCTGCCCAGTGGCAGTATCCTGACCCCGCACCCAGGCGAAGCTGCACGGCTGCTGGGTATTTCCACCGAAGCGGTGCAGGCGGACCGCCCGGGTGCAGCGCGCAAGCTGGCACGCCGCCACAACAGTGTGTGCGTGCTCAAAGGCGCAGGTACCTTGGTCGCCGACCCCGAAGGGCGGTTGGCGCGCTGCGACCGTGGCCATCCAGCCATGGCGGGCGCAGGCCTTGGAGATGTGCTCAGTGGTGTGTGCGGCGCGCTGCTGGCCCAGGGGCTTGGCGCCTGGGACGCCGCAGGCCTGGGCGTCTGGCTGCATGCCTGTGCTGGCGAGCGCCTGGGTAGCGGCGGCCGGGGGTTGGCGGCCAGTGATCTGATACCTGTGATTCGTGCGTTGTTGGAGGAGCATTCAGCGTGTCTGGCTTAAACCTGTTTCTGGCCGATGAAGCGGCCATGGTTGCCTTTGGCGGCCAACTGGCCGGTGTGACCGGTGGGCGCGGGATCATCTTCCTGGAAGGCGACCTCGGCGCTGGCAAGACAACCCTGTCTCGCGGCCTTATTCGTGGGTTGGGCCATACGGGTGCAGTGAAAAGCCCTACGTTTACCGTGGTAGAACCCTACGAGATTGGTGATGTCCGAGCTTTTCACTTCGACCTCTATCGGCTGGTCGATCCGGAGGAGCTTGAGTTCATGGGCATTCGTGACTATTTCGAGGGTGATCCACTGTGCCTGTTCGAGTGGCCACAAAAGGGTGCGGGCGTTTTGCCAAAGCCTGACCTGACCATTACCATAAGCCCCCAGGCGAGCGGACGCTCGCTTGTACTTTCGCCGCAGGGGGCTCGCGGCGACGCCTGGTGCGTGGCACTGGCCGAATACTATAAACAGCAAGCGGGGTAGGTATGCGCATACGCGCACTGGTCGCCATCGTTGGGCTTTTGCTGACAACGGTGACCGTTGAGGCTCTGGCCGTCACTCAAGTCAAGAGCGTGCGCCTGTGGCGTGCGCCGGACAACACCCGGCTGGTCTTCGACCTGTCTGGCCCTGTGCAGCACAGTGTCTTCACATTGAGCGCACCCGATCGGCTGGTCATCGACATCAACGGCGCAACCCTGGGCGCACCCTTGAAGGTGGCGACGTCCAATACGCCGATCAGCAGCGTGCGCTCGGCCCAGCGCACGCCGACCGACCTGCGGGTGGTCGTGGACCTGAAGAAATCGGTCACGCCCAAGAGCTTCACCCTGGCGCCTAACGCGCAATACGGCAATCGCCTGGTGGTCGACCTGTACGATCAGGAGGCGGACGCCATTGCCGCCAGTGCCCCACCGCCTGCGCCGCCACCGGTGCAAACGCCAGCCACCACGCCAGCGGTGCCCGTCACGCCAACCCAGCCAGCCATCAAGCTGCCACCGGTGCCCAGTGGCAAGCGCGATATCGTGGTGGCCATCGATGCCGGTCACGGTGGCGAGGATCCAGGCGCTTCGGGCTCCAGCGGGCAGCATGAAAAAGACATCGTCCTGCAGATCGCCCGCGAACTGCAGCGCCAGATCAACAGCGAGAAGGGCTTTCGCGCCGAGCTGACGCGCACCGGCGACTACTTCATCCCGTTGCGCAAGCGCACCGAGATCGCCCGCAAGAAAGGCGCCGACCTGTTCATCTCCATCCACGCCGATGCTGCCCCGTCGCGCGCTGCCTTCGGCGCCTCGGTGTTCGCCTTGTCCGACCGCGGTGCCACCTCCGAGACCGCACGCTGGCTGGCCGATACGGAAAACCGCTCTGACCTGATCGGCGGTGCCGGCAATGTCAGCCTCGATGACAAGGACCGCATGCTGGCCGGGGTGCTGCTCGACCTGTCGATGACGGCCACGCTCAGCTCCAGCCTCAACGTCGGTCAGAAGGTGCTGGGCAACATGGGGCGTATCACCTCGCTGCACAAGCAGCGCGTGGAACAGGCCGGCTTCATGGTGCTCAAGTCCCCGGACATTCCCTCGATCCTGGTAGAGACCGGCTTCATCTCGAACAATGCAGAAGCCGCCAAGCTGGCCACACGCAGCCACCAGCAGGCATTGGCGCGCTCCATTCACACCGGGGTTCGCCAGTACTTCCAGCAGAACCCACCGCCAGGCACTTACGTGGCGTGGCTGCGCGACAGCGGCAAGATCGCCCAGGGCCCGCGTGAACATACGGTGCGGCCCGGCGAAACCCTGGCCATGCTTGCGGTGCGCTATCAGGTCAGCGTCACCAGCCTGCGCAGCACCAATAGCCTAAAGACCGATGAGCTGAAGGTCGGCCAGCGCCTGGACATTCCTGCCACCACGTTGGCTTCACAATGAGCGGCGGCTCACGTATCCAGCTGCTCAGCCCGCGGCTGGCCAACCAGATTGCGGCTGGCGAGGTGGTGGAACGGCCGGCATCGGTTGCCAAGGAGCTGTTGGAAAACAGCCTCGACTCCGGTGCTCGCCGAATCGACGTCGACGTCGAGCAGGGTGGCATCAAGCTGCTGAAGGTGCGCGACGATGGCAGCGGCATCTCTGCCGACGACCTGCCGCTGGCGCTGGAGCGCCATGCCACCAGCAAGATCCGCGAGCTCGAAGACCTTGAAGGCGTCCTGAGCCTGGGGTTTCGCGGTGAAGCCTTGGCCTCGATCAGCTCGGTCGCCCGGCTGACCCTGACCTCGCGCACGGCCAACGCCAGCGAAGCCTGGCAGGTGGAAACCGAAGGGCGCGAGATGACTGCGCGGGTGCAGCCTGCTGCGCACCCCGTCGGCACGTCCGTGGAAGTGCGCGACCTGTTTTTCAACACGCCGGCGCGGCGCAAGTTTCTCAAGGCCGAGAAAACTGAATTCGACCACTTGCAGGAAGTGATCCGGCGCCTGGCACTGGCCCGGTTCGACGTGGCCTTCCATCTGCGGCACAACGGCAAGAGCATTCTGAGCTTGCACGAGGCACGCGAGGAAGCCGACCGTGCCCGGCGGGTGGGCGCCATTTGCGGTCCGGGTTTCATGGAGCAGGCCCTGCCCATCGACGTGGAGCGCAACGGCCTGCGTCTGTGGGGGTGGGTCGGGTTGCCGACCTACTCGCGCAGCCAGGCAGACTTGCAGTACTTCTTCGTGAACGGGCGCGCGGTGCGCGACAAGCTGGTGGCCCATGCCGTACGCCAGGCTTACCGGGACGTGCTGTTCAACGGTCGTCACCCCACCTTCGTCCTGTTTCTTGAGCTTGAGCCCAATGGCGTGGACGTCAACGTTCACCCGACCAAGCACGAAGTGCGCTTCCGTGAGGGACGCAGCGTCCACGACTTTCTGTACGGCACCTTGCACCGTGCCCTGGCCGATGTGCGTCCCGAAGACCAGTTGGCTGCCCCGGCTGCTTTGCCTGAGGCGACCCGCCCGACGGGGCAGCAGGCAGGCGAGTTCGGGCCCCAGGGCGAAATGCGCCTGGCTGCGGCCGTGCTCGAGCAACCGCGTGCTGCGCCGTCTCCTGTTGCCGGCAGTGGCAGTGGCGCGGGTTACCAGTATCAATACACACCCAGGCCGTCGCAGCCATTGCCGGCTGCCGAGGCCCAGGCGGTCTATCGCGAGTTCTACAAGCCCTTGAGCGAAGGCGCCGCTGCGCTGCCGGAAAGCCAGGGCGACATCCCCCCGCTTGGCTTCGCGTTGGCCCAGCTCAAGGGCATCTACATCCTGGCCGAGAACGCCGCAGGCCTGGTGCTCGTCGACATGCATGCCGCCCATGAACGGATCATGTACGAGCGGCTGAAGGTGGCCATGGCCAGCGAAGGTCTTAGCGGTCAGCCATTGCTGGTGCCCGAAACGCTCGCCCTGAGCCAGCGCGAGGCCGATTGCGCCGAAGAACACGCCGCCTGGTTCCAGCGCCTGGGCTTCGAGTTGCAGCGCCTTGGCCCGGAAACCCTGGCGATTCGCCAGATTCCTGCGTTGCTCAAGCAGGCTGAAGCCAACCGCCTGGTACAGGATGTGCTGGCGGACCTCATGGAGTACGGCACCAGCGACCGTATCCAGGCACACCTGAACGAATTGCTCGGCACCATGGCCTGTCACGGTGCCGTGCGTGCCAATCGGCGCCTGGCGATCCCGGAAATGAACGCCTTGCTGCGCGACATGGAAAACACCGAGCGCAGCGGCCAGTGCAACCATGGCCGTCCCACCTGGACCCAGATGGGCCTGGATGATCTGGACAAACTATTCCTGCGCGGTCGATGAAATGAGTGGCAAGCCCCCTGCAATATTTCTGATGGGCCCGACGGCATCGGGCAAGACCGACCTCGCCATCGAGCTGAGCAAGGTCTTGCCTTGCGAGCTGGTGAGCGTCGATTCCGCCCTGGTCTATCGGGGCATGGACATCGGTTCGGCAAAGCCTTCCAAGGCTGTGCTGGCTGCCCATCCGCACCACCTGATCGACATCCGCGACCCGGCCGACGCTTACTCGGCTGCGCAGTTTCGTGCCGACGCCTTGCGCGTGATGGCCCAGATCACCGCCCGCGGCAATATCCCGTTGCTGGTGGGCGGGACCATGCTTTATTACAAGGCGTTGACCGAAGGGCTGGCCGACATGCCGGCGGCCGATGCCCAGGTCAGGGCCGAGCTCGAGGCCCTGGCCGAGGCCGAGGGCCTGGTGGCGCTGCACCAGCAACTGGCTGAGGTCGATCCGGAGTCGGCCGCGCGCATCCATCCCAACGATCCGCAACGGTTGATCCGGGCGCTGGAGGTGTACCGGGTCAGCGGGCAAAGCATGACGGCCCATCGACAGCGTCAATTGGCTGAAAGTAGCTGTGCAGACGCAAGCGCCTGCGGTCATTTGCCCTATACTGTCGCCAGTCTTGCGATTGCGCCTACAGATCGTCACATTCTGCACCAGCGAATTGCGTTACGATTTTCACAGATGTTGGAACAGGGCTTTGTCGACGAGGTCCGATTGCTGCGAGCCAGAAGTGACTTGCACGCCGGACTGCCGTCTATACGGGCAGTGGGCTATCGGCAGGTCTGGGATTACCTGGACGGCCAGCTGACTGAGAATGAGATGCGTGAACGCGGTATCATCGCGACCAGGCAGTTGGCCAAGCGGCAATTCACCTGGCTGCGTGGCTGGCCAGACGTGCATTGGCTCGACAGCCTGGCCTGCGACAATCTGTCCCGCACCTTGAAATACCTTGGGGCCATCTCCATATTGAGCTGAGTCCCTGCTGATTGCCGTCTATCCTTGTGAAAGCCGGCCTTACTTATCGTTTTTTCAGATTTTCCAATTATTTATCCTTACAGGAGTGCGGCATATGTCAAAAGGGCATTCGCTACAAGACCCTTACCTGAATACCTTGAGAAAAGAAAAGGTCCCGGTTTCGATCTACCTGGTAAACGGCATCAAGCTGCAAGGCTCGATCGAATCGTTCGACCAGTTCGTGGTGCTGCTGAAGAACACCGTCAGCCAGATGGTCTACAAGCACGCCATTTCCACTGTTGTACCTGCCCGCCCGGTTCGTCTGCCAAGCCCGTCCGATTCCGATCACGGCGACAGCGAGCCAGGCAACGCCTGATAGGAGCCTGCATTGTTCTTTGAGCGCCACGGTGGTGGTGAACGCGCGTTGCTCGTTCACTTGGAAGGTCAGAACCCTGAGGCGCGCGAAGACCCGCAGGAGTTTCAGGAACTCGCGTTGTCGGCCGGTGCCGACATCGTCTCGCTGGTAACGGTCTCGAGGCATCAGCCCTCGGCCAAGTACCTGATTGGCAGTGGTAAGGTCGAGGAGTTGCACGACCGTGTCCATGCCGAGCAGGTAGACCTGGTGATTTTCAATCACACCCTCACGCCCAGTCAGGAGCGCAACCTCGAACGCGTGTTCGAGTGCCGTGTGCTCGACAGGACCGGGCTGATTCTGGATATCTTCGCCCAACGGGCACGTACCCACGAAGGCAAGCTGCAGGTCGAACTGGCCCAGCTTGAGCACATGAGTACGCGGCTGGTACGCGGTTGGACCCACCTTGAGCGACAAAAAGGGGGTATTGGCCTGCGGGGGCCGGGTGAAACCCAGCTCGAAACCGACCGTCGCCTGCTGCGCGTACGCATCCGGCAGATCAAGTCCCGCCTCGAGAAAGTACGCAGCCAGCGCGAACAGGCGCGTCGCGGGCGCAAGCGCGCGGACATTCCGTCGGTCTCGCTGGTGGGCTACACCAACGCCGGCAAGTCCACGTTGTTCAACGCCCTGACCCAGTCCGAGGTGTACGCCGCCGACCAGTTGTTCGCCACCCTCGACCCGACGCTGCGTCGGCTTGAGCTCAACGACCTGGGGCCTATCGTGCTGGCCGATACCGTGGGCTTCATTCGCCACCTGCCGCACAAGCTGGTCGAGGCGTTTCGGGCTACGCTCGAGGAGTCGAGCAACTCCGACCTGCTGCTGCACGTGATCGATGCCCATGAGCCTGAGCGCATGGAGCAAATCGAGCAGGTGCTGGCCGTGTTGGGCGAGATTGGCGCCGAAGGCTTGCCGATCCTCGAGGTGTATAACAAACTCGACCTGCTCGAAGAGGTCGAGCCGCAGATCCAGCGCAATGCCGACGGCAAGCCCGAGCGGGTCTGGGTTTCGGCACGTGACGGGCGTGGCCTGGAGTTGGTTGGCCAGGCGATTGCCGAGCTGCTGGGTGATGATCTGTTTGTCGGCACCTTGTGCCTGGAGCAACGTTTTGCCCGCCTGCGCGCGCAATTCTTTGACCTGGGCGCGGTGCAGAGTGAAGCGCATGATGAAGAAGGGCGCAGCCTGCTGAGCGTGCGTCTGCCCAGGGTAGAACTCAATCGCCTGGTCAGCCGTGAAGGCATGGAGCCGCAAGTGTTTGTCGAGCAACACACTTTGCAATAAATGCCCTACGAGGTCGTCGGGCAGCAGTGACAGGCATTCTGTAGCATTGGACGGCGCGCCGTGGGCGCGTCTTTGCTTTATCAGATGGAGAGCGCTATGGCTTGGAACGAGCCGGGTGGCAACTCGAACAATCAGGATCCCTGGGGCGGCCGCCGCGGTGGCGGTGGTGGCGGCGACAAAAAAGGTCCGCCGGATCTGGACGAGGCCTTCCGCAAACTGCAGGACAGCCTCAACGGCATGTTCGGTGGTGGCAAGAAACGGGGTGGCGGTGACCGCAATGTCGGCAAAGGCGGCGGCCTCGGGCTGCTTGCCATCGGCCTGGCAGTGCTGGCGGCCATCTGGCTGTACAGCGCCGTGTATGTCGTCGACGAGCAGGAGCAGGCCGTTGTGCTGCGCTTCGGCAAGTACTATGAGACGGTCGGTCCCGGCCTAAACATCTACTTCCCGCCGATCGATCGCAAGTACATGGAAAACGTCACGCGCGAGCGGGCCTACACCAAGCAGGGCCAGATGCTGACCGAAGACGAGAACATCGTCGAGGTACCGCTGACCGTCCAGTACAAGATCAGCAACCTGCAGGACTTCGTGCTCAACGTTGACCAGCCTGAGGTCAGCCTGCAGCATGCGACCGACAGCGCCCTGCGTCACGTGGTGGGCTCTACGTCCATGGACCAGGTATTGACCGAAGGTCGTGAACAGATGGCCGTGGACATCCGCGAACGTCTGCAGCGTTTCCTCGACAACTACCGCACCGGCATTACCGTTACCCAGGTCAACGTGCAGAGCGCGGCAGCCCCGCGTGAAGTGCAGGAAGCCTTCGATGACGTGATCCGGGCGCGCGAAGACGAGCAGCGTGCCCGCAACCAGGCCGAGTCCTACGCCAATGGCGTGGTGCCCGAAGCCCGTGGTCAGGCCCAGCGCATCATCGAAGACGCCAACGGCTACCGCGATGAAGTCATTGCCCGGGCCAAGGGTGAGGCCGACCGCTTCACCAAGCTGGTCACCGAGTACCGCAAGGCACCTGATGTGACCCGCGAGCGCTTGTACCTGGAAACCATGCAGGCGGTGTACAGCAATTCGAGCAAGGTCATGGTGGCAACCAAGGATGGGCAGAACAACCTGCTCTACCTGCCACTGGACAAGATGGTCGAAGGCAGCCGCAACTCGTCCGCACCTGCGAGCGGTGTATCGTCGGCCAACGACGCTGCCGCCGCGCGCTCGGCGCAGGACACGCAACAGCAACAGCAGCCGCTGCGCACTAGGGAGAGCCGCTGATGAGCAACCGATCGCTGATCGCCCTGATCGCCGCCGTGGTTCTGGCCATCGTGGCCTGGAACAGCTTCTACATCGTGGCCCAGACCGAGCGGGCAGTATTGCTGCGCTTCGGCAAGGTGGTTCAGGCCGATGTCCAGCCAGGGCTGCACGTGAAAGTGCCGTACGTGAACCAGGTACGCAAGTTCGACGCCCGCCTGATGACCCTCGACGCCCCTACCCAGCGGTTCCTGACCCTGGAGAAGAAAGCGGTGATGGTCGACGCCTATGCCAAATGGCGCGTCAAGGATGCCGAGCGCTTCTATACGGCCACTTCCGGCATGAAGCAGATCGCTGATGAGCGTCTGTCCCGTCGTCTGGAAAGCGGCCTGCGTGACCAGTTCGGTAAGCGCACCCTGCACGAAGTGGTGTCCGGTGAGCGTGACGCGTTGATGGCCGACATCACCGCTTCGCTGAACCGCATGGCCAACAAGGAGCTGGGTATCGAGGTCATCGACGTCCGCGTCAAGGCCATCGACCTGCCCAAGGAAGTCAACCGCAGTGTGTTCGATCGCATGAGCACCGAGCGTGAGCGCGAGGCGCGCGAGCACCGGGCCAAGGGTAATGAGCTGGCCGAAGGTATTCGTGCCGACGCCGATCGCCAGCGCCGTGTGCTACTGGCCGAGGCCTATCGCGAATCTGAACAGACCCGCGGTGAGGGTGATGCCCAGGCGGCGGCTATCTACGCCAAGGCCTACACGCAGGACGCTGATTTCTACGCGTTCTACCGTAGCTTGCAAGCCTACCGCGAGAGCTTCTCCAGCAAGAGCGACGTGCTGGTCCTGGATCCGAAGAACGAGTTCTTCCGCTTCATGGACAAGAGCAAGCCCTGAGGCGAATTCAGGCAGGCGCCCCGCCTGGCAGCTAAAACGCCAGGCAGGGTGCATCCCGAATCAAAAGGGGTGTATGATGAGTCAGCCGGGAAATTTCCCGGCTTTTTTGCGTCTGCAAGGTTGATCGGCTTGGTGTCGGTTCGCCTTTGACACGTTTGCAAGGCAATTCGAGGGTATCGGGTACGGTGGCTGCGCTGGGATCAGTGCTGCCCGTTGCTGTGCGCGATACCTGCTTTACTGACGGCCGGCTTGCTGGCGGCCGCCCGGACCAGAGGGGAAAAGGCGTAATGGCAACGGTAGACCGCTGGCTGCTGCCAGATGGCATCGAGGAAGTACTGCCACCTGAGGCCGCGCGCATCGAGATCGCGCGTCGCCAGGTGTTGGACCTGTTCCAGAGTTGGGGTTACGAACTGGTCGTCACCCCGCATATCGAGTACCTGGAGTCGCTGCTTACCGGCGCTGGCCAGGACCTGGATCAGCGTACCTTCAAGGTAGTGGACCCGCAGTCCGGCCGCTTGATGGGCTTTCGTGCCGACTTCACGCCGCAGGTCGCGCGCATCGACGCCCATACCCTGCGCCGTGAAGGCCCAAGCCGGTTGTGTTACGCCGGCAGTGTGCTGCATGCCCAGCCGCGTGCTTTGTCTACCTCGCGCAGCCCTATCCAGCTGGGTGCCGAACTGTATGGCGATGCCAGCCCCACCAGCGATGTGGAAGTCATCAGCCTGATGCTCGCCACACTGCAGTTGGCCGATGTGCCTGATGTTCACATGGACCTGGGCCATGTGGGCATCTACCGTGGCCTGGCTCGGGCCGCCGGCCTGTCGGGCGCGGTCGAGCAGCAGCTGTTCGACGCCCTGCAGCGCAAGGCGGTCGACGAAGTGCAGGCGCTGACGGCCGACTTGCCAAAGGATGTGGGCAACATGCTGCGAGCCCTGGTCGAGCTGTGCGGCGGCAGGGAAGTTCTGGCCGAGGCCCGCGTACGCCTGGGTCGTGCACCTGCCAGCGTGCTGGCGGCCCTGGACGATTTGCTGGCCATCGCCGACCGGTTGGCCGCTCGTTATCCGCAGTTGCCGTTGTACTTCGACCTGGGTGAACTGCGCGGTTACAACTACCACACGGGCGTGGTGTTTGCGGTGTTCGTGCCAGGTGAAGGGCAGTCGATTGCCCAGGGCGGACGCTATGACGACATCGGCGCCGACTTTGGCCGGGCGCGCCCGGCTACCGGTTTCTCCACGGATTTGAAGACCCTGGTCACACTGGGGCGAGCGGAGGTCGTACTGCCCACGGGCGGCATCTGGATGCCGGACAGTGGCGATGCGGCCCTATGGCAGCATGTCTGCCAGTTGCGCAACGAGGGCCAGCGTGTGGTCCAGGCCCTGCCTGGTCAGCCGCTGAGTGCTGCCCTTGAAGCGGATTGTGATCGTCAATTGATTCAGCAAGACGGGCGCTGGCAGGTTCTGCCGCTGGCCCAGTGAGTTTCTGCGTCGGCAACAGGCCGGCAACCAAGTTTGCGTGAATGAGGACCAATGTAATGGGTAAGAATGTCGTCGTCCTGGGCACCCAGTGGGGTGATGAGGGCAAAGGCAAGATCGTCGATCTGCTGACCGAACATGCTGCCGCCGTCGTGCGCTACCAGGGTGGCCACAACGCGGGCCACACCCTGGTGATCAACGGTGAAAAGACCGTTCTGCACCTGATTCCATCCGGCATCCTGCGTGAAGGCGTGCAATGCCTGATCGGCAACGGTGTGGTCGTTGCACCCGATGCGCTGATGCGCGAGATCACCAAGCTGGAAGAGAAGGGCGTACCGGTGCGCGAGCGCCTGCGCATTTCCCCGGCTGCGCCGCTGATCCTGTCGTACCACGTCGCGCTGGACCAGGCCCGTGAAAAAGCCCGTGGCGAAGCCAAGATCGGCACCACCGGCCGTGGTATCGGCCCAGCGTACGAAGACAAGGTCGCCCGCCGTGGCCTGCGCGTGGGCGATCTGTTCCACCGCGAGCGTTTTGCCGCCAAGCTGGGCGAGCTGCTGGACTACCACAACTTCCAGCTGGTCAATTACTACAAAGAGCCTGCCATCGACTTCCAGCAGACGCTGGACGAGTGCATGGCCTATGCCGAACAGCTCAAGCCGATGATGCTCGACGTCACTGCCGAGCTGCACAAACTGCGTCGTGCCGGCAAGGACATCATGTTCGAAGGCGCGCAAGGCTCGCTGCTGGACATCGACCACGGTACCTACCCGTACGTCACCAGCTCCAACACCACCGCTGGCGGTATCTCGACCGGTTCCGGCGTGGGCCCGATGTACCTGGACTACATCCTGGGCATCACCAAGGCCTACACCACCCGCGTAGGTTCGGGCCCGTTCCCGACCGAGCTGTTCGATGACACGGGCGCCACCCTGGCCAAGCGTGGCCATGAGTTTGGCTCCACGACCGGGCGTGCCCGTCGTTGCGGCTGGTTCGATGCCGTCATCCTGCGCCGCGCCATCGACGTCAACAGCATCTCGGGCATCTGCCTGACCAAGCTCGACGTGCTGGACGGCCTGGAGACCATCAACATCTGTGTAGGTTACAAGGATGCCAATGGCGAAGTGATCGAAGCCCCGACCGATGCCGACAGCTACATCGGCCTGCAGCCTGTGTACGAAACACTGCCGGGCTGGAGCGAGTCGACCTTGGGTGCCAAGACCCTGGAAGCGCTGCCTGCCAATGCGCGTGCCTACATCACCCGTATCGAGGAGCTGATCGGCGCGCCGATCGACATCATCTCCACCGGCCCGGACCGCAACGAGACCATCGTGCTGCGTCATCCGTTCGCCTGATCTGCCCTGCAGGCTGATCTGACGCCGTGGCCCTGAACAGGGGCCGCGGCGTTTTTCATTGTGGGTATGAAACGCGCATTGCTTGGACTTGGCGTTTATCCCCGCTGCTACCGGCATAACCCTTGCTGTAAGAAGTGTCTGTCGATGCCATCAAAGTAATGGCGCCAGAAAACACGAGGGTTTCACCGTGTCTGCCATCCTTTCGCTGTTACGAAGCCGCCTGTTGCGGCCTGTTTTTGTGGCCTTGGGTATCGCCCTTTTGGTGCAAGTGCTGGTGGCCGTTGCCCTGACACGAAGCACCGTTTCGGCCCTTGAGCGCGAACTGGCCGAACGCCTGGGGCATGACAGCCAGCAACTCACGATCGATCTGGAGCAAGCCGGCCAGGAGGTGCGCGCAGGCCTCGATGGCCTGTCTGCCAGCACGCGCCAACGCTTGAGTGCAGGGCTCTCGACGCGCCTGCAGGCCGAGCAGCAGCAACTGCGCGAAACTCTCGAAGGCACGCTGAAGGAGTCCGCCAACGACATGGCAGAGTTGCTGGCCTCGGTGGCGCCGCGCGCCATCTGGGACAAGGATGTGCCGGTGCTGTCGGATTTCGCCCGACGGGCGCAGCGCAATCCCAACGTTCTGTTCGTGATTTATGACGATGCAGAAGGCCAGCACCTGACCCGCTACCTGAACCGACAGAACCCGATCAACCAGGCATTGCTCGAGAAGGGCCAAGGGGAGCGCGCGCTGGACAAGGTGATCGAGGCCGCTCGCCGTGATCCTGCCGTGTACATGGTCGAAGCGTCGATCAACCCAAACGGGGCGGAAATCGGCAAGGTTCTGCTGGGCGTGTCAACCGCCGGTATCGATCAGCAACTGGCCGCGCTGGATCAGCGTTTCGCAGCCTTGATCACCAGCAGCGAACAGCTGGTTGGCGACAGCCTGGTAGGGGCGGCTGCCGATAGTGGCAAGACCCTGCGTGAACGCCTTGAGGCCGCGCAAGGCAGCGCCGCGGCCATGCAGAACAATACAGCGCAAACCGTGCGCGATGCGGCGGCTGAATTGCGTTGGCGCATCGGGCTGGGCCTGGTGCTGGTAGGGTTGGGCGTGCTGTTGGTGGTGGCCGTGGTGCTGGGCCGGCGTGTAGTGAGCAAGTTGCGCCTGTTGATCGCGGCGCTCGATGACCTGGCGGCGGGCGAAGGCGACCTGACCAAGCGGGTACGGCTGGACAGCTGCGACGAGATTGGCGACATGGCCTCTGCAGTCAACCGCTTCGTCGACAAGCTGCAACCTATCGTGCGCGAAGCCGGTGACGTGGCCCAGCGCACCGGTGTGGAAATCGACGCCATGGCCCAGCGCAACGCCGGCGCCGATGCCGCCGCTGCGTTGCAACGTGATGAAGTGGCGGCCAGCCTGAGCGACCTGTCGAGCATGGCTGAAGAAGCCCAGGCCGAGAGCTACGCCATGCAGGCCGCCTTGCAGCAAGTGGTGGACATCCGCCAGGCCACCGACGAAAACAGTCGAACCTCGACGCAACTGGCCGGGCTGATCGAAAACCTGGCTGGGCAGGTGGACGCAGGCTCCCAGGTCATTGAGCGCCTGGCCAAGCAAAGTGAGCAGATCGAGATGGTACTGACGGTGATCCATGGCATTGCCGAGCAGACCAACCTGCTGGCCCTCAATGCCGCCATCGAAGCCGCCCGTGCCGGTGAGACGGGGCGTGGCTTTGCCGTAGTGGCGGACGAAGTGAGGGCGTTGGCGAGCAAGACGCAGCGCTCCACCGGTGATATCCAGGCGCATATTGCCGCGCTGCAGGCAGGGGCCAAGGAGGCGGTAGCCACGATCAGCCAAGCGGGTGCAAAGGCCAGCGAAGGGCTGCTGGTGCTGCGTGACAACGAGCGTCGCCAGCAGTCGGTACAGGCTGCCGTCGAGCAGGTGCATGCGGCGATAGGCCTGGCTACCCGCGCCGCCGAACAGCAAGCCAATGGCGCGCAAGCGGTGCGCGGCAGGGTGCAGAACATACATACCCAGGCCGAGCGTTCAGCCGAAGTGGTGATGCAGACCACGGCAAGCAGCAAGGTACTGGACGATCTGGCGGCGCAGCTTCGGGCGAGTCTAGGCCAGTTCCGGGCTTGATGCGTTTGAGGCCATCACGCCCGGTTCAGGTACATCCGCGTTGTCAGCAGGTACACCGGCAACCCCGACACCACAATCAACAACGCCGCATACGGGGCTGCGGCCGCGAACTCCACATTGGCCGTGTGTGCCCAGACTTCGGTGGCAAGGGTCGTCATGCCGGTCGGGCTGAGCAGCAACGTTGCCGTCAATTCCTTCATGGCGTCCAGAAACACCAAGGCGAAGGCCGCTGCCATCGCCGGGAAGATGATCGGCAGGGTCACTTTGCAAAACGCGGCAAAGCTGCTTGCTCCCAGGGTGCGGGCCGCTTCTTCCAGCGTAGGGGAGGCCTTGTTCAAGGCCGTGCGTACAGGGGACTGGGCCAGAGGCAGGAACAACAGTGCATAGGCCAAAAGCAGTAACGCCGTGGTCTGGTACAGCACCGGCACGTAGTGCAGGGCGAAGAACACCAGCGTCAGGGCAATGACCAGGCCGGGCAGGGCATGCAGCAGGTACGGCAAGCGTTCTGCCCAAATGGCCAGGCGCCCCTTGTAGCGCACCACCAGGAAGCTGATCGGCAGAGCTAGCACGACGCAGAAGCCGGCGCCGCCTAGCGACACGGACAGCGAGGTGAGCAGTGCACTGGAAATATCCGCAATGGGGAACGCTGCGGAGGAACCCACGCTGAGCCAGTAACCGAGCATGGCCAATGGAATACCGCTGCCCAATACTGCCAGGCCCAGGCAGAACAACTGAGCAGGTATTGCCCAGCCACGCAGCTTTATAGGCTGAGCGCGGCGTGCCACGCCCTGGCCGATGCGCACATGCCGGGCCTTGCCGCGTACCCGCAGCTCCAGCCAGAGCATGACCAGGCACATGGCTAGCAGTACGGCAGAGAGCATGGCCGCGTTGGCGTTGCTGAACTCCAGCTCGAACTGTTGGTAAATGGCGGTGGTGAATGTCTGCAGGCCTAGAATCGACAGCGCGCCGAATTCCACGAGCATGTGCAGGGCAATCAACAAGGCGCCCCCGAGCATCGATGGCCACAGCAGGGGCAGGGTGACTTTCCGGTACACGCTCCAGCGGCTACAGCCCAGGGTGCGCGCCGACTCCTCGAGTGATGTGTCCAGGTTGCGCAAGGTGGCGGCCACTGGCAGGAAGATCAGCGGGTACTTGGACAGGGCCATCACCAAAATGGCGCCGCCCAGGCCCTCGAAGTCAGCGCTCAGCGAGACCCAGGTGAAGCTGCTGACGAACGACGGCACGGCAAAGGGCAGGCACAACACCACCCCCCACAGCCTGCGACCGGGCAGGTCGCTGCGTTCGAGCAACCAGGCCAGCGCCAGGCCCACCACCATGCAAGTCAGGGTTACCCCGACCATCAACAACAAGGTATTGCGCATCAGCCCCCATACATAGGGGCGCCACAACAGATACAGCGCCTCTCGCCAGCCGGCTTCCCAGGCTTTGATGGCCACGTAGAGCAATGGCAGCACGCTCATCGCCACCAGGAAAAGCACGGGCAGCACCACCCAGATCGAGGGGCGCTTGCGGCGCGGTACGAAACGTACCGGCACCGGCTGGGTCAGGGCGGCAGTCATTAGAGCAGACCGACCTCACGTTCCAGTTCGATGGCTTCCTCGGCATTGCCCAGGTCGGCAGGCGAGATCTTGGGCGGGCGCAGGTCTTCAAACGGCTTCAGGCCCCGGTCGGAGACCATGCCCTTGTGCAGCGGGTACTCGGCTGTCGTCTGGGTGATGACGCGCTGGCCTTCTTCGCTGGCCATCCAGTTGAGCAGGGCCTGGGCTTCCTTGGGGTGCTTGCTGGCCTTCACGGCCGCGGCACCCGAAATGGTCACCAGGTTGCCGGCATCGCCGTCGGCCAGGTAGTACAGCTTGGAATCGAGCTTGCCACGCTCGCGCTCCAAGGCGTACCAGTAGTAGTTGTTGACCAGCACCGCGTCCACTTCACCTTTCTCCACGGCCTTGAGGGCGACCATGTTGTTGGTGTAGGTCTTGCCGAAGGCCTTCAGGCCGGTCAGCCATTCTTCCGTTGCCTCGCGACCATGCATCTTCAGGATGGCTACCGCCTGCTCCTGGAAAGCCCCGCTGGTGGGCACGAAGCCAACACGCCTGTCCCATTCAGGGTTGGCGAAGTCCATCACCGTGGTCGGCAGGTCCTTCTCGTCGATTTTCTTGGGGTTGTACACCACCACCCGGGTCCGCGCGGTCACGCCCATCCAGGTGCCGTTGGCGGCGACGTATTCCTTGGGCAGCATGTTGAGCGTGGCATCATCGATCTTTGCCAGCAGGCCCAATTCACCCAGGTTGTTCAGGGGTGGCGACTCTTCGGTATAGATGATGTCGGCCGGCGAGCGCTCGCCTTCTTCGATGATCTGGCTGGCCAGCTGGTTGCTGCTGCCCTTGCGAATATTGATATGGATGCCGGTCTTGGCTTCATAAGCCTTGGCGATGGCCTCGCCGATTTCCTTGTGCTGACCGTTGTACATGGTCAAGGTGACCGGCGCGTCTGCCATGGCGGCCGGAGCGCCGATGACCAGGCTCAATACGGCGGCGGCCAGGGTGCGCATCAGCGGTTGCGGGCGGATCGTCATGCGGGTACTTCCTCGCTTACGGCTACATATTCGGAAACAATGGTAAACGAAATCGTTTCTCATGTGGCGAGGTGACGATAAATTCATTGAGCGGGTTACGTGGGCTTATGCATGCATCGGAAGGGGCGGGGCGTTGGGTCTTGTGCACCGTCTTGCAGAAGGCCGAAAGCACGGGAGGGCGCGGCCAAGGTGCTGAATTTCAGGCAAGAAAAAACCCACTAGCAAGCTAGTGGGTTTTTGTATGGTGCCCAGGAGAAGACTCGAACTTCCACGACCGTTAAGTCACTGATACCTGAAACCAGCGCGTCTACCAATTCCGCCACCTGGGCAAAGCTTTACATCATCTGATGAAGGCGACTATTGTTCGCTTCACACAGTAGTAACAGATCCTTGGTCATCTATTACTTGAAAATTTTGGTGCCCAGGAGAAGACTCGAACTTCCACGGCCGTTAAGCCACTGATACCTGAAACCAGCGCGTCTACCAATTCCGCCACCTGGGCACACATTCGAGATAAAAGATGCTTTACAGCGCCGCTCATCTCTACTACAACTTCGGGGTTGTCCGTCGTCGTGGTGCGCACTATACGGATGCTCCCAAGGGCTGTAAAGCCCTCGATCAAAAAAAATCTCAAAAAATTCAACTTGTTGATTTCATGGGCCTATTGCCGATTGCCGAGCGCTCCTCAGGGGGCTGTCCAAGGCTGACATTTCCGGTTTCAATACGCCTATGCCAGAATTCCTATCTATATACCCCAAGGTGAACCCCTTCTGATGGCCGATTGGCAATCCCTCGATCCCGAGGCCGCTCGCGAAGCGGAAAAATACGACAACCCCATTCCCAGCCGTGAGCTGATCCTGCAGCGCCTTGCCGACCGTGGCGAACCGGCCGCGCGCGAGGAGCTGGCGGCAGAGTTCGGTCTGCACGAAGAAGACCAGATCGAAGCACTGCGTCGCCGCCTGCGGGCCATGGAGCGCGACGGCCAGCTTATCTACACCCGGCGCGGCACCTATGCCCCGGTGGACAAGCTGGACCTCATCTGCGGTCGCGTCTCCGGCCACCGCGACGGCTTCGGCTTCCTCATTCCCGACGACGGTAGCGAAGA
Organism: Pseudomonas sp. FYR_7; assembly: GCF_043106155.1. Classification (NCBI taxonomy): domain Bacteria; kingdom Pseudomonadati; phylum Pseudomonadota; class Gammaproteobacteria; order Pseudomonadales; family Pseudomonadaceae; genus Pseudomonas; species Pseudomonas sp. FYR_7. The sequence continues at coordinate 30,010 of NZ_JBICMI010000073.1, forward strand.
CCTGTTCCTGAGCCCGTCGCAGATGCGCCTGGTATTCGATGGCGACCGCGCCCTGGCTCGCGTATCTGGCGTCGACCGCCGTGGTCGCCGCGAAGGCGTACTGGTAGAGGTTGTCTCCCGCGCCCATGAGAGCGTGGTCGGCCGCTACTTCGAGGAGGGCGGCATCGGTTACGTGACCCCCGACAACCCGAAGATCCAGCAGGAAGTGCTGGTCACGGCCGGGCGCAACGGTGGCGCGAAGATCGGCCAGTTCGTCGAGATCAAGATCACCCATTGGCCGACGGCGCGGTTCCAGCCACAAGGCGATGTGGTGGAAGTGGTCGGCAACTACATGGCGCCGGGCATGGAAATCGACGTTGCCTTGCGCAGCTACGATATCCCACACGTTTGGCCCAAGGATGTGATCAAGGAGGCCCGCAAGTTCCGCTCCGAAGTCGAAGACAAGGACAAGGAAAAGCGCGTCGACCTGCGCCACCTGCCTTTCGTGACCATCGACGGCGAGGACGCGCGCGACTTCGACGATGCCGTTTACTGCGAACCGCTGGGCAAGCTGCGGATGTTCTCCGGTGGCTGGCGCCTTTATGTGGCCATCGCCGACGTGTCGAGCTACGTTCGCCTGGGCTCGGCGCTGGATGTGGAAGCCCAGCAGCGCGGCAACTCGGTGTACTTCCCCGAGCGCGTGGTGCCCATGCTGCCCGAGGAGTTGTCCAACGGCCTGTGCTCGTTGAACCCGCATGTCGATCGACTGGCCATGGTCTGTGAAATGACCATGAACAAGGCCGGGCAAATGGTCGACTACCAGTTCTATGAAGGGGTCATCCACTCCCACGCCCGCCTGACCTACAACAAGGTCAGCAGCATGCTCGAGCATTCACGCACCCGTGAAGGCAAAGCGCTGCGCGAGGAATACAAGGAAGTCGTCCCGGACCTGAAGAACCTCTACAACCTGTACAAAGTCCTGCTCGAGGCCCGTCACACCCGCGGTGCCATTGACTTCGAGACCCAGGAAACTCGCATCGTCTTCGGCGAAGACCGCAAAATCGCGGAAATTCGCCCGACCGTGCGCAACGATGCGCACAAGCTGATCGAGGAATGCATGCTGGCCGCCAACGTGGCCACGGCAGAGTTCCTGCAAAAACATAACGTGCCGGCCTTGTACCGCGTGCACGACGGCCCACCACCGGAGCGCCTGGAAAAGCTGCGCGCGTTCCTGGGCGAGCTGGGGCTGTCCCTGCACAAGGGCAAGGATCCGTCGCCCAAGGACTACCAGGCACTGCTGGCGAGCATCGCCGCCCGCCCGGACTTCCACCTGATCCAGACCGTGATGCTGCGCTCGCTCAGCCAGGCGGTGTACAGCACCGACAACAACGGCCACTTCGGCTTGAACTACGAGGCGTACACTCACTTCACCTCGCCGATCCGCCGTTACCCTGACCTGCTGGTGCACCGCGCCATCCGCAGCGTGATCCGCTCCAAGGTCGATACCCCGCACGTCAAGCGTGCCGGTGCCATGAGCATTCCCAAGGCGCGTATCTACCCGTACGACGAGAACACCCTCGAGCAACTGGGCGAGCAGTGTTCGATGACCGAACGTCGGGCTGACGAAGCCACCCGTGACGTGGTCAACTGGCTCAAGTGCGAATACATGAAGGACCGCGTGGGCGAGACGTTCCCGGGTGTGATCACTGCGGTGACCGGTTTCGGCCTGTTCGTCGAGCTGACCGACATCTACGTCGAGGGTCTGGTGCACGTCAGTGCGCTGCCGGGCGACTATTACCACTTCGACCCTGTGCATCATCGCCTGTCGGGCGAACGCACCGGCCGCAGCTTCCGGCTGGGTGACACGATCGAGGTCAAGGTCATGCGCGTGGACCTGGACGAGCGCAAGATCGACTTCGAGGTGGCCGACGCCACTTTGGCCGCTCCGATCGGTCGCAAGCAGCGTGGTGCAACGGCTGCGGCGGCCCCGACCGAGCAAGCTCCGGAGCAAGTGAAGGCCAAGGCCACGCCCAAGCCGCGCAGCCGCAAGAGCGAAGCCTCCGAGGCGTATTTCCCCAAGGACGCCGTGCAGCGCAACGCCGAGGTGCGCAAGAGCCGCGAAATGAAAAAGGCGCTGATGACCGAGGCCCGCACTACCGGCCACGGCAGCAGCAAGTCGGACAAGGGCAGCAAGACGTCCGGCAAGCCTACCAAGCACCGTAAAGGGCCGTCGAAATCCGGCGCCTCACGCAAGAGCAAGAGCAATTCATGAGTCAGTTGGAAAAGATCTACGGCGTTCACGCGGTACAGGCGCTGTTGCAGCACCATCCCAAGCGAGTCAAGCAGATCTGGCTGTCAGAGGGTCGCAGCGAGCCGCGCCTGCAAGCGCTGCTGGCCTTGGCCGCCGAGAACCGTGTGGCCGTGGGTCAAGCCGAACGCCGTGAGATGGACGCCTGGGTCGAGGGCGTGCACCAGGGTGTGGTGGCCGAGGTGAGCCCCAGCCAGGTCTGGGGCGAGCTTATGCTCGAGGAGTTGCTCGAACGCACTGAAACGCCGCCGCTGATCCTGGTGCTGGACGGGGTGACCGACCCGCACAACCTCGGTGCCTGCCTGCGCACCGCCGATGCGGCGGGGGCCACGGCTGTGATCGTGCCCAAGGACAAGTCAGCGACCCTTACGCCTGTAGTGCGCAAGGTCGCATGCGGCGCAGCCGAGGTGATCCCGCTGGTGGCCGTGACCAATCTTGCGCGTACGCTTGAGAAGTTGCAGCAGCGGGGCCTATGGGTGGTCGGCACCGCTGGCGAAGCCGAGCAGGAAATCTACCAGCAGGACCTGACCGGCCCGCTGGTGATGATCATGGGCGCCGAAGGCAAGGGCATGCGCCGGCTGACCCGCGAGCACTGCGATTTTCTGGTGAAGCTGCCGATGAGCGGCAGCGTCAGCAGCCTGAACGTGTCCGTGGCCACTGGCGTATGCCTGTTCGAGGCCGTGCGCCAGCGTCAGGCCAAGGGTTGAGCCCAGGGCCGTGCCGGTCTTGTGGCCGGCGCGGCGTCAGCCTTACCTGACCACGTGAACTGATCCTATGCAGGCAGCTGCACCCGTGGAGCGACAGGCGCCGCGTCGAAGTGTTTCCGGTTGTTCAAATAATCGCCAATTGCCTTGCTTGTCTGTCTGGCCTTCTCTACAATTGCGCCCCTTGCCGAGCTGGCAGGTGCGCATGTGCCTCTACTCCCTGGCAAGACACACCAGTGTCATTCACTCCTTGTCTGACCAGATTCGCTGGCAGACTACTAACCCGTAAGGAGCATTCATGCGTCATTACGAAATCATCTTCCTGGTTCACCCGGACCAGAGCGAGCAAGTCGGCGGCATGGTTGAGCGTTACACCAAGCTGATCGAAGAAGATGGTGGCAAGATCCACCGCCTGGAAGATTGGGGCCGTCGTCAACTGGCCTACGCCATCAACAATGTTCACAAGGCTCACTACGTGATGCTGAACGTTGAGTGCACTGGCAAGGCCCTGGCCGAGCTGGAAGACAACTTCCGCTACAACGATGCCGTTATCCGTAACCTTGTCATCCGTCGCGACGAAGCCGTTACCGGTCAGTCCGAGATGCTGAAGGCTGAAGAAAACCGCAGCGAGCGCCGTGAGCGTCGTGAGCGTCCTGAGCATGCCGAGTCCGCCGAAGGCGACGACAGCAATGACAGCGACTCCAGCGATAACGCTGACGAGTAATCCACGGACCTTTAGAGGAGCCTATTAAATGGCACGTTTCTTCCGTCGTCGTAAATTCTGCCGCTTCACTGCTGAAGACGTGAAAGAGATCGACTTCAAAGATCTCAACACCCTGAAAGCTTACGTATCCGAAACCGGCAAGATCGTTCCAAGCCGTATCACCGGTACCAAAGCTCGTTATCAGCGTCAGCTGGCTACCGCTATCAAGCGCGCCCGCTTCCTGGCCCTGCTGCCCTACACCGACAGCCACGGCCGCTGAGACCGGGTCGTCGACAAGCAGTAAGGGATTAGCATGCGAGCGTTAGCAAGTTTCATCATGCGCGGTCGTGTGCAGGCCACCCTCGTGGTGGTCATCAGCGCGGTATTGCCGCTGCTGTTCTGGTTGAGTGCCGCTGCCGGCAGCCTTGTGCTGCTGCGGCGCGGGTTCAAGGATGCTTCAACGGTCATCGCTGGCGGCTTGCTGGCAGGGTTGGCCGTTTGGGTCATGGGCGATCCGATCACCTTCATGGTGATCGCGGGCGCCCTGGCACTTGCCGGCCTGTTGCGGGCCGAGCATCCCTGGAGTCGGGTGTTGGTGGTCAGTGCCGTGTTCGCCGTGGCGTTCAGCCTCGTGCTCGATCTGGCGCTGGCCCCTACCTTCGATGCGCTGGCCAAGGCGTTTGCCGAAGCCATGCCGCAAGTAGAAGGGCAGCCGGTGCTCTCCGGTGAAGTGATCCGCCCATTGCTGGTCACTTCCACAGCGGTGACAGTGCAGTTGTTCTGCGTGCTGGCCTTGGTGCTAGCGCGCTATTGGCAGGCAGCGTTGTACAACCCTGGAGGCTTCGGTCACGAGTTTCGTGCCCTGAAGCTGCCGAAACAGACCATGGTGGCCCTGGTGGCAGTGATGGTGGTGGCCCCGTTCATCGGGCCGCAGTTCATCATCCTGGCATCGGCTTCGAGCCTGGTACTGGTGCTGGCCGGCATCGCTTTGATGCATGGGCTCGTGGCGCAGGGCCGACTGGCCGGTTTCTGGCTGGTAGGGATGTACGTGACGCTGCCGCTGATCATGCAGCTGATTTACCCGTTGCTGGTGGTCCTGGCCATTGTCGACAGCCTGATTGATTTTCGCGGTCGCAAGTCCCCCAAAGGGAATGACTCCGCGAACGGTGAAGGTTAAAAGTTAAGAGGTTTTACCAAATGGAACTGATCCTGCTGGAAAAAGTCGCCAACCTGGGCAACCTGGGCGATAAAGTAAAAGTTAAGGCTGGTTACGGCCGTAACTTCCTGCTGCCATTCGGCAAGGCTACCGTTGCCAACGCCGCCAACCTGGCTGCGTTCGAAGAGCGTCGCGCCGAGTTGGAAAAAGCAGCTGCAGACCGTAAATCGTCGGCTGAAAGCCGCGCTGCCCAACTGGCCGAGCTGGAAGTGACCATCACTGCCACCGCTGGCGACGAAGGCAAGCTATTCGGTTCGATCGGCACCCACGACATCGCTGACGCCCTGACCGCCTCCGGCGTTGAAGTGGCCAAAGCTGAAGTTCGTCTGCCGAACGGCACCATCCGTCAGGTTGGCGAATACGACGTAGCCGTGCACCTGCACAGCGACGTTGAAGCCACCGTACGCGTGGTCGTCGTAGCTGCCTAAGCTGCGCTGACTGGCTGGCCCCTCAGGTGTCAGCCGGTTAACATCGGGCACGGTCCTGTCTTCGACAGGCCGTGCCCTTTGTCTTTTTCATCCTCCAGAATTCTTTCGTGGCCATGAACGAGATCACTACCTCCGAACAGCTCGACCTGCAAACCGCAGCCCTGAAAGTGCCGCCGCATTCCATCGAGGCCGAACAGGCCGTGCTCGGTGGTCTGATGCTGGACAACAACGCCTGGGAGCGGGTGCTGGATCAGGTGTCGGACGGTGACTTCTACCGGCATGACCACCGGCTGATCTTCCGTGCCGTGCACAAGTTGGCCGACGCCAACCAGCCGTTCGATGTGGTGACGCTGCACGAGCAGCTCGACAAGGAAGGCTTATCGACGCAGGTCGGTGGCCTGGCGTACCTGGCCGAACTGGCCAAGAACACGCCTTCGGTGGCCAACATCAAGGCCTACGCCGCGATCATTCGCGAGCGGGCCACGCTGCGGCAACTGATCAGCATCAGTACCGACATCGCAGACAATGCGTTCAATCCGCAAGGCCGTGATGCGGCGGAAATCCTCGACGACGCCGAGCGGCAGATCTTCCAGATCGCCGAGGCGCGACCCAAGACCGGCGGCCCGGTAGGGGTCAACGACCTGTTGACCATGGCCATCGACCGCATCGATACCTTGTTCAACTCCGACAGCGACATCACCGGTATTTCCACCGGTTATACCGACCTGGACGAGAAAACCAGCGGCCTTCAGCCGGCCGACCTGATCATCGTGGCGGGCCGGCCTTCGATGGGTAAAACCACGTTCGCCATGAACTTGGTGGAAAACGCCGTGCTGCGGACCGACAAGGCCGTGCTGGTGTTTTCGCTGGAAATGCCAGGCGAATCGCTGGTCATGCGTATGCTGTCCTCACTGGGTCGTATCGACCAGACCAAGGTCCGCTCCGGTCAATTGAGCGACGACGACTGGCCACGCCTCACCTCGGCGGTAAACCTGCTCAACGACCGCAAGCTGTTCATCGATGACACCGCTGGCATCAGCCCATCAGAGATGCGCGCGCGCACCCGGCGCCTGGCACGCGAGCACGGCGAGATCGCCATGATCATGGTCGACTACCTGCAGTTGATGCAGATTCCCGGATCTTCCGGTGACAACCGCACGAACGAGATTTCCGAAATCTCTCGCTCGCTCAAAGCCCTGGCCAAGGAATTCAATTGCCCGGTCATTGCCCTTTCGCAGCTCAACCGTTCGTTGGAGCAACGTCCGAACAAACGTCCGGTGAACTCCGACCTGCGTGAATCGGGTGCAATCGAGCAGGACGCCGACGTCATCATGTTCGTGTACCGCGACGAGGTGTACCATCCCGAGACCGAGCACAAGGGCGTGGCGGAAATCATCATCGGTAAACAGCGTAACGGGCCGATTGGTTTTGTGCGACTGGCGTTTATTGGTAAATACACCCGCTTCGAGAACCTGGCGCCGGGGATGTACAACTTCGACGACGACGAGTAATAGCTGCTGAGATTATTAAAAAGGGTAGGCTAGTTAGCGTGTAAGTTACGAGCACCTAACGAGGTACTGACTATGATACTAGGAGTATTTGCCGCCTGAGCCTGCACCTTGTGTTTTATGGGGGTTTCGAATGTTTCCTCGTCTGACTTTGGTTATGTCGGGAACCGCCCAAAAATTCATGATTGAGGGCAGGAGGCGGTGGCTGGCAATAGTTCCATGGTTACCGATTTTATCCTCGACGGCGATTATGTCCGCGTAACCTGAGGATTGAGCGCCGGTTAGCTTGGCCATATCATCGGCAAATGAAAAGCCTCCGCGATACGCAGGCATAGCAGAGAAGCAAGACAGGATGTGTGTTTGTCTGCCCTGCATTTCAATACCCTGTTGCTCGAGTTTTTTATAAATATCTGCAGCTCTATAAGCGTAGGTGCCTGCTACTAGACTGCCGGGTTGCCCGTGGCTGGAAATGTAAAGGGTTTCGAGATTTCCGTCTGTTCGAGGTTTACCAGTGAATGCCGTCATTCCTCGATGTTGCCACACGACTTTGCCATGATACGTTTTTCTGGGGTTCATGAGTTTCGATAGATATTTTAGGGGCTTGAAAATCATACTGAGGGCAGACAGGCCGGTTGGATCGCTGTTATTAATAGGGTCGTTCAGGGCGAATGCGTAGTGGTTAAGGCCACCGCTGGAGAATGGGCTCAAGGGGTCTGGGCTGACAAAGCGCAGGGTGGACGGGCAGTAGAGTCTACGGCCATTCCCCAATAGGTAACCGTTGCTGATAGGATCTTTCCACTCACCTTTAAAACCCCATTCGTTGTTCGAGGGGCTGTTGAATCCAAAGGCGCTGTAGCTGTAATGTATTACTTGGTTCGGGGTGGTAGTGAGGATTGAGGTGTTGGAACAATCAACGCTCAGAAGTAGATGAGTGTTCTGGTGATTTTTTAGCGAGAGATTGTGACCGTCGTGCCTGAAAATCGATATGTTCGCGGAGGTGTTCGCAATATGAGACACGACATCGTTGCAATAAAAGAGTCGCATATTTCACCTTTGCTGCCACGGGCTGGTAGGGGTGGTAAAGTTGATTGTACTTTTGAATTTGGCTCCGCAGCACTGACAAAAATGCTAGGTGCAGAGTTGCCTGCCCACTTTGGAAGCACTTAGGGCGCCTCGTCGCAAAAGCCTGAAAGAGCGAGCTTCGCGCGGGAAGCGCCGGATGAGCGGTGCTCGATGGCGTAGATGCAGCAAACCTGCAACCCCAGCGGCCTTTGGGAGGTCTCAATAAGAATGTCCCTCGATGCGCCGCCCGCGCGGCGCTCGATCTGACAAGCGAAGTCATTATCACGGCAGGCACCTGTAGGCCTTTACACCAACTGTCGCGCAACCCACCTAACCCCTACGATTCCAGTCGGACTTGGTTAAAATTTGTGCTATATTTCGCGCCCGCGATTTCCTGCACACCAAAACCGGTCACTGACATGCAAGCAGCCAAACCACTCTACGACTATCCCAAGTACTGGGCCGAATGCTTCGGGCCAGCACCTTTCCTGCCGATGAGCAGGGAGGAGATGGATCTGCTCGGTTGGGATTCCTGCGACATCATCATCGTGACTGGCGACGCCTACGTCGACCATCCGTCGTTCGGCATGGCCATCATCGGCCGGTTGCTGGAGGCCCAGGGTTTTCGCGTAGGCATCATTGCCCAGCCGAACTGGCAGTCCAAAGACGACTTCATGAAGCTTGGCGAGCCCAACCTGTTCTTCGGTGTGGCTGCCGGCAACATGGACTCGATGATCAACCGCTACACCGCCGACAAGAAAATCCGTTCCGACGACGCCTACACCCCGGGCGGCCTGGCGGGCAGCCGGCCTGACCGTGCCAGCCTGGTGTACAGCCAGCGTTGCAAGGAAGCCTACAAGCACGTGCCCATCGTGCTGGGCGGCATCGAGGCCTCCTTGCGCCGCATCGCGCACTACGATTATTGGCAGGACAAGGTGCGCCACTCGATCCTGATCGACGCCAGCGCCGACATCCTGCTGTTCGGCAATGCCGAGCGTGCCGTGGTCGAGGTGGCACAACGGCTGTCCAACGGCGAGAAGATCGAGTCGATCACCGATGTGCGTGGCACGGCCTTCGTGCGGCGCGACACCCCGGACGGCTGGTTCGAAATCGACTCCACCCGTATCGATCGTCCGGGGCGTGTCGACAAGATCATCAACCCGTACGTCAACACCCAGGACACCCAGGCCTGCGCCATCGAACAAGCCAAGGGCGACCAGGAAGACCCGAACGAAGCCAAGGTGGTGCAGATACTGGACAGCCCGCGCGTGACGCGCGAGAAGTCGGTAATTCGCCTGCCATCGTTCGAAAAGGTGCGTAACGACCCGGTCCTGTATGCGCATGCCAACCGTGTGCTGCACCTGGAGACCAACCCAGGCAACGCCCGCGCCCTGGTGCAGAAACATGGCGAAGTGGACGTGTGGTTCAACCCACCGCCCATTCCCATGAGCACCGAGGAAATGGACTACGTGTTCGGCATGCCCTATGCGCGCGTGCCGCACCCTGCCTATGGCAAGGAGCGCATCCCGGCCTACGAGATGATCCGCTTCTCGGTCAACATCATGCGCGGCTGCTTTGGCGGTTGTACGTTCTGCTCGATCACCGAGCACGAAGGGCGCATCATCCAGAACCGTTCGCACGAATCGATCCTCAACGAGATCGAGGAGATGCGCGACAAGGTGCCAGGCTTCACTGGCGTGGTGTCGGACCTCGGCGGCCCTACCGCCAACATGTACCGTATCGCCTGCAAGAGCCCGGAAATCGAGAAGCACTGCCGCAAGCCCTCGTGCGTGTTCCCCGGTATCTGCGAGAACCTGAACACCGACCACAGTTCGTTGATCGAGCTGTATCGCAAGGCCCGTGCGCTGCCAGGCGTGAAGAAAATCCTCATCGCCTCGGGCCTGCGCTACGACCTGGCGGTGGAATCGCCGGAGTACGTCAAGGAGCTGGTGACCCACCACGTGGGTGGCTACCTCAAGATTGCCCCGGAGCACACCGAGCGTGGCCCGCTGGACAAGATGATGAAGCCGGGCATTGGCAGCTATGACCGCTTCAAGCGCATGTTCGAGAAGTTCTCCAAGGAGGCGGGCAAGGAGCAGTACCTGATCCCGTACTTCATCGCGGCGCACCCCGGCACCACCGACGAAGACATGATGAACCTGGCCTTGTGGCTCAAGGGCAACGGTTTCCGTGCCGACCAGGTGCAGGCGTTCTACCCCTCGCCGATGGCGTCTGCCACAGCCATGTATCACTCGGGCAAGAACCCGCTGCGCAAGGTGACCTACAAGAGCGAGGGCGTGGATATCGTCAAGAGCGACGAGCAGCGTCGCTTGCACAAGGCGTTTCTGCGTTACCACGACCCCAAGGGCTGGCCGATGCTGCGCGAGGCGCTGCAGCGCATGGGGCGTGCCGACCTGATCGGGCCAGGCAAGCATCAGCTGATCCCGTTGCACCAGCCGCAATCCGATACCTACCAGAGTGCCCGACGCAAGAACTCGACGCCTGCCGGTAGCCACAAGGTGGGCAAGGACCAAAAGATCCTGACCCAGCACACCGGCCTGCCGCCGCGTGCCAGCGATGGCAGCAAGCCATGGGACAAGCGTGAGAAGGCCAAGGCGGAGGCGTTCGCCCGCAACCAGCAGGCGGCCAAGGAGCGCAAGGAGTCGGCCAAGGGTGGCAAAGGCGGGAAGAAGCCGCGCCAGCCAGTCATCCCACGCTAAACCCCGGGCCGCCTGGCGGCCCCTTCCTCAGCAACAAAGGGTTACTCGATCACTGCACAACGGCATCACTCGGGGCGCGAGAACTCGCAGATCGCGCCTGTGGCAGCGTGGGCATAGGCAGCGAGCAGGCTGTTCAAGAAACTGGACATGGGCATTTGGTACTGCTCCTAAATGAGAGGTTGTCCCATCGTCTATTAAAAGGGCATGATGTGCCCTTAGATTGGTTGTATACAATCCATTGAACAATTCAACTGACTGCCCATTGACATCCCCTTGACGCACGTCACCCAGGGGCTGGACGGTTTCAGGCAGTCTCGCTGTTGATAAAACCCTGCCAAGGAGATTCACGATGTTTGCGAAAGCTGTAGCGGTATCCCTGCTGACCCTCGCCAGCGCCTCTGTCTTCGCAGCCGAGTGTTCGGTAACTGTCGATTCGACTGACCAGATGTCCTTCAACACCAAGGAAATCACGGTCGACAAGAGCTGCAAAGAATTCACCGTCAAACTGACTCACTCCGGCAACCTGCCGAAGAACGTCATGGGCCATAACCTGGTCATCAGCAAGACGGCCGACATGCAGGGCATCGCCACCGAAGGCATGAGTCAGGGTCTGGAAAAGGACTACATCAAGGCCGACAACGCCGCCATCATCGCCCACACCAAGATGATCGGCGCGCCAGAGAAGGAAACTGAAGTGACGTTCGACACCGCCAAGCTCGAAGCCGGCGGTGACTACAGCTTCTTCTGCACCTTCCCAGGTCACATCGCGATGATGAAAGGCAAAGTTGTGGTCAAGTGATGTCACCACGCGGTAGAACACGAATTGGGGCCGCAACGCGGCCCCAATTGCGTATTCAAGGGGCGAACGGCAGTTCGCGCTTGTGCTGGGTCTTGCGGTAGTTGGCAACGATGACATCGAACGCAGCTTGATCGATTTCCTGGCCATGCAGGAATGCGTCGATTTGCTGGTAGGTAACCCCGTGGGCCGCTTCGTCTGGCTTGCCCGGGTCGAGGTCTTCGAGGTCGGCGGTAGGCACTTTCTCCACCAGTGACTCCGGCGCCCCGAAATGGCGCGCGATGGCGCGTACCTGATGCTTGACCAGGCCACTGAGCGGCGCCAGGTCGCAGGCGCCGTCGCCGAACTTGGTATAAAAGCCCATGACCGCCTCGGCTGCGTGGTCGGTCCCGATCACCAGGCCTGCGCGCGCGCCTGCGATGGTGTACTGGGCAACCATGCGCATCCTGGCCTTGATGTTACCCACCACGAAATCCACGAGCGTGGGCGAGCCGTTTTTCAACGCCTGCGTTTCGCCTGCCAGTGCCTTGACGGCCGGGGCAATGTCGATGGTATGCGTCTCGTCCGGCTTGATGACGTCCAGGCACGCCTGTGCATCATGCTCATCGTGCTGGACATGATAGGGCAGGCGCACGGCGATGAAGGTATAGCCCTTGTCACCGGTTTCATCACGCAACTCATTGATGGCGCGCTGGGCGAGCAGGGCTGCGGTCAGCGAATCGACGCCGCCGCTGATGCCCAGTACCAAGGTCTTGAGCCTTGCATTGGCCAGGCAGTCCTTGATGAACGCTACCCGCCGGGTCACTTCGGCCTCGAGGGCGGCAGCGTCGGCGAACGGCGGTTGTACCTTGAGTGCCTGGGCAATCTCTTGCTGAACCGCTTGCATGGGGTTACTCCTTGCTGGGGACTTTGAAAACGTGACGTAGGTAGGTGACGAAGTTCTCGTCACGACACTGGGTCTTGGCCGCTTCGTCTGAAATCTTGGCCACCGGTGCGCCGTTGCAATCGGTCATCTTAAGCACGATGCTCATCGGCGTTACGCCCGGAATGTCGCAGGTCAGGTTGGTGCCGATACCGAAGCTTACGTTGATGCGACCGCGCAGGGCACGGAAGATTTCCAGCGCCCGGGGCAGGTTCAGCCCATCAGAGAACACCAGCGTCTTGGTCATCGGATCGATGCCCAGGTGCTGGTAGTGAGCAATGGCTTTCTCGGCCCAGAGCACAGGGTCACCGGAGTCGTGGCGCAGCCCATCGAAGAGCTTGGCGAAGTACAGGTCGAAATCGCCCAGGAAGGCGTCCATGGTCACGCAGTCGGTCAAGGCGATGCCCAGCAACCCCCGGTACTCACGCACCCAGCAATCGAGTGCGGCGATCTGGCTGTCGATCAACCGCGGGCCCAACTGTTGATGGGCCATGATCCATTCATGAGCCATGGTGCCCAGCGGCTTGATGTCGAGTTTCCAGGCCAGGTCCACATTGCTGGTGCCGACGAAGCGGGCCGGGAAGTCATCGCGCAACACGCGCACCACGTCTTCCTGCACACGGCTGGAGAAACGCCGGCGGGTACCAAAGTCAGCGACCTGCATTTCGGCCAGTTCATCGGTGCTGGCGTTGGCGCGCAGCCAATCGAATTTACGGTAAAGCTGATCACGGGCATCGGCCAGGCGCATGTGCGGGTGCAGCGAACGGTTGCGCACCTCGCTGACGATCGCCAGCAGCGGCACCTCGAACAGGATCACATGTAGCCAGGGCCCTTTGAGGCGCAGCACCAGCTGACCGTCGTCGATACCCAGGTGCACGTAACGCAGGTTGAAGCGGAACAACCTCAGAAAGCGCAGGAAATCAGGCTTGAGAAAGCTGATGCGCTCCAGGAAGGCAAGTTGGCCGTTATCCAGCGTCAGTTCGGCAAGCTGCTCGAGTTGCTGGCGAATGTCGTGCAGGTAGGGGCGCAGGTCCTCGCCATTGCGGCAGCGAAATTCCCATTCGACATCGGCGTCAGGGTAGTTGTGGAGCACGCCCTGCATCATGGTGAGCTTGTAGAAATCGGTGTCGAGCAGGTTATGCACGATGCGCTCGGCGAATGCGCTCTCGCTCATCAAGGTGGCTCCAGAAACGGCAATAGGCGGTCATTGTGCCAGTCTTTGCCATGCCGATGTGATTGCGACGCCGATGGAGAGGTAAGGCAGCGTGAAACCCTTCAGAAGAATCTGACTACGGTGTCGTACCAGCCAAATCAGGCGGCGTTACATCACGTACCGAGTGTAGTTAAGGTGCGGGCTGTAGCAGTCATGCACCAGCTGTGTGCAGTTCGGTGACGTTAATTGTTACAGGTCGGTTGCCCATCGGCCCGTGCACCAGTTGCAACGCCCTGCCGTTACGGTTGCCCTGCGCCGCGATAATCGGTGTCACCTGAGGTGGAATAGACGGTTGCACGCTCAATAAAGAAACGGCCAACGCCGGCCCGCCACCCTACGCACGATGGTGTTTGGAGATGATGCGAATCTAATGGCACGGCCCTTGCTCAGAGCACAGGGCTGAGTCGTTGTAGTGCCAATCAAAAAAACTCTAGGAGCACCACCTCATGTCGCAGACGTTTTACAGGAAAGGTTTCCTCGCCCTGGCCGTTGCCACGGCCATGGGTGTTTCTTCGTATGTACAGGCCGACGTCAAGATCGGTGTTGCAGGCCCGATGACCGGTGCCAACGCAGCGTTTGGCGAGCAATACATGAAAGGTGCGCAGGCAGCGGCCGACAAGATCAACGCAGCCGGAGGAGTCAATGGCGAGAAGATCGTGCTGGTCAAAGGCGACGACGCGTGCGAACCCAAGCAGGCCGTGTCTGTAGCGAACCGGCTGGTGGATCAGGACAAGGTCATTGGCGTGGTAGGGCATTTCTGCTCCTCCAATACCATCCCGGCATCCGAGGTGTACGACGAAGCAGGCGTCATTGCCATCACGCCCGGCTCGACCAACCCGCAGGTCACCGAGCGCGGGCTGTCGGCCATGTTCCGCATGTGTGGGCGTGACGACCAGCAGGGCGTCGTCGCTGGCAACTATATCGTCGATGTACTCAAGGGCCAGAAAGTAGCGGTGTTGCACGACAAGGACACCTACGGCCAGGGGCTGGCCGATGCGACCAAGGCTCAGCTGGAAAAACGCGGCGTCAAGCCTGTGCTGTACGAGGGCCTGACCCGAGGCGAGAAAGACTTCAGCGCCATTGTGACCAAGATCCGCTCCACCGGCGCCGACGTGGTCTATTTCGGTGGCCTGCACCCTGAGGCCGGCCCCCTGGTCCGCCAGCTGCGCGAGCAAGGGCTCAAGGACGTGAGGTTCATGTCCGATGACGGCATCGTCACCGACGAACTGGTGTCCACGGCAGGCGGGGCGCAGTACGTCGATGGCGTCTACATGACCTTCGGCGCCGATCCGCGTCAACTGCCCGACAGCAAGGCAGTGGTCGAGGAATTCCGTAAAGGCGGCACCGAGCCTGAAGGCTACACCCTTTACGCCTACGCCTCATTGCAGGCACTGGCTGCAGCGTTCAACGGCGCCAAGTCCAACAAGGGCGAAGACGCGGCCAAGTGGTTGAAGGCCAACCCTGTGCAGACGGTGATGGGCGAGAAGAAGTGGGACAGCAAGGGTGACCTGACGGTGTCGGACTACGTGGTCTACCAGTGGGACAAGGACGGCAAGTACCACCAGCTGGAAAAACAACAATAACAACGGCTCCAGGGACTTGGGGCGCGAGCCCCAGGGCCCGGCCCTGCGGTACCCGTCTTTATCCGAAGATCAGCACAGTGCTGCAGCGCCATGGCTGCCTGGTACCGGGCCCTGCGTGGGCAGCACCGGTGCGATCTCGATCAGGTGAGATTGCGTTATGGATGGTATTTTCCTGCAGCAACTGGTCAATGGCCTGACCCTCGGGTCGGTCTACGGCCTGATCGCCATCGGCTACACAATGGTCTATGGCATCATCGGCATGATCAACTTCGCGCACGGCGAGGTGTACATGATTTCCGCCTACCTGGCGGCGATCAGCCTGGCATTGCTGGCCTATTTCGGCGTCGAGTCCTTCCCTCTGCTGATGTTGGGCACCTTGTTGTTCACCATCGTGGTGACCGGGGTATACGGCTTCACCATCGAGCGCATCGCTTACAAACCCTTGCGCAACTCCACCCGCCTGGCGCCGCTCATCAGTGCCATCGGCATTTCCCTGATCCTGCAGAATTACGCGCAAATCAGCCAAGGTGCGCGGCAACAGGGGGTACCAACCCTGCTTGAAGGCGCCTGGCGCGTCGAGGTGGGCAGCGGCTTCGTGCAACTGACCTACACCAAGATCTTCATTCTGGTGGCGGCCTTCGTTGGCATGGGCCTGCTGACCTATGTGATCAAGTACACCAAGCTGGGGCGCATGTGCCGGGCCACTCAGCAGGACCGCAAGATGGCGTCGATCCTGGGCATCAATACCGACCGGGTGATTTCCTATGTGTTCGTCATCGGTGCCGTGATGGCGGCGCTGGCGGGCGTACTGATCACCATGAACTACGGCACCTTCGATTTCTATGCCGGTTTCATCATCGGCATCAAGGCCTTCACTGCCGCGGTACTCGGCGGTATTGGCTCGCTGCCTGGCGCGATGCTTGGCGGCATCATCCTGGGCATCTCCGAATCGCTGTTCTCCGGGCTCATCAACTCGGACTACAAGGACGTCTTCAGCTTCTCGCTGCTGGTGCTGATCCTTATCTTCCGCCCCCAAGGCCTGCTGGGTCGCCCACTCGTGGCTAAGGTGTGACCATGTCCATTGCCAAATCCGTATCCGTTCCCCAAAAGACAGGCTTGGATCTCAAGCGCAGCGTAGTGGAAACCCTGGTGGCAGGGCTGCTGGCGCTCATCGTGTTCGGCCCGGTCGTCGGTGTGGTGCTCGACGGCTACAGCTTCAACGCCGAACCGCGGCGTGTGGCGTGGCTGGTCGGCGGTGTGATGCTTGGGCGCTTCCTGCTCAGCCTCTACCTGCAAACCGCTGCCGGCCGGCGCATGCTGCAAGGCTTCGACAATGGCGGCTCGGGCGTGCATGTGAACCCGCCAGATTACAAGTCGCGGCTGCGCTACATCATTCCTGCGCTCATCGTGATCGCCATCATCTTCCCGATCTTTGCCAACAAGTACTTGCTGACGGTGGTGATCCTTGGGCTGATTTACGTGCTGCTGGGTCTTGGCCTGAATATCGTGGTTGGCCTGGCCGGGCTGCTGGACCTGGGCTATGTCGCGTTCTATGCCATCGGTGCCTATGGCCTGGCGCTGGGCTACCAGTACCTGGGGCTTGGCTTCTGGAGCGTGCTGCCCTTGGCGGCCATTGCCGCGGCCCTGGCCGGGTGCATCCTGGGCTTTCCGGTGTTGCGCATGCACGGCGATTACCTGGCCATCGTTACCTTGGGCTTTGGCGAAATCATTCGCCTGGTGCTCAACAACTGGCTGTCGTTCACTGGCGGCCCCAACGGCATGCCGGCCCCGGCGCCGACGTTCCTCGGCCTGGAGTTCGGGCGGCGGGCCAAGGACGGGGGCGTGCCTATCCACGAGTTCATGGGTATCGATTACAACCCCAACCTCAAGTTCGTGTTCATCTACGCGGTACTGTTCCTGGTGGTGCTGGCCGTGCTGTACATCAAGCACCGGCTGACGCGCATGCCGGTAGGTCGCGCCTGGGAGGCCCTGCGCGAAGACGAGATTGCCTGCCGTTCCATGGGGCTCAACCATGTGCTGGTCAAGCTCTCGGCGTTCACCCTGGGCGCCTCGACGGCGGGGCTGGCGGGGGTGTTTTTCGCCACCTACCAAGGCTTCGTCAACCCGTCCTCGTTCACCTTCTTCGAGTCAGCGCTGATCCTGGCCATCGTGGTACTGGGCGGCATGGGTTCGACCGTCGGCGTGGTGATTGCCGCGTTCGTGCTCACTGTTGCGCCAGAACTGCTGCGCAGCTTCTCCGAGTACCGGGTGCTGCTGTTTGGCGTGCTAATGGTGCTGATGATGATCTGGCGACCGCGCGGGCTGATCCGCATCAGCCGGTCCGGTGTGATCCCGCGTAAAGGAGTGGCGCCATGAGCGACGACATCATTCTCTCGGTAGACCACCTGATGATGCAGTTCGGTGGCATCAAGGCGCTCAGCGATGTGAGCCTGAAAGTCAGGCGCAACCAAATCTTCGCCCTGATCGGCCCCAACGGCGCAGGCAAGACCACGGTGTTCAACTGCCTGACCGGCTTCTACAAGCCCAGCGGCGGGCGGATCGAGCTCAACGCGCGGGGTAGCCATACCAACGTCATCCAATTGCTGGGCGAACGCTTCCAGGCGGCGGACTTCGTCTCGCCATCACGGTTCGCCAGCCGGCTGTACTACAAGATGTTTGGCGGCACCCACCTGGTCAACCGGGCCGGCCTGGCCCGGACGTTCCAGAACATCCGGCTGTTCAAGGAAATGTCCGTCGTCGAGAACCTGCTGGTGGCCCAGCACATGTGGGTCAACCGCAACCTGTTGGCTGGCGTGCTCAACACCAAGGGGTATCGCAAGGCCGAGAGCGACGCGCTTGACCATGCGTTCTATTGGCTGGAGGTGGTGGACCTGGTCGACTGCGCCAACCGCCTGGCCGGCGAACTGTCCTACGGCCAGCAGCGACGCCTGGAAATCGCCCGTGCCATGTGCACCCGCCCGAAGGTGATCTGCCTGGACGAACCTGCCGCGGGCCTGAACCCTCAGGAAACCGAAGCGTTGAGCCGCATGGTGCGGGTCCTGCGCGACGAACATGACATCACCGTGGTGCTGATCGAGCATGACATGGGCATGGTCATGAGCATTTCCGACCACATCGTCGTACTGGACCACGGCAACGTGATCGCCGAGGGCGCGCCCCAGGATATCCGCAACAACCCGACAGTGATCGCTGCCTATCTGGGTGCCGACGAAGAGGAGCTGATATGACTGCACCCATTCTGGAATTGAAGGACCTGGATGTATTCTACGGCCCCATCCAGGCCCTGAAGCAGGTGTCCATGCACATCGACGAAGGTGAGACGGTCAGCCTGATCGGTGCCAACGGGGCGGGCAAGTCCACCTTGTTGATGTCCATTTTCGGGCAACCTCGCGCCGCTTCCGGTCAGATCCTCTACCGGGGCACCGACATCACCCGCAAGTCCTCGCACTACATCGCCGCCAATGGCATCGCTCAATCGCCGGAAGGGCGGCGGGTGTTCCCGGACATGAGTGTCGAAGAAAACCTGATGATGGGCACCATCCCCATCGGCGACAAGCATGCTGACGAGGACATGCAGCGGATGTATGCATTGTTTCCACGCCTCAAGGAGCGACGCAACCAGCGCGCCATGACCATGTCGGGGGGTGAGCAGCAGATGCTGGCCATCGCCCGCGCCCTGATGAGCCGGCCTCGACTGCTGCTTCTGGATGAGCCTTCGCTCGGGCTGGCGCCCATCGTCGTCAAGCAGATTTTCGCCACCCTGCGCGAGCTGGCCAAGACGGGCATGACCATCTTCCTGGTCGAGCAGAACGCCAACCATGCGTTGAAGCTGTCCGACCGGGCTTACGTGATGGTCAACGGGCAGATACGCATGACGGGTACGGGCCAGGAGTTGTTGGTCAATGAAGAGGTGCGCAGTGCTTATCTGGGCGGGCACTGAGCCCTGATGGTCGTCCAGCCTTGAGCCAATCGGGGCTGGTCAGCGCTCGAAAGCATCTTCCTGCACGTCTCAACAGGCCAGTCCTCATGTGGACAACTGCCATGACCTCGGGCTTATGCACAGGCGCGAGGCGACAGGCCGCCCTCGGTTACCCACAACTTGATTTAGTCCACCATTCGTGTGGAGGTGCCTGTGGAAAACATGGTGGCATCTTTCTGCAGGCCCTTGAATCAAAGGCTTTCACAGATTTGATCATTTTTTGACCATGGGCGTGCTGGGTGGTGCTATGCCTATCTGACTAGTACTTTTTAAGTGTGATGTCATAAGGTCGGATGTCTGTGGATAAAATTGTGGAAAAGCATTGGACAGACGTCTGGAAGCAGCATGTGGCCAAGGATCTGGCCCTAGTGAAAAAGTCAGACGAGACCGTGGTTCGCTGAAAGGGTTCCGCCGGGTGCGGCAGTTGCCCCCAATTGGCGGGGAAAGGCTTGTGGATAAGGTGCGCATAGGTGGCTGCAGCCCAGTGCATACGCGGCCTTCAGCGGTGTGGTCAAAAAACGATCAGTGCGTATGGCGACTTGCCCGGCGCATCGAGCACGGGCATGCTTCGGGTTAACCCAGGATCTCTTACGTGAGGAACACTGCATGACTTCGACCGTCTTCATCACAGGCGCCACGTCCGGCTTTGGCGAGGCCACTGCCCGCCGGTTTGCCGAGGCGGGCTGGAAGCTGGTGCTCACTGGGCGCCGCAAGGACCGCCTGGATGCCTTGTGTGCCGAATTGTCAGCGCAAACCGAAGTCCATGGCCTGGTGCTGGATGTGCGTGATCGCCAGGCGATGGAACAGGCCATCGCCAACTTGCCAGCGGGTTTCGACACGCTTCGCGGGCTGGTCAACAACGCCGGGTTGGCGCTGGGGGTGGACGCGGCACAGAATTGCAGCCTCGACGACTGGGAAACCATGGTCGACACCAACATCAAGGGGCTGATCTACACCACGCGCTTGCTGCTGCCGCGCTTGATTGCCCACGGGCGGGGGGCGTCCATCCTGAACGTGGGGTCGGTGGCGGGTAATTATCCCTATCCGGGCAGCAACGTCTATGGCGGTACCAAGGCGTTTGTCGGCCAGTTCTCGTTGAGCTTGCGGTGCGACTTGCGCGGCACTGGCGTGCGGGTGAGCAACATCGAGCCTGGCTTGTGCGAGAGCGAGTTCTCGTTGGTGCGTTTTGGCGGTGACCAGGCCAAGTACGATGCTACCTACGCGGGTGCCGAGCCGATTCAGCCACAGGACATTGCCGAGACCATCTTCTGGATCCTCAACCAGCCGGCGCATATCAACATCAACAGCCTGGAACTGATGCCGGTAAGCCAGGACTGGGCTGGGTTCTCCATTGATCGCTCGGCGAAGGGGTAATTTGGTGTCTTTCTCGGTGGGAATGATCTCGTCAACTGGCGAGTTCCCCGCGCAACCCTGCCGTATTCGGACGTGCTGTTCGCGAACCTGAATGGCCGTCGTCGTTGTCGTAGTCGTTGCCGTTGCCGTTGCTTTTGCTTCTAAGCGCGCGGTAG
>NZ_JBICMI010000074.1:0-1029 GCF_043106155.1 Pseudomonas sp. FYR_7
TCCAGTTTGATATTCGTGGTCCAAGTAGCATCAGGCAGTGGAAAAGGTTGTATGATCAAGGCGGAGTTGAAGCACTTCATCCGCATCATACCCGAGAGTTGAGCATGCCCCGTAAGCCATCGAAAAAAACCAGCGCAAGTCCTCCTACCGCTTCGGATAGCGACCTGACACCCGAGCAAATGCTCGAAGAGCTGGAATATCTGCGTGCGGAGAATGCTTATCTAAAAAAGCTCGATGCCTTGATCCAAGCGGACCCTCGCACTGCGCAGGCGAGAAAACGAAGGCTGTCCAGGGATTGAGGCACGGGCATCGACTCGCTCTGCTGTTACGTGCTGCCGGGCTTGCACGTAGTACCTTTTATTACCAAAGCAAGGTGTTGTTGACTGACAAGCATGCGGCTTTGAAAGAGAGTATCAACAACGTCTATCACGAGCATAAGGGACGGTATGGCTATCGCCGGATCACTGAGACCCTCAAGCACAACGGTCGGATGATTAATCACAAGAAGGTGCAGCGACTGATGCAGCTGATGGGTCTCCAGTCGCTGGTCAGGGCGAAGAAATATCGCTCGTACCGAGGCTCAGAGGGACTGGTTGCGCCTGATCTGCTCAGGCGAGAATTCAAGGCAGGAGCCCCTAATCAGAAATGGGCAACCGACGTGACAGAGTTCAAAGTGAAGGGGCAGAAGCTGTTTCTTTCGCCGTTGATGGACCTGTATAACGGCGAAATCCTCGCTTATCAGATTAACCGGCGCCCGGAGTTCAAGATGGTCTCGGCAATGCTTGAGCAAGCCTTTGAGCGGCTGAATCCAGGTGATAAACCGATATTGCACTCCGATCAAGGATGGCAGTACAGGCAGCCCACTTACCGGCATATGCTGGCCGAGAAGAACATTGAGCAGAGTATGTCGCGTAAGGGCAACTGCCTAGACAACGCCGCAATGGAAAGCTTTTTCGGCACACTCAAGAGCGAATATTTTTACCTGGAGTCGTTTGAAAATGTCGAGCAGTTGGCTTCAGGACTTGATGA
>NZ_JBICMI010000075.1:0-84420 GCF_043106155.1 Pseudomonas sp. FYR_7
TCTTTATCACTCATACAGCAGGCCCTGCCCGTTTGCCAATGTGCCCTCAAGCCGTGTACAAACAGCCGTAGCAAATAAAACACAGCGATACAGTGCCCTGCGAAACCCCTTG
The DNA here is from genome assembly GCF_043106155.1 of Pseudomonas sp. FYR_7. NCBI lineage: Bacteria > Pseudomonadati > Pseudomonadota > Gammaproteobacteria > Pseudomonadales > Pseudomonadaceae > Pseudomonas > Pseudomonas sp. FYR_7. Next base: position 113 of record NZ_JBICMI010000075.1, read on the forward strand.
CAACATCGCCGGGGGTGCCAAGCGGTTTCACCCCTTGGTTTCAGGCGACATTTAATTATAGTATTGCGCCTTTCCCTATTCGTCCGCCCCGTGCGGCTTACGCCGCAGGTCACCGCCGTTGTCAAAAAAAACCGCACGGTCGGCCTGCATACTGTTGCAGATAAGGTAGTCAATCATGAGCGCTAGGCACTTTCTCTCCCTGCTGGACTTCACCACCGACGAATTGCTCGGGGTGATCCGCCGCGGCATCGAGCTGAAGGACCTGCGCAAGCGGGGCGTGCTGTTCGAGCCGCTGAAGAGCCGTGTGCTGGGCATGATCTTCGAAAAATCGTCGACCCGCACCCGCGTGTCGTTCGAAGCCGGGATGATTCAGCTTGGCGGCCAGGCCATTTTCCTGTCCCCGCGCGATACCCAACTGGGCCGGGGCGAGCCGATCGGCGACAGCGCCATCGTCCTGTCGAGCATGCTCGACGTGGTGATGATACGGACCCACGCCCACAGCACCCTGACTGACTTTGCCGCCAAGTCCCGCGTACCGGTGATCAACGCCCTGTCGGACGAGTCGCACCCCTGTCAGCTTCTGGCCGACATGCAGACGTTCCTCGAGCACCGTGGGGCAATCGAGGGCAAGACCGTCGCGTGGATCGGCGACGGCTTCAACATGTGCAACTCGTACATCGAAGCGGCCCGGCAATTCGGTTTCCAGCTGCGCATCGCCTGCCCCGAGGGATATGAGCCCGACCCACGGTTCCTGGCCATCGGCGCTGAGCACGTGCAGATCGTGCGCGATCCCCGTGAAGCGGTAAAAGGTGCTCACTTGGTGACCACCGACGTCTGGACTTCCATGGGCCAGGAGGAGGAAACTGCTCGTCGCCTGGCGCATTTCGCGCCGTACCAGGTCACCCGCGACATGCTCGACCTGGCAGCACCCGACGTCTTGTTCATGCATTGTCTGCCCGCCCACCGTGGCGAGGAAATCAGCCATGATCTGCTCGATGACCCCCGTTCGGTCGCCTGGGATCAAGCTGAGAACCGTCTGCATGCACAAAAGGCACTCCTGGAATTTCTTGTCGAACCGGCTTACCACCACGCATGAGTCAACCTCTACTGCTCAACCTGCGCAACCTTGCCTGCGGCTATGGCGACCAGCGCATCGTCCAGAACCTGAACCTGCATCTGAATGCAGGCGACATTGGCTGCCTGCTGGGCTCGTCCGGCTGCGGCAAGACCACGACCTTGCGAGCCATCGCAGGTTTCGAGCCGGTGCACGAAGGCGAAATCCAACTGGCCGGCAACGTCATTTCCAAGGCCGGTTTCACCCTGGCGCCGGAGAAGCGCCGCATCGGCATGGTGTTTCAGGACTATGCCCTGTTCCCCCATCTGACGGTGGCGCAGAACATCGCCTTCGGCATCGCCAAGCACCCGCGCCAGGCGGCGGTCATCGACGAGATGCTGGACCTGGTCAAGCTGGGTGGGCTTGGTGGCCGTTACCCTCACGAGCTGTCCGGCGGCCAGCAGCAGCGGGTGGCACTGGCACGGGCGTTGGCGCCAGAGCCGCAATTGCTGCTTCTGGACGAGCCATTTTCCAACCTTGACGTGGAGCTTCGTCGCAGGCTCAGCCACGAGGTGCGGGATATCCTCAAGCAGCGCGGTACCAGCGCCATCCTGGTCACCCATGATCAGGAAGAAGCCTTCGCGGTCAGCGATCAGGTTGGGGTGTTCAAGGAAGGCCGGCTTGAGCAGTGGGATACACCCTACAACCTGTACCATGAACCGCAGACACCTTTCGTGGCCAGTTTCATCGGCCAGGGCTATTTTATCCGTGGCCAGATGACCAGTGTGGAAGCCGTCAGCACCGAGCTGGGCGAGCTGCGAGGCAACCGCGCCTATCGCATGGCTGCCGGCAGCTCGGTGGATGTGTTGCTACGTCCGGATGACATCGTGCATGCCCCCGACAGCCCGTTGCGCGCAGTGATCGTGGGCAAGAGTTTTCTCGGCGCCTCGACCTTGTACCGCCTGCAACTCCCCACCGGCAGCCAGCTCGAAGCGATCTTCACCAGCCATGTGGATCGTCAGCCAGGAGAAGAGGTGGGCATCGCAGTAAAAGCCGATCACTTGGTGGTGTTTCCGGTGCCAGGCAGCATTGCAACCCAGACGGTGCAGCAGGCAACAGGCGTTCGTCGCCACAGTGGGCCGAACTGACGCCAGGCCCGGGCTACGTCTTGAGCGGGCCCGCTACCGGCTCAACCCGAGCAGGTAGCAAGGATGAATGGGCATCACGTTCTGCCAATACTGGCAAAGGTGGCCTGGGTATGCTCGGCCAGGGTCGTTGCCGCCAGTTCCACCTCCAGCCCACGTCGCCCAGCGCTCACATGGATAGTCGCAAAACGCTGCGCCGCCTCGTCGATGAAGGTGCGCAGACGTTTCTTTTGCCCTAGCGGGCTGATCCCACCTACCAGATAGCCTGTTGCCCGCTGCGCCTTGACAGGGTCGGCCATCTCGCACTTTTTCACCCCCGCCGCATGCGCCAAGGCCTTGAGATCAAGGGTACCCACCACAGGCACCACCGCTACCAGCAACTCCCCTTTCTCGCTACAAGCCAGCAGCGTCTTGAATACCTGCTGCGGGTCCAGGCCGAGCTTATCTGCAGCTTCCAGTCCATAGGACGCTGTCTTGGGGTCATGCTCGTAGCTGTGAACGTGATAGTGCGCGTGATGCTTTTTCAGCAGGTCCAGAGCGGGCGTCATACGAAGTTCCGGTGTAAGACAGATCGGCAGCTACTTTAGGTCAATTCCCACATTCCAGCCAAGAAGCCCGTGCGCCCCGCTCTACGATGGGGCATCACGCTGGTGGCCGTTGCCCAAAACGTGACTGACCGTTCACTTTCGACCTTTGACATCAGCGTTTCTTGTCTATATTTTTTCGTTTCTGAATGCCGGGGGTGCACCTTCACGGTGCACCTCATATCCGCCCAGGACCATCCGGAAGGTCCGGGCCTTGCTGTCGAGCCCCGCGCGACTCACAACAAAAACAACGAGGTCATACATGACAATTGCCCAAGGCCAACCCACGCTGTCCAGTCAGTGCCTGGCCGAATTCCTCGGTACTGCGCTGCTGATCTTCTTCGGTACCGGCTGCGTCGCCGCGCTCAAAGTCGCAGGCGCAAGCTTCGGACTCTGGGAAATCAGCATCATTTGGGGGGTGGGAGTCAGCATGAGCATCTACCTCACCGCCGGGATCTCCGGTGCACACCTGAACCCTGCCGTCAGCATCGCGCTGACCCTGTTCGCCGGCTTCGAGCGGCGCAAGCTGCCTTTCTACATGCTTGCCCAAGTGTGTGGTGCCTTCTGCGGCGCGGCGCTGGTCTACACCCTCTATAGCAGCCTGTTCTTCGATTTCGAACAAGCGCACGCCATGCTGCGCGGTAGTGAATCCAGCCTGGACCTGGCAGCGGTTTTCTCGACCTATCCCCATCCTTCCTTGTCTACGGCGCAAGCGCTGCTGGTGGAGGTGGTGATCACGGCGATCCTCATGGCCGTCATCATGGCCCTGACCGACGATAACAACGGCCTACCCCGCGGCCCGATGGCGCCGCTGCTGATCGGCCTGCTGATCGCGGTGATTGGCAGTGCCATGGGGCCCTTGACCGGCTTTGCCATGAACCCGGCACGCGACCTGGGCCCGAAAATCATGACGTTCCTGGCAGGCTGGGGCGAAATCGCCTTTACCGGCGGCCGAGATGTGCCTTACTTCCTGGTGCCGATATTCGGCCCTATCATCGGCGCCTGCCTGGGTGCTGCCACCTATCGTGGCTTGATTGCCCGCAATTTGCCCGCAGCTCCAACGTCCACGCCTGCGGCAAGCGATGGTCGCCAAGGCGATACGCAAGTCAACTGAGCACGGCAGACAGACCCGCCACGACCCCTATTTTGCAAGGCCAACACCATGACAGACACTCAGGACAAGCAGTACATCATCGCCCTGGACCAGGGCACCACCAGTTCGCGTGCGATCATCTTCGACCGCGACGCCAATGTGGTCGGCACCTCCCAGCGTGAGTTCGTCCAGCATTATCCGCAGGCAGGTTGGGTCGAGCACGACCCCATGGAAATCTTCGCCACCCAGAGTGCGACCATGGTCGAAGCACTGGCCCAAGCTGGCATCAGCCATGCCCAGGTCGCGGCCCTGGGCATCACCAACCAGCGCGAAACGACCGTCGTCTGGGACAAGGAAACCGGCCGCCCGGTATACAACGCCATCGTCTGGCAATGCCGGCGCAGCACCGAAATCTGCGCCCAGCTCAAGCGCGACGGCTTTGAGGACTACATTCGTGAAACCACGGGTCTGGTCACCGACCCGTACTTTTCCGGTACCAAGCTCAAGTGGATCCTGGACAATGTCGACGGCGCCCGGGAACGCGCCGAGCGTGGCGAGCTGCTGTTCGGCACCGTCGATACCTGGCTGATCTGGAAGTTTTCCGGCGGCAAGGTGCATGTCACCGACTACACCAACGCCTCGCGAACCCTCATGTTCAACATCCACACGCTGCAGTGGGATGAAAAGCTGCTCGACATCCTGGGCATCCCTGCGCAAATGCTGCCAGAGGTGCGCTCCTCTTCCGAGGTCTATGGGCATACCAAAAGTGGCATCGCCATCGCCGGCATCGCCGGGGACCAGCAATCGGCCCTGTTCGGGCAGATGTGCGTGGAACCGGGGCAGGCGAAGAACACCTATGGCACTGGTTGTTTCCTGCTGATGAACACGGGCGACAAGGCCGTCACTTCCTCCCATGGCCTGTTGACCACCATCGCCTGTGGCCCGCGCGGTGAAGTGGCCTATGCCCTGGAGGGGGCCGTGTTCAACGGCGGCTCGACGGTCCAGTGGCTGCGCGATGAACTGAAGATCGTCAATGACGCGTTGGATACCGAGTACTTCGCCAGCAAGGTCAAGGACAGCAATGGCGTCTACCTGGTGCCTGCCTTTACCGGCCTTGGCGCCCCCTACTGGGACCCTTATGCCCGCGGCGCGCTGTTTGGCCTGACCCGCGGCGTCAAGGTGGATCACATCATCCGCGCAGCACTGGAGTCCATCGCCTACCAGACCCGCGACGTGCTCGATGCAATGCAGCAGGACTGCGGCCAACGCCTGTCCGAACTGCGGGTTGACGGCGGCGCGGTGGCCAACAACTTCCTGATGCAGTTCCAGGCCGATATCCTCGGCACGTGCGTCGAGCGCCCCAAGATGCGCGAGACCACGGCGCTGGGTGCAGCCTACCTGGCGGGCCTGGCTTGCGGTTTCTGGAGCAGCCTGGACGAATTGCGCAACAAGGCGATCATCGAGCGGGAGTTCAGCCCGCAACTGGATGAAGCGCAGAAAGAGAAGTTGTACGGTGGCTGGAAAAAAGCCGTCGATCGCACCCGCGATTGGGAAGAACACGACGCCTGATCACCGTAGGCAACGGCGCAGTCCGCTCCATGGCCTGCGCCGGATCCACCCTTCGGACGCCACGCTGGTCGTCATCCCCGTCCTACGGCATCATTGCAGCATTTGTCAGGCTGCTCCGAAGGACGTCCATGAATTTGCCTCCACGCCAACAACAAATCCTCGAACTGGTCCGCGACCGCGGCTACGTCAGTATCGAGGAAATGGCGCAGCTGTTCGTCGTTACCCCGCAAACGATCCGCCGCGACATCAATCAACTGGCAGAGCTCGACCTGTTGCGCCGTTACCACGGGGGCGCAGCCTACGATTCAAGCGTCGAGAACACGGCGTATGCCATGCGCGCCGACCAGATGCGTGATGAAAAGCAGCGCATCGCCGAGGCTGTCGCTCGGCAGGTGCCCGATCATGCCTCACTGTTCATCAATATCGGCACCACCACCGAATCCATCGCGCGTGCCTTGCTCAACCACAGCCAACTGAAGGTCATCACCAACAACCTGCACGTCGCCTCCATCCTGGCGGCCAAGGATGACTTCGAGGTCCTGGTGGCGGGCGGTACCGTGCGCCGTGACGGCGGCGTCGTAGGCCAGGCCAGTGTCGACTTCATCAATCAGTTCAAGGTCGATTACGCCCTGGTCGGTATCAGCGGCATCGATGAAGACGGGAGCCTGCTGGATTTCGACTATCAGGAAGTGCGCGTATCCCAGGCGATCATTGCCAATGCTCGGCAGGTGATCCTGGCAGCGGACTCCAGCAAGTTCGGGCGCAATGCCATGGTGCGCCTGGGCGCCATCAGCCTGGTCGACTGCCTGGTGACCGATCAGACCCCAACCCCTGCCCTGGTCCAACTGCTCAATGAACACAAGGTGCGTGTCGAAGTGGTTTAGGTTGTCTAGACCGGCACTGCAACTGTGGGCGCGGCACAAGCCCGCGCCGCACTGGCTTTTTTCGTTAATGTTCATTTGCTTGTCACCTGATCAGTATTTTCTATGAATACGGACTGGCGAGTCGCGTCCTCTTGCGCTAGTATTTTCGGAAACGAACATAAATGTTCACTTTCGATACAAATTGCTCCAGGAGGCCTTCCCTGTGTCCCAGCCCGATTCGACCAGCGCTCCCGTCGCCGATTGCTATGACCTGGTGGTGATAGGCGGTGGCATCAACGGTGTGGGCATCGCCGCCGACGCTGCCGGCCGCGGCCTGAAAGTCTTTCTGTGTGAAAAGGACGACCTGGCCCGGCACACCTCATCAGCCAGCAGCAAGCTGATTCACGGTGGTCTGCGCTACCTTGAGCATTACGAGTTTCGTCTGGTACGTGAGGCCCTGGCCGAACGCGAAGTCCTGTTGGCCAAGGCACCGCACATTGTTAAGCCCATGCGCTTCGTGCTGCCCCACCGCCCCCATCTGCGCCCTGCCTGGATGATCCGTGCTGGCCTGTTCCTGTACGACCACCTGGGCAAGCGCAAGCGCCTGGGCGCCTCGCGCAGCCTGCGATTTGGCGCGGGCTCCGCGCTCAAGCCGGCCATCACCCGCGGTTTCGAATATGCCGACTGCTGGGTTGACGACGCTCGCCTGGTGGTCCTCAACGCCATGGCCGCCCGTGAACATGGCGCGCATATTCACACCCAGACACTGTGCCTGGGCGCCAGGCGTGTCGGCGCCATCTGGGAAGTGGATGTGCAGCACGCCGACGGCAGCACCCGGATGGTGCGGGCCAAAGGGCTGGTGAACGCCGCCGGCCCATGGGTTGCGCAGTTCATCAAGAACGACCTGAAACTGGACGCTCCTTACGGCATTCGCCTGATTCAGGGGAGTCACCTGATCGTCCCCCGGCTGTATGAAGGCGAGCACGCTTACATTTTGCAGAACGAAGACCAGCGCATCGTTTTCTGCATCCCGTATCTTGATCGTTTTACGCTGATCGGCACCACTGACCGTGAATACACAGGCGACCCCGCCAAGGTAGCGATCACCGATCAGGAAACCGACTATCTGCTGAAGGTGGTCAACGCCCACTTCAATCACCAGCTGCAGCGCAGTGACATCTTCAGCACCTATGCAGGCGTTCGCCCCCTGTGCAATGACGAGTCGGACAACCCGTCGGCCGTTACCCGTGACTACACCTTGGCACTGTCCGCCGCCCACGGTGAAGCCCCCCTGCTCTCGGTCTTCGGTGGCAAGCTCACCACTTACCGCAAGCTGGCCGAATCGGCCATGGCCGAACTCAAGCCATTCTTCAGCCAGATGGGCGGCAGTTGGACGGCCGAAGCAACCCTGCCGGGCGGCGAGGACATGACCACGCCCCAGGCACTTGAAGAAGCCTTGCTTGCTCGGCATACCTGGCTCGCCCCGGCCATTGCCCAGCGCTGGGCACGCACCTATGGCAGCCGCGTCTGGACACTGTTGGCAGGCGTCGAAGGCCCGCAGGACCTGGGTCAGGCCATTGGTGCGGGGCTCTTTGCCCGCGAGGTGGATTACCTGTGCGAGCATGAGTGGGCAACCTGCCTTGAAGATATCCTGTGGCGTCGTACCAAGCTTGGGCTGTTTACCACGGAGGCGGAACAGAACACCCTCGCCCAGTACCTGAAAAAGGCAACGCAGCGCAGCCACGCCGCCTGACCCAGGTGCGCCGCCTGTCAGCCCATGCTCACAGGCGGTTGTAGGCCTCAATGGCGAGCTCATGGTAAAGCGCCTGCTCCTGGGCATCGAGTTCAGCCTTCAAGGCAGCAGCTTGCTGTAGATAGACCTGCTCCCCGTGCTCGCCGGCGGTGCGCTCGGCGGCCTCGAGCCGTTCGTGAAACGGTGCCGCCAGCGCCTCGAAACGTTCGCGATAATAGCTGCGCACAAACGACTGCCAGAACTCGCGTTGCGCCAGCGCTGCTGCCAGCACATCCAGACTTTCACCCGCCAGTACCCGGTCTCCGGCCAGCCTGACCTGCCGACTGATGACGTCGCTGAATTCCGGGTAGTTCATGTAGCTCGGCTGAGCCGGCAACCCCAAGCGACTCGCCAGATTGACCCGATAAGCCAGGTACACTTCGATGTCATCCACCATCGCATAGGGATCGCGTCGCATTTGCTCGATGTGCCGAGCGGCAATACTGTCCACCTGGTCCAGGCGGTACAGCGAACGGCCAAGTCGCAAGAGTTCGCGCTCAGTCTGCCCGGCACTCGTCCCAGCCGTATGCATGGCGATATGCGCCCTCACCTCCAGTTGACTGAGCAGCAGCAACAGACGGTCATCGCAGGTTTGCGGACCTTGGGTCTGCAAGTAGACCGATTCGCGGACATCCGTACTTTCAGCACACAACTCCAGGATGTGCCATATACGTGCGCGGTAGTACTGCGGCCGTTCGTCAAAATCGTCAGACTCGGCAAAGTCGGCGAGGAACCGGAACAGATCGGCCGACCCCTCATCGTCGAGCAAGGCGCTCCAGATGCGTTCATACCGATGGCGTATCTCTGGCTTGGCCGGCCCAATCCAGCTGTCTCGCAGTTCGTTGTCAACGGACACTCGGGCATGGTGGCGTGGGGCGCGTGAGCCCTCGTTTGCAGTGGCGAGTGCTTGCTGACTGGCTTCGTCCAACGGATTGTCGTGCAGGGACAGTTGCTGGATGCGGTCTCCAAGCGCGCGCAGGTGCTCGTTGACCTCACGAATCTGGTTTTCACGGATGTCCATCAGGCCGCGCCACAGCACTTGATGGGGCTGCGGGGGGTTCAACAGGCCCGTGTTGCGCAGTGAAATCGCACGCAGATGACGCAGGGCAGACAGGTTCGGTACGCGGCCGATCGGATTACCGCTCAAGCTGATGTGTTCAAGGTGGGTCAGCCCGGTCAGCACCGTGTCACTGTCGGGTTGCAGTACGATCCGATTGTCATCAAGGCGCAGTGTGCGCAACTGCCCCAGACCGCTGAGTCCTGTAGGCAGCTGCGTCAACTGGTTGCCGCGCAAATCGAGCACCTGCAAGTGCGGGAAGCGTCTGAGAAAGGCATCGCTGACATAGGTAAGCGCCAGGTTGCGCAAGGCCAGTTGCCGCACGTGATTGAAATCGATGTCACCAGGCAGGTCAGGTAGCGTGCCTACCTGCTCGCCCTCTAGACGCAGCACATACTCATCATTCTCGGACGCGACCGTCTTGCGTCGCCAAGCGCGACGAATGTGGGTGGCCACCCTGCGTCGGCGGCGCCGATCAATGAAGCCATTGCCCTGGCGCTCCCAGGAGGCGAGGGACTGACGCAGACGTTCCAGTCGCCCTTCGAGATCGCTCAGGTGGTCCCAAAGGTTCACGTCGCGCTCGATCAATTGCGCCAGATAAGCGTCCATCTGGTCATCGGTCAGTGTCGGGTAAATGCGGCGTATGCCCCGACGCAGTGCTTGCCGACTGCTCTCGCCCCGCCCGCTGAGGGGATAACCGACACGGCCATCCTGGAGTCGGCGAGGCGGATTGAAGCGACCACCCAGCGCCGTCATCCCCAGCGACTGGGCCGTCTTCCCACGGTCGGCAGCCGCCCTATGCAGCAGATCTGCCCCTAATTCGGCTGTCGTAACCGATGGGCCGCCGAAAGCGGTTTTCTGGGTTTCATCCAGGGTCTGCAGCAGGCATGCCAGCAGCCCTTGGTCCCGGGCCTGGATAGGATGTGCTTGCAACTGATATCCCCCGATGGTCTGCACGATCACCTCGGTGCGCTGTGCATCAGCCGGGCCGTGGAAGACCACTAGCTGGCCCTGAGCCTCCCCCAAACGCACCTCGATACGTGTTGACACGGGCCATGGCGATGTTTCATCGATCAGCGCCAGGGCCAGGCGCAGTGTGTCCAGGTTGGCGGCATGCTCATGCTCGAGCCCCAACAACGCGCGATCAATGCGGCTTTCACGCAAAGCCCAACGCGCTCGCTCAGCAAGCGGCAGGGGTACCTTGCCGCTCATCAGCGTCGCCAATTGTTCGGTGGTGGCGCACTCCACGATTTCTTGCGCCAGTGGCACTGACAGGCCGGTGAAGTCGCGAGTGAGCGTATCCACGCCAACGCCTGGCTCGCCCACTGAAAGTGCCAGCGCTTGCTCGACCAACAGCTCGGAGGTCGGCCCTTGGCTATGCAGCAGGTGCCGTGCCTGCGCTTCCCTGAGCCGTGCTGGCGCCGGCTCCTCGTGTAAACGCAAGCTGCGCAAGTGTTCAGGCGACAGACCCGTGACCTGCATCAGCACGTCGGCATCCAGGTTGGATACCTGCTCAAGATCGGCGCCAAAACTGCGCATCAATTCACCCGGATGCTCCAGGCTGTGGGCCGACGCCGGCATCTTTTTCAGACGCAACCCCCTGTTGGCCACCCTCACCGGCGTGAGGCCGTCGACCAAACCGATGCGCTCTAGCGCGCCGCCGATCGTAGACTGCGCAGCCCCAAGCACTGCGCCCGTGGCCACGACCTGCGCCACATTGAACACATGGGCCAGCGCTTGCTGCCTGTCGCCTATCTGCCAAGCCTCGTAACCGTCGTAGACTTCGCGCGCGACGTCTACGGCTGCCGCTACGAACAAAACTTCGCCCAAGCCGGGAACGAACTGCGCGGCCAGGGTGAGCGCATCGAGCCCTGCCCCTTTCAAGGCGTCGATGCGCTCGTGCCGCTCAAGTTGAGTCAAATCGCCCGTAGGGACGGCCAGCACCCGGGCATCGTCGATCATTGTATTGAGCAAGCGTTTACGCAGGCAGGCAAAGACAGAGCCTTTTATTGCGAAATGGCGACCATCGATGGCGAGCGGTGTAGATCCACCAGAGGATTTGTTCAATTGCGCCAACTGGGCCAGGAACGCAGGCTGCTCGCGCTGGGCGATCAAGCTGACGAAATACCGTCTATATTGACGCTCACGCAGCCGCTTGCCGAGGTGCTCGTAAAATCCAGCCCAGTCCGCATGCCGCCCGATGGGCTCGGCCGGGTCATCGGAAAACCAGCTTATCAAGCCGTGCATGGGCCCATTGGCCGCTGCGCGAAGCTCAATGACCAGGCAACGCTGAACGGGCTTGCCTAGGACAAATAGCTCGAACGGCTGGAACCCCTGAGTCACGGCCGGTACGGTCGGCTTCTGGGCTATCAGTGGCAGAAGTGCCAGGTAATCTTGCTCGGTCAACTGCCCTTTGAGCCTGGCCATCCTGACTGCAACATCGAGTGCCGCACGTAGACGCTCCTCGAAAATCTGTTCTACCGCACGCTGCCCAAAATCGGCGGGTGCTGGGGGGCGCGCCTTGGGGAACAAGCACGTACGCAGCTGCTGCTGGTACTGCCCGCCCAGGTCCAGCTGCCGGCAGAGCCGAGCAAACGCTTCGAAGGAGAGCGGCAATACAGTGCCGTTTGCCTCTTGCAAGTGAGCGCGCCGGTGCAGGCCGGGAAAGGTCTCGCTTTCATGAAAGTTGTGCAGCGCGGCCACCAGCAGCGACTCTTTGCTGTAAAGCGCTCTCATAGGTGTCTGCAGTCGAGGCGCGGCACTGGGTATCGCAACTTTGTCATGCAGCACCACCTGGGCGGTGTCTACATTCACCTCACCCAAGCCCCTGGCTCGCAGCGCCTCCTGAAGTAATGGGCGGGCAAAGGTCTCTAGCCCAGGCAACGTTTTCAAACGCGCCCTGACCGCCTCGCTCGACAACTGTTCAAGATCGAGCGCCCGGTGGAATGTGCTCAGCAGGTCCGGATCAGCGCTGGTCAGCCAAGCCGGCAACGCCTTCGCCACACATGCATCAACGGAAAGGTGAGGTAGTGCGTTATCTGCCACAAATCTTCCTCTGGTCTGGAAAATGGCGTAGCAGAACATCGGGCTGTCATGGGCAGGTGTTACATATGGCTGGGTACACAAGCATGAACACTCATTCGGATAACCGAACATGAAATTGAAGGTCATTCGAATTTCCGACTCTGTTGAAAAACTCGAATTAGTCGAACAAGGCTAACGCCCTCGCTTTCAGCGGGGCTAACATGCTTCACGGACCTTGGCACGACTTCTGCTCATATCCATCAACCGGATGCAACAGCTGCCGTATCCGTTGAACGAAAGAGTCCGCCAACGGCTCCATAAAAAAAACAAACACGTCGAGGAAAATTTGATGCGTATCGTTCGTCAATTGCTGGGCGCCGCCATCGCGGCTGCTGTAATCGCTTCGCCGGCCATGGCCGAAGAACTCACCGGCACCCTGAAGAAGATCAAGGATTCAGGCACCATCACCTTGGGCCACCGCGACTCCTCCATCCCGTTTTCCTACCTGGCCGGCAAGCCAGAGCCTGTAGGCTATTCCCACGACATCCAGCTGGCCGTCGTCGAGGCCCTGAAGAAGCAACTGGGTACCGACATCAAGGTCCGCTATAACCTGGTCACTTCCCAGACCCGCATCCCGCTGGTGCAGAACGGCACCGTCGACCTGGAGTGCGGCTCCACCACCAACAACGTCGAGCGTCAGCAGCAAGTCAGCTTCTCGGTGGGTATCTTCGAGGTTGGCACCCGTCTGCTGACCAAGGTCAAAGACGGTCAGCCGGCCTACAAGGACTTCGCAGACCTGGCTGGCAAGAACGTAGTGACTACCGCAGGCACGACCTCCGAGCGCATTCTCAAGGCCATGAACGCCGACAAGCAGATGAAGATGAACGTGATCTCCGCCAAGGACCACGGTGAAGCCTTCAACATGCTCGAGAGCGGCCGCGCCGTGGCCTTCATGATGGATGACGCGCTGCTGGCTGGCGAAATGGCCAAGGCTCGCAAGCCGTCGGACTGGGTCATCACCGGTACGCCGCAATCCTATGAAATCTACGGTTGCATGGTGCGCAAGGGTGATGAGCCCTTCAAGAAGGCCGTGGATGATGCGATCGTTGGCTACTTCAAGTCCGGTGAAGTCAACAAGAGCTACGACAAGTGGTTCCAGCAGCCAATCCCGCCAAAAGGCCTGAACCTGCAATTCCCGATGAGCGACGAGCTCAAGAAGCTGATCGCCGAGCCGACCGACAAGGCGGCAGACGAGAAGAAATCCTGACCCCCAGCCTGGAGCCTGCCGCGCTGCAAGGCGCGAATTAAACCGGCAGGCTCCCCGTTAGTGTCTAACCTTTCATCCGAGGGCAGTTTGCCCTCGGAAGCTGGAAGGTGCCCGTGAAACAATCGTCTGAGGGGAAATCCCGATGAATTACAACTGGGACTGGGGCGTATTCTTCAAGTCCACTGGCGTGGGCAGCGAAACCTATCTGGACTGGTACATCACCGGCCTGGGGTGGACCATCGCCATCGCCATTTCCGCCTGGATCATCGCCTTGCTGCTGGGATCGATCCTGGGCGTGATGCGTACCGTGCCTAACCGGCTCGTTTCCGGTATCGCCACCGCTTACGTCGAGCTGTTCCGCAACGTGCCTTTGCTGGTGCAGCTGTTCATCTGGTACTTCCTGGTGCCGGACCTGCTGCCAGAGGGGCTGCAGGAATGGTTCAAGCAGGACTTGAACCCGACCACGTCGGCCTTGATCAGTGTGGTCGTGTGCCTGGGCCTGTTCACCGCCGCACGGGTGTGCGAGCAGGTTCGCACCGGCATCCAGGCCCTGCCACGTGGCCAGGAATCGGCAGCGCGGGCGATGGGCTTCAGCCTGTCGCAGATCTACACCAATGTGCTGCTACCACAGGCTTTCCGCATCATCATCCCGCCACTCACCTCCGAATTCTTGAACGTGTTCAAGAACTCCTCGGTGGCTTCGTTGATCGGCCTGATGGAACTGCTGGCGCAAACCAAGCAGACCGCCGAGTTCTCGGCCAACCTGTTTGAAGCGTTCACCTTGGCCACGTTGATCTACTTCACCCTCAACATGGGCCTGATGCTGCTCATGCGCGTCGTCGAAAAGAAAGTGGCGGTACCTGGCCTGATCTCTGTAGGGGGCAAGTAAATGGACCTGGATTTCAGCGAAATCATCCCCGCCCTGCCCGCCCTTTGGGATGGCATGGCCATGACCCTGCAACTGATGGTGATGGGCGTCATCGGCGGCATCGTGCTGGGCACCCTGCTGGCGCTGATGCGCCTGTCGTCGAATAAACTGCTGTCCAGGTTGGCCGGCGCCTACGTCAACTATTTCCGCTCGATCCCCTTGTTGCTGGTGATCACCTGGTTCTACCTGGCGGTGCCGTTCGTGCTGCGCTGGATCACCGGGCAGGACACGCCGGTGGGGGCCTTCACCTCCTGCGTGGTCGCCTTCATGATGTTCGAGGCGGCCTATTTCTGCGAAATCGTGCGTGCCGGTGTGCAATCGATCTCCAAGGGCCAGATGGGCGCGGCCCAGGCATTGGGCATGACTTATGGCCAGACCATGCGCCTGATCATCCTGCCCCAGGCCTTCCGCAAGATGACGCCCTTGCTGCTGCAGCAAAGCATCATCCTGTTCCAGGACACGTCCCTGGTCTACACGGTAGGCCTGGTCGACTTCCTCAACTCGGCACGCTCCAACGGCGACATCATCGGGCGCTCCCATGAGTTCCTGATCTTCGCCGGCGTCGTGTACTTCATTATCAGCTTCTCCGCTTCGTGGCTGGTCAAGCGCCTGCAAAAAAGGATCACCGTATGATTTCCATCAAGAACGTCAACAAGTGGTACGGGGACTTCCAGGTGCTGACCGACTGCAGCACCGAGGTCAAGAAAGGTGAGGTGGTGGTGGTGTGCGGGCCTTCGGGGTCGGGCAAGTCCACCCTGATCAAATGCGTGAACGCGCTGGAGCCTTTCCAGAAAGGTGACATCGTGGTCGACGGCACTTCGATCGCCGATTCCAAGACCAACCTGCCCAAACTGCGCTCGCGCGTGGGCATGGTCTTCCAGCATTTCGAGCTGTTCCCCCACCTGACCATCACCGAAAACCTGACCATTGCCCAGCGCAAGGTATTGGGCCGCAGTGAAGCCGAAGCCACCAAGAAGGGCCTGGCCCTGCTCGACCGCGTCGGCTTGAGTGCCCATGCCAAAAAGCACCCCGGGCAGTTGTCCGGCGGCCAGCAGCAACGGGTCGCCATCGCGCGGGCATTGTCCATGGACCCGATCGTCATGCTGTTCGACGAGCCCACGTCGGCCCTGGACCCGGAGATGGTCAACGAAGTGCTGGACGTGATGGTCGAGCTTGCCCACGAAGGCATGACCATGATGTGCGTGACCCACGAAATGGGCTTTGCCCGCAAAGTGGCCAACCGCGTGATTTTCATGGACAAGGGGCACATCATCGAGGATTGCCAGAAGGAAGACTTCTTCGGCAACCCCGAAGGCCGTCACGAACGCACCCAGCACTTCCTGAGCAAGATCCTTCAGCACTGATCCTGCCTCATCGAGCCGCTCGGCCCCGCCGCCCTTCCGGGCAGCGGGCGCTGGCCGTGACGAGGTCACTGTGATGAAATGCGACCCCTCGCTCCTGTTACCTGCCAAGCCTGCCGTGAAAGCCCGCCTTGTCCGCCAACTGCTGTTACCTCCGCTGATCATCTTGCTGATGATCGGGCTGGGCATGGCCGGGTTCCTGATCAGCGAGAGCAACGGCATACGCGTGCTCAGTGAAAATGGCGAGCGCCAGTTGGAATTGCATGCGCGTACGGTCGAGAGCGAAATCAGCAAGTACACCTACCTTCCCAGCCTGCTGGAACTCGAAGACAGCGTGTCGCACCTGCTGACAGACCCTGATGGTGGCTCACGGCAAACCGTCAACGAATACCTCGAAGGCCTCAACCGGCGCAGCCGCAGCCGCGCGATCTTCGTGCTCGATACCCAAGGGCGGGTGCAGGCCACCAGCAACTGGCGCGATACCGACTCGTTCCTGGGCGAGGACCTGTCGTTTCGCGCGTATTTCCAGACCGCCGTGCGTGGCGAACCCGGGCGCTTCTACGGCATCGGCAGCACCACGGGCGAAGCTGGCTACTACTTGGCCCACGGGCTTGAGGAGCACGGCAAAATCATCGGCGTTGCCGTGATCAAGGTGCGTCTCGATACCCTGGAGGAACGTTGGCAGCGGGCCCGCCTGGAAGCGTTCGTCAGCGACGAGAACGGGATCATCATTCTTTCCAGCGATCCGGCTCGACGCCTCAAATCGGTGCGTCCACTGACCCCGCAAACCAAGGAGCGCCTGGCGCGCAGCCTGCAATACTACTGGTGGCCGCTCAATGAGCTGCAACCGCTGGGGCGCGAGACCCTGGCCGACGGGGTAGAAAAGCTGACCTTCCCGGCCAACAGCGAAACGGCCCAGGGCAACCCCGATGAGGTGGCCTACCTGGCCCAGACACGTCGTCTGGTCGATACACCCTGGCACTTTACGCTGCTCACGCCGCTTCAGGATCTGCGTCGCGAATCCATGGTGCAGGGCATCCTGGTCGGTGTGGCGTTTGCCTTGCTGACCATTCTGGGCATCGCCTGGAACGAGCGACGCAAAGTCATCGCTACCCGCCTGGCAGCCCGCGAGGCGCTGGAGCAAGCCAATAGCCAGCTCGAGCGCCGCATCGCCGAGCGTACGGCCGACCTGCGGGCCAGCAACGAACGGCTCAAGGGGCAGATACGCGAGCGCCGTCATGCCGAGCAGACCCTACGCCAGGCGCAAGACGAACTGGTTCAGGCTGGCAAGCTGGCAGCCATCGGACAGATGTCCACCAGTATCGCCCACGAACTCAATCAACCCTTGGCGGCGCTGCGTACCTTGTCGGGCAACACCGTTCGGTTCATCGAACGCGGCGCACTGGAGACCGCCAGTACCAATCTGCGTACCATCAATGGCCTGGTCGACCGCATGGGCCGCATCACCGCCAGCCTGCGTTCATTCGCCCGACGCAGTGACGACAGCGGCCAGGCCGCGGTGGCCAAGGCGGTCGAAGCCAGCCTGCAGGTGCTGGCAGAACGGATCAACAGCAGCCACCTGCAGGTGCACCGCCATTACCAGGACCTGCAGTTGGCCATCGACCAGACCCGGCTGGAGCAGATCCTGGTCAACCTCATCGGCAACGCCCTGGATGCCATGGCTGTCCAGCCCCAACCGGCCTTGTGGCTCGAAGGCGAACTGCAGGGGGATAAATACCGCTTGCAGGTGCGCGACAACGGCCATGGCATCGATCCAGAGGCACGCAAGCATCTTTTCGAACCGTTCTTCACCACCAAGCCGGGCGACAATGGCCTTGGCCTGGGCCTGACCCTCTCGGCTAGCCTTGCTGCGGCCGCCAAGGGCAGCCTCAGTGTCGAGCACCCTGCCAGCGGCGGTACAGCTTTCGTGCTGATCCTGCCCTTGGCCTCCACCCCCAGCGAATCGGCAGACTCTCCATGACCCAAGCGCCCCTTACCGTTCTGATCGTCGAAGACGACCCCCATGTCCTTCTTGGGTGCCAGCAGGCACTGGCGCTGGAGGACATCGGTTGCGAAGGCGTAGGCAGTGCCGAACAGGCGCTCGAGCGCATTGGCGATGACTTTGCCGGCATCGTGGTCAGCGACATTCGCTTGCCGGGTATCGACGGCCTGGAACTGCTCAACCGTCTCAAGGCGCGCGACCGCAGCCTGCCGGTGGTATTGATCACCGGGCACGGTGATATCGACATGGCCGTCGGCGCCATGCGCAACGGCGCGTATGACTTCATGGAAAAGCCCTTCTCTCCCGAGCGGCTGGTCGATGTGGTGCGCCGTGCGCTCGAGCAACGCGGCCTGTCCCGTGAAGTCTCGGCGCTGCGCCGCCAGCTTGCCGGGCAGAGCAGCCTGGAGGGGCGCATCATCGGTCGTTCGCCCGCCATGCAGCACCTACGCGAACTGATCGCCAACGTGGCCGATACCTCCGCCAATGTGCTGATCGAGGGTGAGACAGGCACCGGCAAGGAACTGGTGGCCCGCTGCCTGCATGACTTCAGCCGTCGCCAGGTCCAGCCCTTCGTGGCATTGAATTGCGGTGGCCTGCCCGAGAACCTGTTCGAAAGCGAGATATTTGGCCATGAAGCCAACGCCTTCACCGGTGCTGGCAAACGGCGTATCGGCAAGATCGAGCACGCCAACGGCGGCACGCTGTTTCTCGATGAAGTGGAAAGCATGCCGATCAACCTTCAGATCAAACTGTTGCGGGTGCTCCAGGAGCGCACCCTGGAACGGCTCGGCTCGAACCAGAGCATTCCAGTGGATTGCCGGCTCATCGCGGCGACCAAGGCCGACCTCGACAGCCTGGGTCAGAGCGGGCAGTTTCGCAGCGACCTGTATTACCGCCTGAACGTGGTGACCCTCGAACTGCCCCCACTGCGCGAACGCCGCGAAGACATCCTGCAGCTGTTCGAACACTTCCTGCAGCAATCGGCGCTGCGGTTCGACCGGGAGACACCCACCCTGGACAGCCAGACGCTGTCACGGCTGATGGCCCATGACTGGCCAGGCAACGTGCGCGAACTGCGCAATGTGGCCGAACGCTATGCACTAGGGCTGCCCGCGTTCAAGAAAGGCCCCACGGGCACCAGCAGCCAAGGGCTGGGCTTTGCCGAGGCCGTGGAGGCCTTCGAGCGCAACCTGCTCAGTGACGCCTTGCAGCGCACCGGGGGCAACCTGAGCCAGGCCAGCCAGGAATTGGGCATGGCAAAGACCACGTTGTTCGACAAGGTCAAGAAATACGGGCTAGGTTGATGGACCGAGGCGCTGCAATGCGCCAGTCAACAGGCAAGGCACAGTCGACAGCGGCGGTAACATGAGGGAAACTCAACTCCAAGATGTTTACCCTCAGCCCTACCCTCGGAGTTAGCTGTGCTGGAGATCCGCCACCTGAAAACCCTTCATGCCCTGCGTGAAGCAGACAGCCTGGTCGAAGCGGCCGAGCGGCTGCACCTGACCCAGTCGGCCTTGTCCCACCAGTTCAAGGAACTGGAAGAGCGCCTGGGCCTGACGTTGTTCGTGCGCAAGAGCAAGCCCATTCGCTTCACCAGCGCAGGGCTGCGCCTGCTGCAACTGGCCGACGCCACGCTCCCCTTGCTGCGTGGCGCCGAGCGGGATATCGCCAGACTGGCCGGCGGCACTGCCGGTCGCTTGCACATGGCCATCGAATGCCACAGTTGCTTCCAGTGGCTGATGCCCACCATCGATCAGTTCCGTGATGCCTGGCCTGAAGTGGAACTGGACCTGGCCTCAGGCTTTGCGTTCGCGCCCCTGCCCGCCTTGGCCCGTGGTGACCTGGACCTGGTGGTGACCTCCGATCCCCTGGACCTGGCCGGCATTACCTACGTTCCCCTGTTCACCTACGAAGCCATGCTGGCGGTGGCCAACCAGCATCCGTTGGCCAGCAAACCCTACATGGTGCCCCAGGACCTGGCGGACCAGACCCTGATCACCTATCCGGTGGAGCGTGACCGTCTGGACATCTTCACCCGCTTCCTGGAGCCAGCCGACATCGAGCCTGCGGCCGTACGCACCTCGGAGCTTACGGTCATGATGATGCAGTTGGTGGCCAGCGGCCGAGGCGTGTGCGGCATGCCCCATTGGGCCTTGCACGAATACAGCTCGCGCGGTTACGTCAAGGGCAAGCGCCTGGGCGAAAAAGGCCTGTTCGCGACACTCTACGCAGCCGTGCGCACCGACATGCTAGATGCACCCTATATGCGCGATTTTCTGCTGACGGCCAAAGACACTTCGTTCGCCACCCTCGACGGGGTCAGCGCGGTGCGCTGAGCAACTGGCGGTACAGCGGCAGGATCAGGTCACGGGTCAGGGGCGCCAGGGGCATTTCTGGCGTCTGGTCAGCGGCCAACCAAGTGATCTCGTCGATTTCAGCCGCCGGCATTACCGATGCCGCGCAGTCCACCCGGAACAACTCGGCCTGCACCTCGAACCCTGGCTCATTGGCTGCCGGAGCGCTGAACTGACCAAGGCGCACGGCCTTGGCGGGGTCGATCTGCAGGCCCAGTTCCTCGTGCAGCTCACGGGCCAACGCTTGAACCGGGGTTTCTCCGGCATCGATCTTGCCGCCCGGCTGCATGAATGCCTGAGTGCCGCGCTTGCGCACCAGCAGCGTGCGACCTTGCGAGTCCAGCAATAAGGCGGCGGCAATGCGGATGGTATTGGCCATGGGTGATCTCCCTGAAAATGGGCGGCGAGCATCCCATGCCTCCCCAGCCGTGACAAGGCCACTGCCAGGTTTGGACGTGGGCAGACGAATGGCCACTTGCCAACCCGGCCGGGACCCTTCATAACCTTCCCAATGACGCTTCCTGCCGCCAACCATCCCGTATTCGAGCTGTTCCATCCAGGCGTTGCGGCCTGGTTCTCAGGCCGTTATCCGTCGGTGACCGATGCCCAGGCTCAGGCCTGGCCGCTCATCCAGGCCGGTCAGTCCGTGCTGCTGGCAGCGCCGACCGGCTCAGGCAAGACGCTCAGTGCGTTTCTGGCGGTGCTCGACCGGCTGTTTCGCCAAGGGCTGGAGCAGGGCGGCACATTGCCCGCCCACACGCAGGTCGTCTACGTATCGCCTTTGAAAGCCCTGTCCAACGACATCCGCTTGAACCTGCAAATACCGCTGGAGGGCATCCAGCGCACACTCCAGGCGCAAGGGCACGCAGCCCCCACCATCACCACGGCGGTGCGCACTGGTGATACGCCCCAGAAAGAACGCATCGCCATGCGCAAACAGGCACCGCATATTCTGGTCACGACCCCTGAGTCCCTGTACGTGCTGATGGGTTCGGCCTCTGGGCGTGAAGGCCTGCGTACGGTGCACACCGTCATCGTCGATGAGATCCATGCCCTGGCCGGCAACAAGCGCGGTTGCCACCTGGCGCTGACCCTCGAACGCCTGCAAGCGTTGTGCGACCGTCCGCTGCGACGCATCGGCCTGTCTGCTACCCAGCGTCCGGTCGAGCGGGTGGCGCAGTTTCTGGTGGGCAGCGGGCGCGCCTGTGCCATCGTCGATGTAGGGCACGCCCGCCAGCGTGACCTGGCCATCGAAATCCCGCCGGTGCCACTGGGGGCGGTGCTCGACCAGGATGCCTGGGGGCTGGTGTACGATCGTCTGGCCGAACTGGCCCGTGCGCATCGCACCACCTTGGTGTTCGTCAACACCCGGCGGCTGGCCGAGCGCATCACCCGTCACTTGAGCGATCGGTTGGGCGCGGCTGCGGTGGCCGCTCACCACGGCAGCCTTTCCAAGGAAAGGCGCCTGAGCGCCGAGCAGCGCCTGAAGGCGGGCGAGCTGCAGGTGCTGGTGGCCACGGCCTCGCTGGAACTTGGCATCGACATCGGCGACATCGACCTGGTGTGCCAGATCGCCTCACCCGGCTCGATCGCAGCGTTCCTGCAGCGCGTGGGGCGTGCAGGACATCAGGTGGACGGGGTGCCCAAAGGACGCCTGTTCGCGACATCGCGAGACGACTTGATCGAGTGCGTGGCGCTGCTCGATTGCGTGCGCCGCGGCGAGTTGGATGAAGTGCAGGTACCGAAGGCCCCGCTGGATGTGCTGGCCCAGCAGATCGTCGCCGAGGCCAGCAACCAGCCCTGGCACGAGCGAGCGCTGTTCGACTGCCTGCGCCAGGCCATGCCGTTCGAAACGTTGGCGTACGAAGATTACCACGCCTTGCTTGGCATGCTTGCCGAAGGCTACAACGGCCGCCAGGGCGTGCGCGGCGCCTACCTGCACCGTGATGCCGTCAGCGCCATGGTGCGAGGGCGCCGTGGCAGCCAACTCACCGCCTTGACCAGTGGCGGGACGATTCCCGACAACGCCGACTACGCCGTCGTGCTCGAACCTCAGGCGCTGAACATCGGCAGCGTCAACGAAGACTTTGCCGTGGAGAGCATTGCTGGCGACATCTTCCAGCTAGGCAACGCGTCTTATCGCATCCTGCGCGTGGAGGCCGGGCGGGTCCGGGTCGAAGACGCCCACGGCCAGCCCCCCACGATTCCGTTCTGGCTGGGCGAAGCCCCTGGCCGCAGCCGCGAGCTCAGCGCCGCCGTGGCCAGGCTGCAAGGGCAGATCGATGAGCGCCTGCAACACGCCGATGGCTCGCTGGCGCATGTGCTGGCCTGGCTGCAAGCCACATTCGAACTGGACGCCAGCTGTGCCGAGCAGTTGCTGGACTACCTGGCCCGCACCCAGCAGGTATTGAGCGCCCTGCCCTCCCAGGACACCCTGGTGATGGAGCGTTTCTTCGACGAGTCAGGCGGCACGCAGCTGATCATCCATTCGCCGTTCGGTAGCCGCATCAACCGCGCCTGGGGTTTGGCCCTGCGCAAGCGGTTCTGCCGTACCTTCAATGTCGAGCTGCAAGCGGCAGCCAGTGAAGATGCCATCGTGCTGTCGCTGTCTACCAGCCACAGCTTTGCCCTCGACGAGGTGTGGCGCTACCTCGACAGCCGCAGCGCCGAGCAGGTGCTGATCCAGGCTGTGCTCGATGCCCCGCTGTTCGGTGTCCGCTGGCGCTGGAACGCGGGTGTGGCCATGGCCTTGCCGCGCTTTGCCGGTGGTCGCAAGGTTGCACCGCAGATCCAGCGCATGAAGAGCGAAGACCTGATCGCCTCGGTGTTTCCCGATCAGATCGCCTGCCTTGAAAATCTGTCCGGCGAACGGCACGTACCGGACCACCCGCTGGTTCGTCAGACCCTCGACGATTGCCTGCACGACGCCATGGATTGCGACGGTTGGCTGGCGTTGCTGCGGCGCATGGAAAGCGGTGCCGTGCGCCTGCTGGCGCGCGACCTGCCGGCGCCCTCGCCGCTGGCGTCAGCCATTCTCAACGCCAGGCCCTACACCTTTCTGGATGACGCCCCGCTCGAAGAGCGCCGTACCCAGGCGGTGCTCAATCGCCGCTGGGCGGATGTGCAGTCAGGTGATGAGCTGGGTGCGCTGGATGCGGACGCCATTGCGGCAGTGGCAGCCGAGGCCTGGCCGCAGCCGGTCAACGCAGATGAAATGCATGAAGCGCTCATGAGCCTGGGCGCCATCAGCCAGCCCGAAGCTCAGGCAGGCGCACGCTGGCGTACGCTGCTTGATCAGCTTGCCAAGCGGGGCCGAGCCGTCTACCTGCCCGAGCAGAAGTTGTGGCTGGCCCGTGAGCGCCTGACGCTGTTGAAAGCCGTCTACCCCGATTGCCGCCTGGCGCCCGTGGTCGAGCCACTGCCAGGCTTCGATCAGCCAGTGGACCATGACCTGGCGCTGCCCGAACTGCTGCGTGCCCGGCTCAGCGGTCATGGGCCTGCCACCGTTGCCCAGCTTGCGACGCCGCTGGGCAAGTCCATCGCTGATGTGGAGCAGGCATTGGCCCGGCTCGAGGCCCAAGGCCATGTGCTCAGGGGGCATTTCAGCCCAGATGCAATTGACACTCAATGGTGCGAACGCCACCTGCTGGCGCGTATCCACCGCTATACCGTCAAACGTCTGCGCCGGGAGATCGAGCCGGTCAGCCTGCAGGACTTCATGCGTTTCCTGTTCCACTGGCAACACCTTGATCCGGGGCAACGGTTGCAAGGGCCGCAGGCGCTGCCTGTTGTGCTGGCCCAACTGCAGGGGTTTCCAAGTGCGGCCGGGGCGTGGGAAGCCGAAGTGCTGCCTGCACGCGTGCGCGATTACAGCCCCAGCTGGCTCGACGAGGCCTGCCGCAGCGGGCAGTTCGCCTGGAGCCGGTTGGCAAGTACCGTGTCAGCCAGCACGGTGGCCAGCACGCCCGTGGTGTTGCTGCCTCGCGAACACCTGCAGCTGTGGCGAAGCCTGGCCCCACCCCCGTGCCTCGACACCTTGGGACCACGTGCCCAGCGGGTGCATGACGCCCTGAAAACCCGGGGTGCACTGTTTTTCGACGAGCTGGCCCAAGAGGCCCGTCTGCTCCCCGCCGAACTGGAAACGGCCTTGCAGGCGCTGGTTGGCGCTGGCCTGGCCAATGCCGACAGCTTCACCGGGCTGCGTAGCCTGATCGCGCCGGCCGCCCGGCGCACCGCGCGTCGGCCGCGCTTCGGTCACCTGCCCTTGTCCAACAGCATGGCTTATGCAGGGCGCTGGGCCCTGCTGCCGCGCAGCGAAGCCGCGCCGGATCAGGATCAGCACATCGAAAGCATCGCTCGCCTGCTGCTGCAGCGCTACGGGGTGATGTGCTGGCGCCTGCTGGCGCGTGAGAGCGATGTGCTGCCGCCCTGGCGTGACCTGCTGCGCTGCTACCAGCGCCTGGAGGCGCGTGGGGAAATACGGGGTGGGCGCTTCATTGCCGGGTTGTCCGGCGAGCAGTTCGCCTTGCCCGAGGCCGTGGCCATGCTGCGCCAGGTTCGCCGGCAAGCGGCGGACGGCACGTTGGTGCTGGTCAGTGCCAGCGATCCGCTGAACTTGATCGGCACGTTGCTGCCGGGGGCCAAGGTACCGGCCACCAGCGGCAACCGCCTGCTCTACCGCGACGGCGTACCGGTGGCTGCGCGGGTGGGCAAGCGCTACGTCTATCTGGTCGAAGCTTGCGCAGCGCAGCAAACGCAGTGGCGACAGCTGCTGCTGCGCGACACGGCCTTTGCAGCGACGGACAAGTTGGCTATGGTCGGGGCTCACCTCAGGCCGTGAGCCTGACCGAGCCATCGCAAGGACCCTGTATGAGCCTGTCACTTCTCAGCCGTTATGCGGTGTTCGCCGTCTGCATCGTGTTTACCCTGGCCACCCTGCCATTGATTCATCACCACTGGCTTTGGCCGTTCACCCTGACAACAGGCTTGCTCAGCCTGATAGGCCTGTTCGACCTGTTGCAAAAACGCCACGCCGTGCGTCGCAACTACCCGATCCTGGGCAATATTCGCTACCTGGTGGAAACCATTCGCCCGGAAATCCGCCAGTATCTGCTCGAAGCAGACAGCGACGCCCTGCCCTTCTCCCGTGCCCAGCGCTCGCTGGTCTATTCCCGGGCCAAGAACCAGGTCTCGGACAAGCCGTTCGGCACCCTGATCGACGTCTACGCGTCGGGCTTCGAGTTCATCGGTCACTCCATGCGCCCGGCGCCTCTGGCTGACCCGGCGAGCTTTCGCATCACCATCGGCGGCCCGCAGTGCAGCCAGCCGTACTCAGCCTCGATCTTCAACATCTCCGCCATGAGTTTTGGCTCGCTCAGCGCCAACGCCATTCGCGCGTTGAACCAAGGCGCGAAGCTGGGCAACTTTCACCACGACACCGGTGAGGGCAGCATCAGCCCCTACCATCGCGAGCACGGCGGCGACCTGGTATGGGAACTGGGCAGCGGGTATTTCGGGTGCCGTACCTCGGACGGTCGTTTCGATCCGCAGGCATTTGCCGCGCAGGCGCGCAGCCCGCAGGTGCGCATGATCGAGGTCAAGATGAGCCAGGGCGCAAAGCCTGGGCATGGCGGCATTCTGCCCAAGCACAAGGTTACCCAGGAAATTGCCGAAACCCGCGGCGTGCTGCTGGGCGAAGACTGCGTCTCGCCGTCGCGGCACAGCGCGTTTTCAACACCCATCGAAATGATGCAGTTCATCGCCCAACTGCGTGAGCTGTCGGGCGGCAAACCGGTGGGGTTCAAGCTCTGCCTGGGTCACCCGTGGGAATTCATGGGCATTGCCAAAGCCATGCTGGAAACCGGCATCCTGCCCGACTTCATCGTGATCGATGGCAAGGAAGGCGGCACCGGGGCCGCCCCCGTGGAGTTCACCGACCATATCGGTGTGCCGCTGCGCGAAGGCCTGTTGTTCGTGCACAACACCTTGGTGGGCTTGAACCTTCGCGACAAGATCAAGCTCGGTGCCAGCGGCAAGATCGTCAGCGCCTTCGACATTGCCAGCGTCCTGGCCATCGGTGCGGACTGGGCCAATGCTGCGCGGGGGTTCATGTTCGCCATCGGCTGCATCCAGTCCCAGAGTTGCCACACCAACAAGTGCCCCACCGGCGTGGCCACGCAGGATCCGCTGCGCCAGCGTGCCCTGGTGGTGCCGGACAAAGCCGAACGGGTGCTCAACTTCCATCGCAACACCCTGCGTGCCTTGGCCGAAATGCTGGCTGCTGCCGGGCTGGAACACCCGTCGCAGCTCGAAGCCAAGCACTTGGTACGCCGCATTTCAGCCACCGAGATCAAGCTGTTCTCGCAAATGCATGTGTTCCTAAAGCCCGGCGAGCTACTGACCGGCGAGGTCGATGGGCAATTCTATTCGCGTATGTGGCAACTGGCCCGGGCGGACAGCTTCGAGCCCAACAGCGAGGTAGCCGCCTGAATGCTTGAGCGCGGCCAAGCCGCGCACCCGCTTTATTGCGCAGTTTCCACAAAATTTTCACATACCCGGCGCAACGTCTAAGCTCCAGGCAAGCAAGATGAAAATACCTGGTTGGATAGACGATTATGGGCGCACTGTGGCAAACGGAACCAAACACCAAGCAAGCCCCCGCACAAACGCCTGCCGAGACGCCAGAACCCAAGTCCCCTCGTCAGCGCCGGCTATGGTGGCGCCTGATCATCCTGATTCTGCTGGTGGCAGCTGGCACGGTCGGCTTCGCGGCCTATGAAGAATTCCGCACCTCCGAGCTGCAATCGCGCGAGTTCAGCAAGCTGGCAAGCACCTTGACTTACTCGCTGCAGCCCGGCCCCAGCGATTCGATCGTGTACCCAGGCGAAGGGCCGTTCGACAAGCGCCTGGGCTACAGCTCGCTCGGCGAGTTCCTGCCTCGCCTGCTCAAGCGCGATTACCTGATCAGCCAACAAGTGCGGTTCTCGCCGGCGCTGGTCAACTACGTCGATCATGGGCTGTTCGCGCCCTACATCGAAAAGGTCCAGGCAGGCCTGGCGATCACCGATTGCCGGGGCGACATGCTGTACCAGTATCAGTATCCCCAGTACCTGTACCCGGACTTCGCCTCGATTCCCTCGGTGGTGGTCAACAGCTTGCTGTTCATCGAGAACCGCGACCTGCTCGATACCCGTGATCCGCGCAACAACCCGGCGGTGGACTGGCCCCGTTTCGCCAAGGCGGCCTACAGCCAGATCGCGCGCTACCTGGCCCTGCCTGGCCAATCTGCCGGTGGCAGTACCCTGGCTACCCAGCTGGAGAAGTATCGCCATTCACCTGACGGGTTGACCGTGTCGGGCGCCGAGAAGATCAGGCAGATGATTTCTGCCAGCGTGCGCGCCTACCAGGGCGGGCCGGACACCACCGAGGCGCGCCAGCGCATCGTGCGTGACTACCTCAACAGCGTGCCGCTGTCCGCCGTGCCGGGTCATGGAGAGGTGCACGGTATGGCCGAAGGCCTGCGCGTGTGGTACGGGGCAGACTTCGAGCAAGTCAACAAAGCGCTCAATGACACCGCCACGGACGCACAGAGCTTGGCGGCCCGTGGCCTTGCGCTGCGTCAGGTGCTGTCGTTGATGATCGCCCAGCGCCGGCCCTCGCACTACCTCTCCAAAGGGCGACTCGAACTCGCCGAGCTGACCGACGCCCATGTCCGGGTGCTGGCCGCGAACCAGATCATCCCTCAGGCGCTGGCCGATGCCGCATTGGCCAGCAAGGCTGTCTACCGTGACTGGGTCGCGCAACCGACCATCGTGCCGATCGTCACCAACAAGGGCATCAGCCTGGCCCGCAACCGTCTTTCGGCCATGCTCAACCGCCCGCTGTACGACCTCGATCGCCTGGACCTTTCTGCCACCAGCACCTTGCAGGCTGACCTGCAGCTGCAAGTCAGCGAGTACCTCAAGCATCTGGCCGACCCGGCCTTTGCCGCGCAGATCGGCCTGATCGGCGAACGTCTGCTGACCGCCAAAACCACCGACCAGGTCAGCTACAGTTTCACCCTGTTCGAACGCACGGCCGATGGCTCACGCGTGCGGGTACAGACGGACAGCACTGACCAACCCTTCGACATCAACGAAGGCAGCAAGCTGGAACTGGGGTCCACCGCCAAGCTTCGGGTGCTGACCACTTACCTGGAAATCGTCGCCGAGCTGCATGACAAGTACGCCGGCAAGCCTGTGGCCGAGTTGAAGAACGTCGAGGTCGCCGACCTGGATGTCATCAGCCGCTGGTCACTGGGCTGGCTGATGCAAAACAGCAAAAACCAGAGCCTGGATGCCATGCTCGATGCCGCCCTTGAGCGCAAGTACTCGGCCAGTACCGGAGAATCGTTCTTCACCGGGGGCGGTATGCACGTGTTCAACAACTTCCGCAAGGAAGACAACGGCCGCAACCCTACCCTCAAGGACGCCCTGCGCGAATCGATCAACCTGCCGTTCATCCGCCTGATGCGCGACGTGGTGCGCTACGTCACCTATCAGCAGCCACTGAACGCGGTGCCGCTGCTCAAGGATGATGCTGACCCGCGCCGACAGGAGTACCTGGCAAAGTTCGCCGACAAGGAAGGGACAAGCTACCTGATGCGTTTCTGGCGCAAGTACCAGCGCAAGACCTCGCAGCAGCGCCTGGACACCTTCCTCGACAGCATGCGCGTGACACCCCAACGTCTGGCGGCCGTGCACCGCTACCTGTTCCCCGAGGCCGGTCAGGCCACGTTTAACGCCTTCGTACGGGCCCATAGCAAAGACAGCAAGCTCGCACAAAGCAAACTGACCGACGATCGCCTGGTACAGATGTACGATGCCTACGGCCCGGGGCGTTACAACCTGCCTGACCAGGGCTTCATCGCCAAGGTCCACCCGCTGGACCTGTGGCTGCTGGGTTACTTGCTCAAGCATCCGGCATCGACCTTGAGCGAAATGATCAACGCCAGCCGCTTCGAGCGCCAGGAGGTCTACAGCTGGCTGTTCAAGAGCCGTCACCAGGGCGCACGGGACAGCCGTATCCGAACCATGGTGGAAATCGAGGCGTTTCTCGACATTCACCAGCGCTGGAAGCGGGTCGGCTATCCCTTCGATCACCTGGTCCCGTCGCTGGCGACTGCTATTGGCAGTTCCGGTGACCGGCCTGCCGCGCTTTCCGAACTGGTGGGCATCATCCAGAACGACGGTGTACGGCTGCCGACACTGCGCATCGATACCCTGCACTTTGCAGCGGATACGCCCTACGAAACCAAACTGATCAGCGACCCGGACCGTGGTGTGCGGATACTGCCGGTCGAAGTGGCGCGAGCCCTCAAGGGCGCCATGTCGCAAGTGGTGGACGCGGGTACCGCGCGGCGCATCTCCGGCAGCTTCATGCTCAAGGACGGCACGCCTCTGGTCATGGGCGGCAAGACCGGAACGGGCGACAACCGCATCGAAAGCTTTGGCGCCGGGGGCCGCCTGATAGGCTCACGGTCGCTGAACCGCACCGCGACGTTCGTGTTCTTCCTGGGCGACAACCACTTCGGCACCTTGACCGCCTTCGTGCCTGGGCGCTCGGCGGAGGCCTTCAAGTTCACGTCTGCATTACCGGTGCAGGTGCTCAAGGGCATGGCGCCGATCCTCATGCCGTACTTGCAGCCTGGCAACCCTAACGAATGCATCCCCCCACAGCGGTCAAACGCCGTCGCGGGTTCACCTGAGGATATATCGAACGGGTAGATAAGAATCATCAGCATTTGTGGCTTGCCGAAGAGACATCTTGAGATATATCTTGAGATATATCTTGAGATATATCTTAAACAGGCACTTTCCAGCATGCGCGATTCTGAGTACTTCGAACGCAAACCCGGCCGCGGCGAACGCGGCCCTCGGGTGTTCGCCCCGGGCGATCTGAAACTACTGCTGCTCTCACTGTTGGGCGAACAGCCAGGACACGGTTACGACCTGATCAGGCAAATCGAAAAGCGCTTCGAAGGCAGCTATACGCCAAGCCCAGGTGTGATCTATCCCACGCTCAACTTTCTGGAGGAGGCCGAACTCATCCAGGGCCAACCTCAAGGCAGCAAGCGGCTGTACACCATTACCGACACGGGTCGCAGCGCCTTGACCGAGCAGGCCGTGGCACTGGACGGGTTACGCGTGCGTATCGAAGTCAGCAAGCATGCCCTGCGGGGCCACGACCGCCCTGCTGAGATTCACGAGGCCGTGGGCAATCTGCGCCACGCCTTGCACATGCACCATGGCCGCTGGACACCCGAGGAAATCGAGCGAGTCCGCGACCTGCTCAACGTGACCGCCAAGGCCATCGCTGGCGGCCCCCATGCCCCTGACCAGGAGAGCGTCGATGAGTGAAGCCATTCACCGCGTCAACCACGAGATTCGCCAGCGCCGCCTGAACGTGCTGCGCGTGACCGACCTGACCCCGCGAATGCGGCGCGTGACATTGGGCGGCGCTGAGCTGCAGGGCTTCATCAGCCTAGGCACGGATGACCATATCAAGCTGCTGTTTGCCGAGACTGCCGAGCAGCAGCAAGCCATTGATGCCCGGGCACTGGGTCGGGAAGGTGGCGAGCGGCCCATCATGCGCGAATACACCCCCCGGCGCATCGACTTGCAGGCCAACGAACTGGACATCGACTTCGTGCTGCACGGCGATGGCCCTGCTTCGACCTGGGCGGCGCAAGCGGCACCGGGGCAAACCCTGGATATCGCCGGGCCGCGCGCCTCGATGGTGGTCCCGGACATTTTCGATGCCTACCTGCTGATCGGCGATGAAACCGCCTTGCCCGCCATCGGCCGCCGTCTTGAAGCCCTGCCTGCGGGGCGACGGGTGGTGGCCGTCATCCAGGTTCACGATGAGCAGGAGCGTCAGCCCTTGCCGAGCCAGGCGCAGGTGGACGTGATCTGGTCGGTACGGGGGCGGGACGACCTGGTGGCCACGGTCGAGGCTTTGCCATTACCCGAAGGGGCCTTGTACGCCTGGGTGGCGCTGGAAAAGAGCCTGACGCGTGAGGTCAAGACGCTGCTGATCAGCAAAGGCGTAGCTCAAGACGCCCTCAAAGCCGCCGCCTACTGGCGCGCGGAAGGTTCAGCGAGCGATGACTGAAAGGGGCCGGGCCGGCCGGTCCGGCGCCTCGGCAATGTTCGTTGCGAAGCTCAAACCCCAGGGCAGCCTGAGAAGCTTGAATGACGGCATGCCCTTGCTCACCCCGCCCGCCACCTGTCCAGAATGAGCAG
This sequence comes from Pseudomonas sp. FYR_7, assembly GCF_043106155.1. Taxonomy (NCBI): domain Bacteria; kingdom Pseudomonadati; phylum Pseudomonadota; class Gammaproteobacteria; order Pseudomonadales; family Pseudomonadaceae; genus Pseudomonas; species Pseudomonas sp. FYR_7. The sequence continues at coordinate 31,491 of NZ_JBICMI010000075.1, forward strand.
CACCCCGGCGATTGCCCAAAACCCTGCCAGCACACCCAGCGCATTGATCATCACCTGGCCGAACCCCAAGGTGGCGACGTCGATGAAAGGATAGGCGTAGACGCCAATCTCACTGCCGCGCCACAACGCATAGGCGAAATAGACGGCAGGATAGAACGCCCATAACCCAAGGTGGTGCAGCCGTAACCGCCCCGCGGGCACCTCGAACCACCAATACAAGACGTAAAGCGCTGGCATGACGTCATGCAACAGCTCGTCTGCCAACCATTGCCAACCCTCCGGCTGCCACAGATGGCGCAACAACAGGCTATACGCCAACGCCACCAGCACGATGCTCGCCGCCACTGCCGAGCTGACCACAGGAGACAGGAAAAAGCGCTTGCTCGCCCCTTCCCGGCCAAATGCGGCGTAGCTCAGGACAGTGGCCACCAGCGTATTGGTCAGCACCGTGAAGTAGCCGAACACGTTGATCAGCCCACCTATCAGACTCGCCTGCTCCTGCCATCGCCCCCACAACACCAGGTACACCTGCACGCTCAGGCCCAGCCAGCCCAGCATGGCCAGGGTGCTCAACCACGGGTGACGCCGCATGTCAGGCCTGGCGCTGCAGCTTGATGTACAGCTGCTCGACCTTCTCGCGGGCCCATGGGGTCTTGCGCAGAAAGGTAAGGCTCGACTTGACCGTCGGGTTGCTCTTGAAGCAGCGCACATCAATGCGCTCGGCCAGCCCCTGCCATTGATAGTGGGCGACCAGCTCGGTGAGGATCTGCTCGAGGGTCTTGCCGTGCAACGCGTTGTGTTGGGCAGTGCTCATGCCAAGGCTCCGGTACAAAGATGCGCACCTTACACCAGTGCAGGCATCGTCGCGCACCCTGCGCTGGACAAATAAGGCTGGCGGCGTGGGACACGGCTGTGCTGAAATAGAGATGTTATATTGTAACAATTAACATCTCTGCCAAGGATCGCTACAGCTCATGGTGCACTCACCGCTTCGCCTGTCTCCGCTTGCACTCGCACTTTGCATGGTCACCTCCTACAGTCAGGGGGTTGAACTTTCGCCCCAAGTCATCACTGCCAACCCGCTAGGCAGCGCCCAGTTGGCCAGCCCCAGCACGGTGCTGGAAGGCACCGACCTGCTGCAACAACAGCACAGCAGCCTGGGGGAAACCCTGAACCGACAGCCAGGTGTGGCCTCCACTTGGTTCGGGCCAGGGGCCAGCCGCCCGATCATCCGAGGCCTGGACGGGGATCGCATTCGCCTGCTGCGCAATGGCGTAGGCGCGCTGGATGCCTCGTCGTTGTCCTACGACCACGCCGTGCCCCTTGACCCCGTCACCGTCGAACGCATCGAGATCGTCCGGGGCCCCGCTGCCCTGCTGTATGGTGGCAATGCCATTGGTGGCGTGGTGAACACGTTCGACAACCGCATTCCTGATACCCCTATCGACGGCATCCAGGGAGCCGGCGAGTTGCGCTACGGTGGCGCCGACACCACACGCAGCAGTGCCGGCAAGCTGGAGGCCGGCAACGGCGCCTTCGCTTTGCACGTGGATGCCAATGCCCGTCAGTACAATGACTTGCGCATCCCAGGCTTTGCTCGCAGCGCTCAGGTACGCGATGCCGACACCCCAGGCAGCAAGCATCGCCTGGAAAACAGCGACGGTCGCCAGGACGGCGGCGCGCTGGGCGGTGCCTATCACTGGGACCACGGTTATGCTGGCCTGTCCTACAGCCGTTATGACAGTAACTACGGTTCGGTGGCCGAGCCCGGCGTTCGGCTGGACATGGAGCAGGACCACTATGCTTTCGCCTCGCAGTTTCGCGACCTGGACGGCCCGTTCAGCTCGGTGAAGCTCGATGCCGGGTATACCGATTACCAGCACCGTGAAATCGAAGAAGGCGAAGTCCACACCACGTTCAAGAACAAAGGCTACGAGGCCCGTGTCGAGGCCCGCCACCAACCCCTGGGTCCCGTCGAAGGCGTGCTGGGCGCGCAAGTCAGCCGCAACGAATTCTCAGCCCTGGGCGAAGAAGCGTTCGTGCCGCATACCGATACCGACACCTTTGCACTGTTCTTGCTGGAGCAATGGCACGCCACTGATCGGTTGGACTTGAGCCTCGGGGCTCGGATGGAACACACCCGCGTCGACCCGGACGGCAAGGGTAACGCGCAGTTTGCAGAAGCCGACAGCGCCAGTAGCTTCAATGCCTTTAGCCTGTCGTCGGGCGCCGTGTATCAACTTGACTCGATCTGGTCGCTCGCCGCCAACCTGGGCTACACCGAGCGGGCGCCCACCTTTTATGAGCTCTATGCCAACGGCGCGCATGTGGCCACCGGTGCCTATGAAGTGGGCGATGCCAGCCTGAGCAAGGAAAAAGCGTTCTCGGGGGACTTGGCACTGCGCTTTGACAACGGCACGCACAAAGGCAGCGTGGGCGTTTTCTACAGCCATTTTCGCAACTATATCGGCCTGATCGGCACCGGCAACCTGCGCGAAGGTCACGATCATGAGCATGAAGGCGAAGACCATGATCATGACCATGACGGCATTCCCGAATACCAGTACCAAGGTGTTCGAGCCCGCTTCTACGGCATCGAAGCGCAAGACCGGTGGCAGTTGGCGCAGAACCGCTATGGCAGCTTTGCGCTTGAGCTGTCGGGTGACTATACCCGTGCCAAGAACCTCGATTCCGGCGAGCCCCTGCCACGAATCGCACCGTTGCGCTTGAACAGCGGGCTGGTGTGGGAGCTTGACCGCTGGCAGGCGCGGGTGGACGTTGAGCACGCCGCCGCTCAACACCGCAAGCCGGCCAATGAAACCCGCACCGATGGCTATACCACCCTGGGCGCCAGCGTGGGGTATCGCTTCGACGTGGGCCACAGCCAGTGGCTGGCATTCGTGCGTGGCGAGAACCTGACGGATCAGACGGTGCGTTATGCCAGCTCGATCCTGCGCGATATCGCACCTGCGCCGGGACGAAGCGTGGAAGTCGGCCTGCGCACCACCTTCTGAGGTAGCCCGCTCGCCATGATGGGACGCATGGGGCGTCATCCGCCCCATTCAGCCGCACTGTTACTCAAGGGGTAACAATGCACTGCGACATTTTGTCTTTTTTTCCCGCGCTTTACCCTATATCCTCCCCGCCGCAAGCTGAATCGCTTCACCCAACCCCCTTTTTCGTCAACCCATTGCCAGGGCTGCCTGTCGATGCGCTTGCCGTTTTTCCAACAACCAGAAGATAGCGCTACCTCATGCTTCAACTGCCAAAATCCTGCTACCTCGGCCTCGCCCTGGCGACCCTGGCCAACGCAGCCCATGCCAACGAGCCATTTGCCAGTGACTCTCCCTGGATGTTTGGTGACTGGGCCGGGCACCGTACCGCCTTGCTTGACCAGGGTTACGACTTCACCTTGGGCTACACAGGCGAAATGGGTAGCAACCTGCGCGGTGGCTACGACCACGACCGCACTGCCCGCTACAGTGATCAGTTCACCTTCGGCAGCCACATGGACCTGGAAAAGATCTTCGGCTGGCACGACGCCGAATTCCAGCTCACGGTCACCGAGCGCCACGGCCAGAACATCAGCAACGACCGCATCAATGACCCCCGCGTGGGTGGCTTCACCTCGGCGCAGGAGGTATGGGGCCGCGGCCAGACTTGGCGCCTGACGCAGCTATGGGTCAAGCAGAACTATTTCGACGGCGCGCTGGACGTCAAGTTTGGCCGCTTTGGCGAAGGCGAAGACTTCAATAGCTTCCCCTGCGACTTCCAGAACCTGGCCTTCTGTGGCTCTCAGGTGGGCAACTGGGTAGGCGGCATCTGGTACAACTGGCCCGTCAGCCAGTGGGCCTTGCGCGTGCGTTACAACCTCAGCGACAGCCTCTTCGCCCAGGTTGGCGTATTCGAGCAGAACCCGTCCAACCTGGATTCGGGCAACGGCTTCAAACTCAGCGGCAGTGGCACCCAGGGCGCCGTCATGCCAATCGAACTGGTGTGGAGCCCGCGCATCAAAGGCATGAAGGGGGAATATCGCGCCGGGTACTACTACAGTAATGCCAAGGCAAGCGATGTACTCAAGGATAACGACGGGCAGGCGGCAGCGATCAGCGGTGCCGCCTACCGCAGCAGCTCAAGCAAGCACGGCGTGTGGCTGGGCGCCCAGCAGCAGGTGACTGCGCTGGCATCGGACGGCTCGCGTGGTTTGAGCGTATTCGCCAACGCCACGATGCATGACAAGAAAACCAATGCCATCGACAACTATGTGCAGGCTGGACTGGTATTCAAAGGGCCGTTCGACAGGCGGGCCAAGGACGACATCGGCCTTGCAATCGCCCGTGTGCATGTCAACCCGGCCTATCGCAAGAATGCTCGGCTGGCCAACAAGGCCGCTGGGCTTTACGACTATGACAACCCAGGCTTCTTACCCGTACAGGACACCGAATACAGCGCTGAGCTGTATTACGGCATCCATCTTGCCGACTGGCTCACGGTGCGACCTAACCTGCAATACATCCGCCACCCCGGAGGCGTGTCGCAGGTCGACAACGCCCTGGTCGGCGGCTTGAAGATTCAAAGCACTTTCTAAAAACACATACCAAACGGAGAACATGCGATGAGCACTGAAGGTGCCAAAACGGGAAGCCGCTGGCTCCCCCGCCTGATCGGCGTCCTGCTGTTGTTGATGGGGCTGGCACTGCTGGCCGGCGGCATCAAGTTGAGTCAGGTGGGCGGGTCGCTGTATTACCTGATCGCCGGCATCGGCTTTGCCGTGTCTGGCGCCCTGCTGCTGGCCCAGCGCCGTATCGGCCTGGGTGTCTACGCCGTCGTATTGTTGGGCAGTACGGTCTGGGCACTGCTCGAAGTGGGCCTGGACTGGTGGCAACTGGTGCCGCGTCTGGCCCTCTGGTTCGCCATCGGCGTGGTGCTGTTGCTGCCCTGGTCGCGCCGCCCGTTGATCGGGCCAGCCAGCAAAGCCAACACGGCGCTGCTCACCGTTGCCGTGGTGGCTTCGGGTGCCTGCGCCGTCGCCAGTCAGTTCACCCACCCCGGTGAGGTGTATGGCGAACTGGGTCGCGACACCAGCGAAATGGCCAGCACCGCCCCGGCCATGCCCGACGGCGAGTGGCATGCCTACGGCCGCACCGAGCACGGCGACCGTTACTCACCGCTGCGCCAGATCACCGCGCAAAACGCCCATCGCCTTGAAGAGGCCTGGCGTATCCGCACCGGCGATTTGCCCAGTGACAACGACCCGGTGGAACTGACCAACGAAAACACGCCGCTCAAGGCCAACGGCATGCTCTATGCCTGCACCGCGCACAGCCGCGTGCTGGCCTTGGATCCGGATACCGGTGCTGAAATCTGGCGCTACGACCCGCAGATCAAAAGCCCGGTAGGCACCTTCAAGGGTTTCGCCCACATGACTTGCCGTGGCGTTTCGTACTATGACGAAAACCGCTACGTAAGCCTTGACGGTAGCGCTGCGCCTACTATCAGCGAGGCTGGCAAGGCCGTGGCTCAGGCCTGCCCGCGCCGTCTTTATCTGCCAACTGCCGACGCACGCCTGATCGCCATCAATGCCGACAACGGCAAGGTCTGCGAAGGCTTTGCCAACCAGGGCAGCGTCGACCTGACCACCGGCCTTGGGCCATTCACGCCAGGTGGCTACTACTCCACGTCGCCTGTGGCCATCACTCGCGATCTGGTGATCATTGGCGGTCACGTGACCGACAACGAATCGACCAGCGAGCCGTCCGGCGTGATCCGCGCCTACGACGTACACGACGGCCGCCTGGTGTGGAACTGGGACAGCAACAACCCCGACGACACCGCACCACTGGCACCGGGCAAGATGTACAGCCGCAACTCGGCCAACATGTGGTCGATTGCCAGCGTCGACGAAGACCTGGGCATGATCTACCTGCCACTGGGCAACCAGACGCCGGACCAATGGGGTGCTGACCGTACGCCAGGCGCCGAGAAATACAGCGCCGGCGTGGTCGCACTGGACCTGGCGACCGGCAAGGCACGCTGGAACTACCAGTTCACCCACCATGACCTGTGGGACATGGACGTGGGCAGCCAGCCTACCCTGGTATCGCTGAAGACCGACGATGGCGTCAAGCCAGCGGTCATCGTGCCGACCAAGCAGGGCAGCCTGTACGTGCTGGACCGTCGTGACGGTACGCCGATCGTGCCGATCCGTGAAATCCCGACGCCACAAGGCGCGGTCAAGGGCGATCACACCTCGCCAACTCAGGCCCGTTCGGACCTCAATCTGCTCGGCCCTGAGCTGACCGAACAGGCCATGTGGGGCGCCACGCCGTTCGACCAGATGCTGTGCCGCATCCAGTTCCGCGAACTGCGCTACGAAGGCCAGTACACCCCGCCGTCCGAGCAGGGCTCGCTGATCTACCCAGGCAACGTAGGTGTGTTCAACTGGGGCAGTGTCTCGGTCGACCCGGTGCGCCAACTGCTGTTCACATCGCCCAACTACATGGCGTTCGTCTCCAAGATGATCCCCCGTGAGCAGGTTGCTGACGGTAGCAAGCGTGAGAGCGAGACCAGCGGCGTGCAACCGAACACCGGCGCACCTTATGCCGTGACCATGCACCCGTTCATGTCGCCGCTGGGCGTGCCGTGCCAGGCGCCTGCCTGGGGCTATGTAGCGGCCATCGACCTGTTCACCAACAAGGTGGTCTGGAAGCACAAGAACGGCACCACCCGCGACAGCACGCCGGTGCCGATCGGCCTGCCGGTTGGCGTACCCAGCATGGGCGGCTCGATCGTCACCGCCGGCGGCGTAGGCTTCCTGAGCGGTACGCTGGACCAGTACCTGCGCGCCTATGACGTCAACAACGGCAAGGAATTGTGGAAAGCCCGCCTGCCAGCAGGCGGCCAGGCCACTCCAATGACCTACACCGGCAAGGACGGCAAGCAGTACGTGCTGATCGTGGCCGGCGGTCACGGCTCGCTGGGCACCAAGATGGGCGACTACATCATCGCCTACAAACTCGCCGAGTAACCGGCACGGTGTCACAAAAAGCGGAGCCTGACGGGCTCCGCTTTTTCATGCGCGCGCGCCACTGCCCGGCAGCGGCTTGAAACCCTTCCTGCCTTGCCCCATCTAAGCACCATAGTCATTCACGCAGGTGCCCCATGAGCGACCAGCAGGATTACCCTGAACACGCCGACGATTCCAACGAAGTCGAACACACCAGTAGCCAGCCGATAACCGGCCATGCCTTGGCCCTGCCTGGACAGCAACTGCCGGACAAGGTCTATGTGATCCCCATTCACAACCGCCCATTCTTCCCGGCACAGGTGCTACCGGTCATCGTCAACGAAGAGCCGTGGGCCGAGACGCTGGACTTGGTGGCCAAGTCTCCCGACCACTGCCTGGCGCTGTTCTTCATGGACACGCCGCCTGAAGACCACCGCCATTTCGACACCAAGGCCCTCCCGGAGTACGGCACCCTGGTCAAGGTGCACCATGCCAGCCGGGAAAACGGCAAGTTGCAGTTCGTGGCCCAGGGCTTGACGCGGGTACGTATTCGGACCTGGCTCAAGCACCATCGTCCGCCCTACCTGGTTGAAGTCGATTACCCGCGCCAACCGGCCGACCCCACCGACGAGGTCAAAGCCTATGGCATGGCCCTGATCAACGCGATCAAGGAGCTGCTGCCCCTCAACCCGCTGTACAGCGAAGAGTTGAAGAACTACCTCAACCGGTTCAGTCCCAACGACCCCTCCCCGCTGACCGACTTCGCCGCCGCACTGACCTCGGCGACCGGCAGCCAGCTTCAGGAGGTGCTCGACTGCGTGCCCATGCTCAAGCGCATGGAAAAAGTGCTGCCCATGCTGCGCAAGGAAGTCGAAGTCGCTCGCCTGCAAAATGAAATTTCCGCCGAGGTGAACCGGCAGATCGGCGAGCATCAGCGCGAGTTCTTCCTCAAGGAACAACTGAAGGTCATCCAGCAGGAACTGGGGTTGACCAAGGATGATCGCAGCGCGGATCTGGAGCAGTTCGAGCAGCGGCTCGAAGGCAAGACCCTGCCGGATCAGGCACGCAAGCGCATCGATGAAGAGATGGGCAAGCTGGCGATCCTGGAAACAGGTTCGCCCGAATACGCCGTGACCCGGAACTACCTGGATTGGGCGACAGCCCTGCCCTGGGGTATCTACGGCGATGACAAGCTCGACCTCAAGCACGCTCGCAAGCTGCTCGACCAGCATCATGCGGGACTGGACGATATCAAGGAACGCATCCTCGAGTTTCTGGCCGTTGGGGCATGGAAAGGCGAGATCAGTGGCTCCATTGTGCTGCTGGTAGGCCCGCCAGGCGTGGGCAAGACCAGCGTAGGCAAGTCCATCGCCGAATCGTTGGGCCGCCCATTCTATCGCTTCAGCGTGGGCGGCATGCGCGACGAAGCCGAGATCAAGGGGCATCGCCGCACCTACATCGGGGCCCAGCCCGGCAAGCTGGTACAAGCCCTGAAGGATGTGGAGGTGATGAACCCGGTCATCATGCTCGATGAAATCGACAAGATGGGACAAAGCTACCAGGGCGACCCTGCCTCGGCGCTATTGGAAACCCTGGACCCCGAGCAGAACGTCGACTTCCTCGATCATTACCTGGACCTGCGCCTGGACCTGTCCAAAGTGCTGTTCGTATGCACCGCCAACACCCTGGACTCCATCCCCGGCCCGCTGCTTGACCGCATGGAGGTCATTCGCCTGTCCGGGTACATCACCGAAGAAAAATTGGCGATCGCCAAACGCCACCTCTGGCCCAAGCAACTGGCCAAGGCGGGCGTGGCCAAAAGCAGCCTGAGCATCACCGACAGCGCCTTGCGCCTGGTGATCGAAGGCTATGCCCGTGAAGCCGGCGTGCGACAGCTGGAAAAACAGTTGGGCAAACTCGTGCGCAAGGCCGTGGTGAAGCTGCTTGAAGACCCTACCGCTAAGCTCAAGATCGGACCAAAGGACCTTGAAGGTGCATTGGGCATGCCGGTGTTCCGCAGCGAGCAGGTGCTGGCGGGCAAGGGTGTGATCACAGGCCTTGCCTGGACGAGCATGGGCGGTGCGACCCTGCCGATCGAAGCGACGCGCATTCATACGCTAAACCGCGGTTTCAAACTCACCGGCAAGCTCGGCGACGTCATGAAGGAATCGGCTGAAATCGCGTACAGCTATGTCAGCTCCAACCTCAAGCAGTTTGGCGGCGACCCGGCGTTCTTCAACGAAGCGTTCATTCACCTGCATGTACCGGAGGGCGCCACGCCGAAGGACGGTCCGAGCGCCGGCATCACCATGGCCAGCGCGTTGCTGTCCTTGGCAAGGGATCAGGCACCGAAGAAAGGCGTGGCCATGACCGGCGAGCTGACCTTGACTGGGCAGGTGCTCCCTATCGGTGGGGTGCGCGAAAAGGTCATCGCGGCCCGTCGGCAGAAGATCCACGAGCTGATCCTGCCCGAACCCAATCGCGGCGATTTCGAGGAGCTGCCCGAATACCTGCGTGAAGGGTTGACGGTGCATTTCGCCAAGCGCTTTGCAGATGTCGCGAAAGTGCTTTTCTAAAGCCCAGGAACAGGGGCTGTGCCACAGCCCCTGGTTCATTCGTAACTTGGTATGACTGCCGTGGCGCTTAATCGGTTATCCTCGGGCGTTCGACAACCCGTGGAGCCCCTATGTCCACCTCACGCCTTCTTGCCCCATTGGGGCTGACCCTGCTAACCGCCTGCGCCCAACATGGGTTCGAGCCTGTCACTCTGGATGCCGACAGTGAGTGCCCGGTCTACCTTGAAAAAGGGCAGGTGTTGAACTTGACCCTACCCAGCAACCCTTCCACTGGCTACCGCTGGCGCGTGGAAGCCGCAGCCAGGCCTGTGCTCGTCAGTCTCGGGCCTGAGGTCTACAGCGCGCCTGATCAGGAGGATGTGGTCGGCAACGAAGGCCTCTCGACGTGGCGCTATCAGGCCGATCAACCCGGCAAGGCGGCATTGAAGCTGGTCTACCAGCAGCCCTGGGCTACGCAGGTGGCGCCTGTGCAAACCTTCGATTGCACTGTCGTCGTGCGCTAACGCTCGGCGCTGACGTACGTGGGCGTGCCTGCTCTTACATACGCATGGTTCAGGCCAATCGGCGCCAAGCTGGCATGGCAAGATCAACCGCCATTCGATAAAATGCGCGCCCCGTTTTACCCAGCCCCGAGCCCGCCGTGACCACAGATCCCGATCGTCTTTTCGCCCAACCGTTGGCGCAGGTCCCCGACTTCGTTTTCAACGAGGATGTGGTGCGCGTGTTCCCGGACATGATCAAGCGCTCCGTGCCGGGCTACCCGACCATTGTCGAAAATGTGGGCGTACTGGCCGCGCGCTTCGCCAAGCCCGGTACGGCGCTGTATGACCTGGGCGCCTCGCTCGGTGCGGTAACGCAGGCCTTGCGCCGGCACGTGCGCGGGGAAGGTTGCCGAGTCATCGCCGTGGACAATTCCGCCGCCATGGTCGAGCGCTGCCGGGAATACCTCGCGGCCCAGGATTCGATGTTCCAGGAGTTGTTGCCTGTCGAGGTGCTGGAAGCGGACATCCTCAACCTGGCGTTCGAACCGGCCTCGGTGGTAGCGATGAACTTCACCCTGCAGTTCATCGCACCCCCTCAGCGCCTGGCGCTATTGACGCGCATCCGCCAGTCACTGCTACCCGGCGGTGCCCTGATTCTTTCGGAAAAGCTGTGCTTTGCCGACACCACCGCGCAGGCACTGCTCAATGACCTGCACCTGGACTTCAAGCGTGCCAACGGCTACAGCGAACTGGAAATTGCCCAGAAACGCAGCGCCATCGATAACGTGATGAAGCCCGACACCCTGGAAACCCACCGCCAGCGCCTGTTCGATGCAGGGTTCTCGACCGTGGTGCCCTGGTTCCAATGCCTTAACTTTGCCTCGTTGATAGCCCTACCATGATCGACCTTTCTCCTCTGGCACGCCGCCTGGCGGGCACCCCCCTGGCTGCATGGTCGCAAGGCCTGCAGGCGCAGCTCGATACCAAGCTGGAAAAAGGTCATGGCGACCTGGACCGCTGGCGCGGTGCACTGGACGCGCTTCCGGCGCTGCAACCGAGCGAAATCGACCTGGTAAATGGATTACGCCTGGACTGCGACTGCGATGACGCCAGCCGTGTGCAGATGCGCCAGGCATTGATGGGGCTGTCGCCCTGGCGCAAGGGCCCCTTCGATCTGTTTGGCGTGCACGTCGATACCGAATGGCGCTCGGACTGGAAGTGGTCTCGCGTCGCACCGCACCTGGACCTCAAGGGCAAGCGGGTACTGGATGTTGGCTGCGGTAATGGCTATTACCAGTGGCGCATGCTAGGCGCCGGCGCCGACATGGTCATCGGGGTCGACCCGAACTGGTTGTTCTTCTGTCAGTTTCAGGCGGTGCAACGGTACTTGCCGGACCTGCCCGCCTGGCACCTCCCCTTTGCCCTGGAAGACCTGCCTGCCAGCCTCGAAGGCTTCGACACGGTGTTTTCGATGGGGGTGTTTTATCACCGTCGCTCGCCTATCGAGCACCTGCTGGCGCTCAAGGACTGCCTGGTAAAGGGCGGCGAGCTGGTGTTGGAAACATTGGTGATCGAAGGCGACACACAACAGGTGCTGGTGCCCGAGGACCGTTACGCGCAGATGCGCAACGTGTGGTTCCTGCCCTCGGTCCCAGCCCTGGAACGCTGGCTGCGCCGGGCTGGGTTCAGTGATGTGCGCTGCGTGGATGTCAGTGTCACGAGCCTGGAAGAACAGCGCAGTACCGAATGGATGCGCTATCAGTCGCTCAGTGATTTCCTCGACCCCTGCGATTCAGGCAAAACCATCGAGGGCTTGCCTGCCCCGCGTCGCGCCACGCTGGTGGCGCGCAAGTAACCATTGGCTCAACGCGAGGCCGCGAGAATCAACGCCTTCATTTCTGAAACGGCGGCCTTGAAGCCCACGAACAATGCGTGGGCGACCAGTGCGTGGCCGATGTTCAGTTCGTTGATGCCCTTGATGGCCGCCACGGCCTCGACGTTATGGTAGTGCAGACCGTGACCGGCATTGACGATCAGGCCCTGCCCAATGCCAAACGCAACGCCATCGACAATGCGCTTGAGCTCCTCGGCCACTTCGGTAGGTGATTGCGCGTCGGCATAACGGCCGGTGTGCAGCTCGATGGCCGGCGCGCCCACCCGGTGCGAGGCCTCGATCTGGCGTTCGTCAGCATCGATGAACAGCGACACTTCTGCGCCGATGCGCGACAGGCGTTCGACGGCCGCCTTGATCCGCGCTTCCTGGCCTGCCACATCCAACCCACCTTCTGTGGTGAGTTCCTGACGGGTTTCAGGTACCAGGCAGATGTGTGCAGGGCGGATCTTTTCGGCAAAGGCCATCATCTCTTCGGTAACGCCCATTTCGAAGTTCATGCGCGTCTGCAATACATCCTTGAGCAGCAGCACGTCGCGCTCCTGGATGTGGCGGCGATCCTCGCGCAGGTGCACGGTGATGCCGTCGGCACCCGCCTCTTCAGCATCCAGCGCCGCCTTGACAGGGTCTGGATAGCGCGTACCCCGGGCCTGGCGCAGGGTGGCCACATGATCGATGTTCACGCCGAGAAGCATGCGGTTGCTGTGAGTCACGAAAGGCTCTCCTTGGATTGAGCCCTACAGCATACGTCGTGATCAGCGCTTGCGAAACAGTTCGCGGCTGACCAGCGGCTTGCCACCCAGATGAACGGCCAAGGCCTGGCGCATCAAGCGCTTGGCCGCCAGCAAAGCACCTGGCGTTTCCCAGTCCGCCTCGGCCAGGGCCAGCAACTCGGTGCCACCGAACAGCCCAGGCTGGGACAGTTCGACCCGCTCCAGCCCAGCGTCCACGCGCAGGCGGTACAGCCCCTCGGCGGCAATGGGCTGATCAACGACATCCCTGTGCAGCGAGAAGGCGTAACCCAGCTCATCGAGCAGCCGCCATTCAAAAGCCCGCAACAGCGGCTCAAGCGGGCGGCCGGCGAGTAGGGCTTGCAAGGTTTGCGCGTAATGATCGAACAATCCAGGCGAAGGTGCCTCTGCCGGTAGCAGGCGCATGAGCAACTCATTGAGGTACAAACCGCTGAAGACAGCGTCCCCGTGCAGCCAGGGTGCCATGCCGACCGTTTCCAGCCTGCCAACGTTCTTCAGCTCCCCTCGCCCGCGCAGCTCAAGCTCCAGTGGCACGAAGGGGCGCACCAGGCTGCCACCCTTGCCACGCGCACGGCGCAACACGGCACGCACGCGCCCCTGGGGGGTGAAGAAGTCCACCAGCGCGCTGGTTTCCTTGTAGGCACGGCTGTGCAGCACGTAGGCTGGCTGACCGACAGGTTGTTCCATGAAATTCACCAGCCCGCGTGAGGCAGACGCTGGCGAGAACGCACCGACCGGGGCGTACTCGCATCAGGCCGCGTGAGCCTTAGAGGTCGCCGTAACCCAGCGAGCGCAGGGCGCGCTCGTCATCGGACCAGCCGCCTTTGACCTTGACCCAGAGGTTGAGCATCACCTTGGCGTCGAACAGCACTTCCATGTCCTTGCGCGCGTCGGAACCGATGCGCTTGATGCGCTCACCCTTGTCGCCGATGATGATTTTCTTCTGCCCGTCGCGTTCGACCAGGATCAGTGCATGGATATGCAACACATGCCCCTGCTGCTTGAACTCCTCGATCTCGACCGTGATCTGGTAAGGCAGCTCGGCGCCCAGTTGGCGCATGATCTTTTCGCGCACCAGCTCGGCAGCCAGAAAGCGGCTGCTGCGATCGGTGATCTGATCTTCCGGGAAGAAATGCTCGTTTTCCGGCAGGTGCTTGGCAATCAGCGCTTCGAGCGACTCGAGGTTGTGGCCCTGCTGTGCGGAAATGGGCACGATCTCGGCATTGGGCAGCTGGCCTTGCAGCCACTGAAGGTGCGGAATGAGCTCGGCCTTTTCATCCATGCGGTCAGTCTTGTTCACCGCCAGGATCACCGGGCCGGTCACATACTGGACGCGCTCGAGCACCAACTGGTCCTCATCCGTCCAGCGGGTGCGGTCCACCACGAAGATCACCACGTCGACGTCCTTCAAGGCCGCCGAGGCGTTGCGATTCATGTAGCGGTTCAGGGCCTTGTCGTTGGCTTTGTGCATGCCGGGGGTATCGACGTAGATGGCCTGCACCTGGCCTTCGGTCTTGATGCCAAGCATGTTGTGGCGCGTGGTCTGTGGCTTGCGCGAGGTGATGGCCAGCTTCTGACCGAGGATGTGGTTCAACAGGGTCGACTTGCCGACGTTGGGGCGACCGACAATGGCGACGTAGCCGCAACGGGTAGTGGTGTTCTCAGTCATTGCCATTCTCCACGCCCAGGGCGATCAATGCGGACGCAGCGGCTACCTGCTCGGCGATACGCCGGCTGACACCCTGGCCACGACTCTTGTTATTCAGCAGCGCCACTTCGCATTCGACGAAGAACGTACGGCAGTGAGGTTCGCCCTGGATATCCACCACTTCGTAACGCGGCAGCTCGCAACTGCGCGATTGCAGGAACTCCTGCAGGCGCGTTTTAGGATCTTTGTTGGTATCGACCAAGGTCAGCCCTTCGAACTCGTTGGCCAGCCAGGCAAGCACGCGCTCGCGGGCCGTGTCCATGTCGGCGTCCAGGTAAATGGCCCCGATCAAGGCCTCCAGCGCATCGGCCAGAATGGACTCGCGGCGAAAGCCCCCGCTCTTGAGCTCGCCGGAACCCAGGCGCAGGTATTCGCCCAGGTCGAACCCGCGGGCCAGACGGGCCAGGGTCTCGCCCTTGACCAGGCGGGCGCGCAGCCGTGACAGCTGCCCTTCACGGGCCTGAGGGAAGCGCTCGAACAACGCCTCGCCGGCGACGAAGTTGAGAATGGCGTCACCGAGGAATTCCAGACGCTCGTTATTGCGTCCGGCATAGCTTCGGTGGGTCAACGCCAGGAGCATCTGGTCCTGGTCCTTGAAGGTGTAACCGAGCTTTCGCTCCAGGCGGGTAAGGGAAGCAGTCATGCGGCCACCCGATCGTTGTTAAACGCGTTGTTCAAATCAGCATCCTGAAAGACGGTTTGGCCATGGTCACCGCACGCTGGGCGGCGAATCTCCCATCCCTGAGACACAGCCTATGTCAGAAAAGCATTCGGCGCTGTATGGACAGCGCCGAAGGGTATCAATGGATCAGTCCGACCCGCGACAAGTTAGGCAGGTGGCTGAGTTTCGGCTCAGGCCAGCTCATCCATACGGCGAAGGCCTTGCCGACGATGTTGCGGTCCGGAACCATGCCGTGCAGTTCCTTGGGAATATTGGGGTCATCCCAGTAGCGGCTGTCGTTGGAGTTGTCGCGGTTGTCGCCCATCATGAAGTAATGGCCGGCTGGTACCGTCCATTGCTGGTCCGGCGGCATGCGATAACGGCTCATCTCCTTGCGAATCAGGTGCTCTGCAGCACCGAGCTTCTCCTTGTACAGCTGAGCGCTGCCCAGGGTCCCAGGCTCGGTACCCACCAGTTGCTCGGCGACCCGCTGACCGTTGACAAACAACTGCTTGTCGTTGGTGTAGCGGATCTGGTCACCGGGCAAGCCGACGACGCGCTTGATGTAGTTGACGTTCGGGTCGCTGGGATAGCGGAACACCATGACGTCGCCGCGCTGCGGGTCGCCCACCTCGATGACTTTCTTGTCGATCACCGGCAAGCGGATGCCGTAGGAGAACTTGTTCACCAGGATGAAGTCACCCACTTCCAGCGTGGGTTTCATCGATCCCGACGGAATCTGGAACGGTTCGACCAGGAACGAGCGCAGCACCAGCACGATGAACAGCACCGGGAAGAACGACTTGCCGTATTCGACCAGCAAGGGTTCCTTGTTCAAGCGCTCGACCACCGCCGGTTCCGGCTGGCTGACACTGCCCTGGTAATTGGCGATCGCCGCACGTCGGCGCGGCGCCAGGAACAAAAGGTCGATCAGGCCCAACAGACCGCACACGAACACGGCAATGACGAGCAACAGCGGGAAATTTAGCGACATAGGACCTAACTATCCAACCTGAGCACGGCGAGGAAGGCTTCTTGTGGAATTTCCACGTTGCCCACCTGTTTCATGCGTTTCTTACCGGCCTTCTGCTTCTCGAGCAGCTTCTTCTTACGGCTGACGTCGCCGCCATAACATTTGGCCAGTACGTTCTTTCTGAGCGCCTTGACAGTGGTACGCGCGATGATCTGGCCACCAATGGCTGCCTGGATCGCCACATCGAACATCTGCCGCGGGATCAGCTCCTTCATCTTCTCGGTCAACGCGCGGCCTTTGTATGCAGCGTTGTCGCGGTGCACGATCAATGCCAAGGCATCGACCTTGTCGCCGTTGATCAACACATCCAGCTTGACCAGGTTGGCCGACTGGTAACGATCGAAGTGATAGTCCAGCGAAGCATAACCACGGCTGGTGGACTTCAAGCGGTCGAAGAAGTCCAGTACCACTTCATTCATCGGCATGTCGTAGCGCACTTGCACCTGGCTGCCCAGGAACTGCATGTCGCGCTGAACGCCACGCTTCTCGATACACAAGGTGATCACGTTACCCAGGTGTTCTTGCGGCACCAGGATGGTCGCGGTCACGATCGGCTCGCGGAAGTCGATGACCGACGAGACGTCTGGGAGCTTCGACGGGTTGTCGACGACAATGGTTTCACCCGTCTTGAGTTCCAACTCGTAGATCACGCTGGGCGCGGTGGTGATCAAGTCCAGGTTGTACTCGCGCTCCAGGCGCTCCTGGATGATCTCCATGTGCAGCATGCCCAGGAACCCGCAGCGGAAGCCAAAGCCCAGGGCGTCGGAGCTTTCGGGCATGTACTGCAGGGACGAATCGTTGAGGGTCAGCTTCTGCAGGGCATCGCGGAAGTCTTCGAAGTCATCGGAACTGACCGGGAACAGGCCGGCGTATACCTGCGGCTGGATCTTCTTGAACCCAGGCAGCACTTCGACTTCCGGAGTGGACGACAGGGTCAGGGTATCGCCAACCGGGGCACCGTGGATGTCCTTGATGCTGGCAATGATGAAGCCTACTTCGCCGGCCTTGAGGTCGGCGGTCTGGGTGTGCTTGGGCGTGAATACGCCCACGCTGTCGACCAGGTGCAGCTTGCCGGTGGACTTGACCAGAATCTTGTCGCCTTTCTTGACGCGACCGTGGCGCACGCGCACCAGCGAGACCACCCCCAGGTAGTTATCGAACCAGGAGTCGATGATCAGGGCTTGCAGCGGCGCGTCGATATCGCCAGTCGGGGCGGGAATGGTATGCACCAGGCGCTCGAGCACCTCGTCCACCCCCATGCCGCTCTTGGCACTGCAGGCCACAGCGTCGGTGGCATCGATGCCGATGATCTTCTCGATCTCGTCCTTGACGCGATCGGGATCGGCCTGTGGCAGGTCCATCTTGTTCAGGACCGGCATGACTTCCAGGCCTTGCTCGATGGCCGTGTAGCAGTTGGCGACGGACTGAGCCTCGACGCCCTGACCGGCATCGACCACCAGCAACGCCCCTTCGCACGCCGCCAGCGAGCGCGAGACTTCATAGGTGAAGTCGACGTGGCCGGGGGTATCGATGAAGTTGAGCTGGTAGACCTTGCCGTCCTGGGCCTTGTAGTTGAGCGTGACGCTGTGGGCCTTGATGGTGATCCCGCGTTCGCGCTCCAGGTCCATGGAGTCGAGCACCTGGGCTTCCATTTCGCGCGCTGTCAGGCCACCGCACATTTGAATGAAACGGTCGGCCAGCGTCGACTTGCCATGGTCGATGTGGGCGATGATGGAGAAATTGCGGATATGACTCAAATCACTCACGGGTCAACACTCGGAAAAGGCTGCGAGCCGGACGCCCGCCGAAAAATAGCCGGCAATTGTACCTGAAGCTGCCAGGATGTGGGAGATTCCTCTGCCCGGCCGTCACCTGCAGCTTGGCAGGGGAGTCTCACTGCACATGAAAAAGGGCAGCTGTCGCTGCCCTCCTCCCGTATCCGCCGCGCTTACTCGGCGAGCTTGAAGGTAATGAAGCTGGCGCGCCCCTGGCGCAACACGCGCATGGACACAGAGCGGTTCTTCGGCAGTTCCTTGGCGATCTGCGTGAATTCCTTGGCCGAACCGATGGCCTGGTTGTTCAGGTGACTGATGACGTCACCCGGACGCAGGCCGATCATCGCGGCCGGACCATCCTGCACTTCCTTGATGACCACGCCGCCCTTGAGCTCCAGGGACTTCTTCTGCTCGGCAGTAAGGTCGGCCACCGAGACGCCCAGGCGATTGCTGCTGCGCTCGACATTGCTGTCGCCGGCACCGGCACCGATGTCGGCATCGTCGTCTGGCAGTGCGCCAACGCTGACATCGAGGGTTTGACGCTTACCGTTGCGAATGATGTCCAACTTGGCCTTGGCACCATCCTTCAAGCCACCTACCAGGTGCGGCAGGTCGGCCGACATGATGATTGGCTGGCCATTCATGCTCAGGATGACATCACCGACCTGCAGGCCGCCTTTGGCAGCAGGCCCATTTTCAAGCACCTGGGCGACCAGCGCACCGGCCGGTTTGTCCAGGCCGAAGGACTCAGCCAGGTCCTTGTTGACCTCCTGGATGACAACGCCCAGCCAGCCGCGGCTGACCTTGCCGTCTTTCTTCAACTGATTCGAGACATCGATGGCCACGTCGATCGGGATCGCGAACGACAGGCCCATGAAGCCACCGGAGCGCGTGAAGATCTGCGAGTTGATCCCCACCACTTCGCCGTTCATGTTGAACAGCGGCCCCCCGGAGTTACCCGGGTTGATCGCAACGTCGGTCTGGATGAATGGTACGTAGGTGTCGTTAGGCAGCGTGCGGCCTTTGGCACTGACGATACCTTTGGTCACCGAGTGGTCGAAACCGAACGGCGAACCGATGGCCAATACCCATTCGCCGACCTTGAGCTTTTCCGAATCCCCCAGCTTGACGGTAGGCAGGTTCTTGCCCTCCACCTTCAGCAGCGCGACGTCGGTGCGCGGGTCGGTACCGACCAGCTTGGCTTGCAATTCGCTACGATCGGACAGGCGCACGATGATTTCGTCGGCGTCGGCGATTACATGGTTATTGGTCAGCACATAGCCGTCGCTGGAGATGATGAAGCCCGAGCCCAGTGACTGCGCTTCACGCTGGCGATCACCACGCGGCGCACGCGGTTGCTGCGGAAGGTTGCGCTCGAAGAATTCGCGGAACATTGGCGGCAGGCCTTCAAGATCCGGCATTTGACCCGCAGCGATGCGACGGTCCGGAAGCTTCTGCTTGGTACTGATGTTGACGACTGCCGGCGAGGCTTGCTCGACCAGTGTCGTGAAATCCGGCAAGGCTTCTTCAGCCTGGACCGTCAGCACTTGCCCGAGCATCAGCACGGCCGCGAAGAACGATAGATAGGGTTTCAAGCGAGGTATTGACATACGGCTCCCGTCACAACGAGCGGTAATTAAAAAACGACCCTGCACAACGCAGCAATGGCCAGGCTCCCAGAAGCCTGACCTATAGAAAATTTGCCGTCAGATTGCAAATGACAATGCTTTAATTTCATTTCAAAAAGCCACGCTCTGCACAAGAACGCTCGCCATCAGCCTTCGATCAATGACTCGCCTGGGCGTCTTGAGGGCGCATCGACAAGGCGACGCGTTCGGCCGTGCCGAGCGGGATCTCGCCAACAACGGTCACCATCATCTGGCCCTTGGGTGTACTCAGACGCCGCGATACCGCCGATGTCGGGCCCAACTGGGTACGCACATCGGCGCCAGCCTCGCCTTTCACAGGCTCGATGAAAACAGAGAACCGCGCCAGACCGTCGTCATACATCAAGGTGCTGACCGGGCCACCCTGCCCAGGTTCGCGGCGGATGGTGCTATTGACCACTTCAAACCCCGAAGGCAGCCAATCGGAACGCCACCCAGACACAGCCCCGCCGGCAGGGGCTGCCGCCACCACGGGCTTGCAGGCGGAACTGGGGCGCAGATCGTCGTCGGTTGGCACACGCGCTTCGAGCCGAGTCATCTGGAAGCGCTCCAGCAACTGACCTTTCTCGTTGAGCATCAGCGAGCGCAGCGGCAAGCCCGTCACACGGTCCAGGTGCAGTTCGTAGCCATAGCGGTGCTGATCACGCGGCGAGAGTGACACGACCACCGCGTCCCGGCCTGCAACGCGAGATTTGCCGGACACGGACAGGTCATACCAACTCATGAGCTTGAGGGGGTCAAGGCGGCGTGGCGCACTGTCGGGCGGCGCCGAGATACCCTCGGCAAGCCCGCCACTGACGCACTGTACCTTGCCATCGACGCGCACGATTTCCTGGGCGGTGCCATCGAGCTGCAGCAGCCGCTCGCTGACCTTGCCCTCTTGGACACGGTGCCAGATATCGTGGGTTGAAAAGCTGCCGTTGCGTTCGTAAACGAAGGCGCCCAGGTAGCTCTGTCGTTGCTCGGCCTGTGCCAGCTTGTTCAGCCACTCGTTCGCCTCGGGCGAAGAATTGGCTGCCAATGCTGGCACCGTCATGCAGCTGCCGAGCAGCAGCGACAGGAGAGGTAGCGCGCGCATGAGCCTCCCTAATTAGCGGTTTTCCAGGCTGGCGGCGCGGGCGTAAGGCAAAGCGGTTTCAGAACCCTTCAGAGCGGACTCCTGGGCATGTTGACGCAGGTAACCTGGCAGGCGCTGATCCCAGCCAGCCTGGTTCTGCAGCACGCCGTTGGCCATTGGGCCGGTCGGCTGATCACTGCTTTCGCTGTAGCCGGCCAGCACGGCAGGGCCTTGGGCCTGAGGCACGGTCACACCCTGCTGAACAGGCTGCTGGGCAGCCAGCTGAGCACCGGTGATATCGTCCTGGTTGTACAGGCGCACACCTGCCAGTACGGCGAGGGTAACCGACGCGGCAACGGCCACACGGCTTACAGTGCGCCATGGGCCTTGCTTGGCCTTGGCAGGTACGGCCTCATCGGCCAGTGCCGCGGATACCGCCGAGGCGATGTCCAGGTTAGGCAGCAGCAGCTCCTTGTGCATGGCTGCGCGGGCTACCTGGTAACGCGACCAGGTGGCACGGGTTTCGGCATCGTCGACGGCGTTCAATACCCGACGCAATTCCAGTTGGTCCGCTTCGTTATCCATTACCGCGGACAGCGATTCCTGCAAAGCTTCACGACTCATGGCGGTTCCTCTTTTGGCTGTAGCCGCTGTCTCAGGTTTCCTGCAGCAAAGGCTGCAAGGCTTTGTCAATGGCCTCCCGAGCGCGGAAGATCCGAGAGCGCACGGTACCCACTGGACATTGCATGACGCTGGCAATGTCTTCGTAACTCAGGCCATCGAACTCTCGCAGGGTCAGCGCCGTACGCAAGTCTTCTGGCAGTTGCTGAATGGTGCGATGGACAGTGCCTTCGATCTCATCCCGCAACAACGAGCGCTCCGGGGACTCAAGATCCTTGAGGCCATGATCGCCGTCGTAAAACTCCGCATCCTCGGAGCTCACATCGCTGTCTGGCGGCCGTCTTCCACGGGACACCAGGTAGTTCTTCGCCGTGTTGATGGCGATGCGGTACAGCCACGTGTAAAACGCACTGTCACCGCGGAAATTACCAAGCGCACGGTACGCCTTGATGAACGCTTCCTGTGCTACGTCCTGGGCTTCGTGGGTGTCATGGACAAACCGCACGATCAACCCGAGAATCTTGTGCTGGTACTTCAGCACCAATAGATCGAAAGCTCGCCTGTCGCCGCGCTGTACGCGCTCGACCAGTTGCTGATCTTCTTCCTGGGTTAGCATGAACACTCCTCGGTGAACTCGAAGGAGTATTGCAGCGGCCATTGCTCAGGCTTGCAACCATAGACTCGGGCTTTGCGCAAAAGTTCTCCCCTCCAAGCAAGTTTCCTGCAGACCTTGAGCGGCGTGCACGGAAGACGCGGTACGGCAGCAGCCGACAACGTCGATAATCAGGTTACGAATACGCAGGTGAGCCCAATGTCGAGCTACCGCCCTGCGTCGCCGCGGCAAATTGTTGGCGTGCGGGCAGCCTTCATAGGATTTCCAGGCACGCTGGAAAGTTCCCACAATGCCTGCCGTTACCGGGCGAGCGGCATGGAAAAGGGCCACCCGAGGCTGCTATAAAGGCTACCCGGCCAGTAAACGATAGTTTCACAATGCCATCGACGCGTGGCTATTGTGCCGTGCCCCTTCCGAAGATTACTAGTGTCCTGACATGAGCCAACAATTCCAACATGATGTCTTGGTTATCGGCAGCGGCGCAGCGGGCCTTAGCCTGGCCCTGAACCTGCCTGCGAATCTGCGCATTGCGGTGCTGAGCAAAGGTGACCTGGCCAGCGGCTCGACCTATTGGGCCCAAGGGGGCGTAGCGGCGGTGCTCGATGGCGCCGACACGATTCAGTCTCATGTAGAGGACACCCTCAATGCCGGTGGCGGCCTGTGCCACGAAGACGCCGTTCGCTTTACCGTTGAGCACAGCCGCGAAGCCATCGAGTGGCTGATCGAGCAAGGCGTGCCGTTCACCCGGGACGAGCCCCACGGCGTGGTCGACGCAGGCTTCGAATTTCATCTAACGCGTGAAGGTGGCCATAGCCACCGGCGCATCATCCATGCCGCCGATGCCACGGGCGCGGCCATCTTCAACACCTTGCTGGCCCAGGCCAGGCAGCGCCCGAACATCGAGCTGCTGGAGCAGCGTGTGGCCGTGGACCTGATCACCGAGCGGCGCCTGGGCCTGGACGGCGAGCGCTGCCTGGGCGCCTACGTGCTGGACCGCAACACGGGCCAGGTGGACACGTTCGGTGCGCGGTTCACGGTGCTGGCCACGGGGGGTGCGGCGAAAGTGTACTTGTACACCAGCAACCCGGATGGCGCGTGCGGCGATGGTATCGCCATGGCCTGGCGGGCCGGCTGCAGGGTCGCAAACCTTGAATTCAACCAGTTCCACCCTACGTGCCTTTATCACCCGCAGGCCAAGAGCTTTTTGATCACCGAGGCCCTGCGTGGCGAAGGCGCCCTGCTTCGCCTGCCCAACGGCGAGCGCTTCATGCCCCGCTTCGACCCGCGCGAGGAGCTTGCCCCGCGCGACATCGTGGCGCGGGCGATCGACCATGAAATGAAGCGCCTGGGGGTGGACTGTGTCTACCTGGATATCTCGCACAAGCCTGTCGAGTTCATCAAGAGCCACTTCCCCACCGTTTACGAGCGGTGCCTGAGCTTTGGCATCGACATCACGCGCCAGCCAATACCTGTCGTGCCGGCAGCGCATTACACCTGTGGTGGCGTCATGGTGGACGACAGAGGACACACGGATGTGCCGGGGCTGTATGCGATTGGCGAAACCAGCTTCACGGGGCTGCATGGCGCCAATCGCATGGCCAGCAACTCGCTGCTGGAGTGCTTCGTCTACGGCCGGGCGGCGGCGGCCGACATCCAGGCGAACCTCGAAAATGTGGGCATGCCTGAGGCCTTGCCGGGATGGGACGCCAGCCAGGTCACGGACTCGGACGAGGATGTGATCATCGCGCATAACTGGGATGAGCTACGGCGCTTCATGTGGGATTACGTGGGGATCGTGCGGACCAGCAAGCGTTTGCAACGGGCGCAGCATCGCGTGCGGTTGTTGCTGGATGAAATCGATGAGTTCTACAGCAACTACCGAGTAAGTAGGGACCTGATCGAACTGAGGAACCTTGCTCAGGTAGCGGAGCTGATGATTAGGTCAGCCATGCAACGCAAGGAATCTCGGGGTCTCCACTACACGCTGGACTATCCAGGGCTGCTTTCAGAAGCGAAGGATACGATCCTTACACCGACCGAATGAGGCACGTTAGGAAGCCTCAGCGTAGCACGGTAAGGCCCCGGTTTGTTACAGCTTTGGCGCATCTTTGTCCCATCGCTGGGGTCCTTATCGCCTGCCCGCGAGGGTCCTTAACGCGCCCACGGGCACCCATGCGAGGGCCTACGGGGGAGCCTGCGCGGGAAGTCTTGTAATGGTGACCTTTCAGATTTTTCTGTCAGATTCTCAAGGGGGCCTATGCGACCACAACCAGAACCCCAGTTGAACGGCCAGACAGACCCAGTAGAGGGCCTGTAGGTGGTCCATGGGGTTCTCCTTGAAGGGTTAGAGTGACTTGTGAAAGCGAACGTCTGTGAGTTCGTGTTGCAGGGCTACCTCAAGGAGGCGCTCATAGGTATGCGGCCAACTCCCTTGAGATTGGTCATTAGAAGCGCCTGATTGAAGCAAGGCATAGCATAGCGCCGCATGTGGTGTCAGAGACTGGACAGGCACCTTAGTGACTACCCGTTTGCCCTTGTAGGTGTAGCACAGTGTGACACTCATCGCGGGACCTTTTTGTGGGCAACTTAGCTATTGAGCATAGCCCGTCACGCTTCGTTTGAGGAAGTATCAATCAACGACCTCAGCGGGCCTTGAGACGCCTTGCAGCGGCCTTGATGTCCCTCATTGCGATTCGATAGTTGTCCTTCTCTCGTTCGAGCAGGTGAACCACAGCAGCCTGTATCGACACACGTTCAAACCCTGAGCCTTCCAGTTCAAGCCAGCGCTTGACGATCATGTTGGACAGCTTGAAGGAATACCGGGAGAGCAGCGTAAAGGTCAGCTCTTTGTCGAGGATGGTCAGCGGTAATAACTTGCTTTGACTGGACTGGTAGCTGGCCTCGACCCATTGAGGTGCCCCCAGATTTGGGGTCTCCCTTTCCAGCTCGTTGAGCATCTTTCGGATGTCTCTGAGTACATGGTCATGGCGCTTACCGGTGATCTCAGCGATCTCCAAGGACGACATACCGGGTAAGCCGTTGAGAGTCGTTGAGGATACCGCTCCGGCCTTGGAGATGTTCTCGAAGATGGTCGCTGTATTGGTGGTCATGGTCATAGTCTGTTTTCCTCTTGTTTGCTCCCTCAAGTTCGCTCCCACCGGCAGCCGAAAGACCCGACCAAGGGTTCTGCCGGTGGCATGAAGGAACAAACAGAAAGACTTTCGGTTAGATAGATGCCCAGCGACGGGCGATGATGCGGATAGGTGAAGCTGTGCCCCTGCCGGTCCCTCTTTAGGTCCGGCCTTACGGGGCTATCAGGGTTTCCCTTAGATCAGCTCAGGGTTTCCCTTCGATCAGCTCAGGGCAATGCGAGTGACCAGCGGGAACGGCACTTGAACGGTCTGAAGACGATCCTCGGTCAGAGCTACCTTGACCATGCCATTGGCGATGATGTCCACCACAGCCACGATCTCAAGGTCCCAGCCTTGGGCGTTTGGGTTGCGAGTCGCTTCAATCTTCCAGATGCTACCGTCTTGGCGCTCACGGTAGCTCAGCGAGGTGAAAAGCTTGGGCAACATGAAGACGCCGTGGTCAGTGCCTGTATACGGCTGTACGCCTGCGCCAATGAGGTCCTCGATAGAGTCCTGACCAGCACGTTGAGCAGCACGCTCAAGAACAGCCACCAGTGACACGGGCAGCAGGATCACGAAGTCGCTCAGCGAGGTCCCTACAGTCTGGTTAACGTGGGTCGTGAGGATGTCGATGAGGTCCTCAGCGATCTCAGCAGGCTTACCCGTTGGTTTGGCCTCAGAGACGCTCTCAGTGCTTGGGGCAGTCGCCAAGATGGCAGCGACCTTACCGGCTGCGCTGTGCTCAATGTCACGAAGCATCTTGTCAGCGGTTTGCTCCATAGACTGGACGGTGAAGCCTGCCATCAGGTTGTGGTCAAAGATCGTAGCTCGGTGGCTGATGACCAATGCCTTGTCGGTCGCCTCGGTGAAGATCACAGAACCGGCCAGGACCTCGCCCTTCTCGACGGTCTGGTTATCCCAGTTCTTACGAGGGTCGAAGGTGACAGAGCGGTCGGCCATGGTGATGATTTGTTGCCCAGTGGCCTCAGAGCCAGCCGGACGGAACTCGCAAGGGGTTGCCTCCATGGCAGCCTCTCGCCACTCATCGCCGTTCAAATAGTCCTCAGCGGCTTCCACAAGGGCCTCCACATAGACGGATACATCGGTGGCCGCTTGGGTCTCTGGGCGAACATCAGCAGTGTTGAATCGAATCGACCCAGTGTGCTCATCGGTGATGGCGGTGGTGTAGGTCGAAGGTTTGGTGTACTGGAATGGCTTAGTCATGGTTGTTTCTCCTGAATAGATGAATGAAGTGGTTGTGTGTCGAGGTGCTGTTACCAGCCAGCGCTATTGGCACGGGAGGCAGCACGGATACGGGCACCATGCTCACGAATGGCAGCGGCTCGGGCTTCCTTATCGGCCTTCGCTTGGGCGATCTCACGAGGTGTGTACTCACGGCAGCGCTCTTGATGCCAACGGGCCTCAGCCTCTCTCTGAGCCTTCTCTTGGGCCTTCTGGTATTGGTCTTGGCGGTACTCTCGGGCAACTACGGGAATCGCTTGGAGCGACAGACCGGCCTCATCGAACGCCTTAACGATCTCGAATTGCTGGCCCTTAACGGTCCCGCATTGGGCGACCAGCATGGGCAACATGATGTTCTCGACGTACTCACGGTTCAGGGTCTGGCCCGACACGGTGACTTCGTTCTTCAGGACTTTCGTGATAGTGATTTTCATGGTTTGGGTTCTCCTATTGGGGACCCTTTGATTCGTCCTTGCGCCATAGACGCGCACGACCAGACGGCCAAGGAGAAAGCCTTCGCGGGCATCTTCAAGGACGATCAAAAGGTTCTGGGTTTCAAATGGTTTTGATGACGCTGATTCAGGACATGGCAAGCCTGAAGGGCATCGAAGGGATCAACCGTGGCGACGGCTGTTAGCGAGCTGTGAGGACCACAGGCACGGCATTGATTGCATGGTAGAGGCGGATCAGGTCGAGGCCGGTGGCCTTCAAGGTTTCCTCAAGGGGACCCAGCAGGAACGCTCCCAGCTTGCCTGACACATACTCAAAACATCGCCCAGGGCCATTGCTGGTCCGAAGGTTCAGGTTCTTGAGATTGAAGACAGCGAGACGGTGGCGACCAGTGGGCATGGCTGCCTCAATAGACAACAGGGTCTCTTGGCGTCCTTGTGGGATGCCGTCAAGTACAAAGTGAAATTTCATATGGTCTCCTTTGAGATGACTTATCGAATAGGGATATTATGGTCGCAAGACCAATCCCTAACTTAGAGGGGTCTATTAGAAATCTTTTAGTCTTATTTAAAGATTGATTTAAAGATTATAATAATAGAGTTGCTCTAAGAGTAATCTTTAAGTTAAGGCCCCCGTACAACTTGAGCGATGCATGGCGGCCCCAATTCCATGCACGGTCTACCCAACGGTGCCCTTCGTGGGCATCGGTTCATGGATCGACAATATCAAGCTGTGCTCCTTCCTACTGGAGCCAGACACTGAGGTCTGCTTATCGGGGACTGTTGGCGCTGGCTCGCATCACCGTAGTGGTGGCTGGTCTCTTATCGCTTGGTCGTCTCTGATCGGTCCTTGAGGAACCGGTAGGTGGCGAGAGATTTTTTTCTTGTTGTTCTCTGCCTACTGCCATAGTGAGGGTTTTTAAATTCCTGTTGACATCTGCTCGACTTCACGAATGGCTATCGCTGATCGTAACCGAAATACTCCAGATCGTTGCCATAGTACGAAGGTACATCGAGTGCCCCGTCATAACCTTCTGGTTCAAACGGCTCACGTTCTTCGTTTTCCTTGGGGGCCGCCGAGAAGCTCTTAGGTGACGTGGTGACGAAAGTGGCGGGTGTGGATCGGGTCATGGCGTGGTCCTCCGAATGGCCGCTGCGACGGTGCAGCCATAGTGAGGGGTTTTAAACGTCAATCGACCGGGACCCAGTAAACATGGGACTTCGGGTTGCCTTTGGGGAGACTAATCGGACTTTGACCGATCAGACCCACAGCGGTTAACCTTTGGGTAGCCCTTGGGATGTTAAGGGAGACTAATCCGTTCGTGACGGATCAGACCCTTCAGCTCCACCAACTCGCCGGTAACCCGGCTGAACTCCCCTCTCAGCAGCTTCAGCTCATCCATGATGCCCACAGCGATTGGGTCAGAGGACTCAGCAGCGTTGTACTGACCGGTCTTGCGGATGGTCGGGAGGACTTCCTCGAAGACCCACTTACGGAACGGCTCAGACTGGGGAGCGTGGCCACGGGTCAGCATCTCGTAGACGCTCGACTCATTCAGCACCCAAGCGTCTCGCCACCGTGGGTAGTGGATCACGGCCCGAGCCTCGTCCTCTGTGATAGTGGGTGAATTCCCCACATTACCCACCAGCAGTTCCTTGATCTGCATTCCTGGCTTGTTGCGTACCATTGCGACCCGGTGCAGGTAGTCACGGATTGCGTACTTCGGGTCAGTGATACCGGCAGCCTTTGCGACCTGTGCGGCCACGAACAGCAGGTCATGCTCAGGGTGACCCACGAGGACATCCAGCTCGATGCCCATGAAATTGCGCTTTTCAAAGCAGGTCCACCGCAAGCGGCAGACCCTTCATGCCATTAGAGAAAGGCAGTCTTCAGTGCCTCAGCCATACGCCCCACCTCAACCGCACTGCCCGCCCCATACAGGTCATAACTGATCGACCCCGAAGCGTGCCCCAAGATGGACTCAGCGGTGCCAACAGGAATCTCAGCGGCCTTCAAGGCACCAGCCAGAGAGTGCCGTAGCGAGTGGAAGGTTTGCGTCCGATCAGCCTTCACACCCAAGACATCACGGATAAGCCCATTGAGCAACTCAGAGAATCGCCCAGCGCCCAAAGCGAACAGGCGAGAGTCCGCCCTTTGGACAAACTCAAGGAAAGCCTTCAGGTCGAACCCATAGGCGCCATCGGTCAACGGGATGACCCTCAAAGCATTCTTGGTCTTGGCTGTCTTGCCATCGTTCCTATTGATGTCGATAACCCAGACATCCCCGACCTGCTTAACATCGGCCTTCGTTAACTGCCTGAGTTCCTCGATACGGGTCCCAGCGATGACCCCAAGGGACAATGCCCAACGCAGCCATGCGTCCACCGGCAGGGTCTTAGCGTGCGCCATGAGGGCCTTGACCTGATCCTGAGAGAACGCCTCTCGGGAACTGTCAGCGCCTTTGGTTGGCTTCAGACCCTTGTCGAAGCTCTTATCGAGGTAACCGTTATGCACAGCCCAGTCCATGACAGTTGATAGCCGGGTCAGTAGCTTCTTCACCGTCGATGGCTTGCGGTCCTCAAGGAGTTTGTCCCGAAGGTTCTTCATGTCCTCCCGAGTATGGGCCTTCAAGTCCAAGTCACCGAGGATCGTAGCGATAGCCTCACAGGACGATCTCACGTCCCGCATGGTGCTGGCCTGAATGCTGTCTTTGCGTTCCTCCATGTACAGCGCAGACAGAGCCTTGAAGGTCAGCCGCTCAGATGAACTTACAGATAGGGACGGAGACAGGGCCACTGACGTGCTACAACACTCATCCTTGAGACCCTTTACGATCTCCACCAGATTCCCCGACCTGCCCTTCATGCGCTCCTGAGACGCCTCAATGATCTCCAATGCCTTACTCACAGCCCGTTGCTGATTGACGCTCAGGGGCAGCTTTGCGCTTGCCTCACGGAGAGCCTGATGGTGCTCATCGTTAATCATCTCGTAGGCGACCAATGAGCTATCACCGTGGGCCATCGTCAGGCTGTACTCAGCGATGTCCAAGAGACGCTCTCTCAGCTCATCCCATGAAGCCTCTGGGTTGTCCAGATGGTATGCCTTGAGGGTCGAGAGGATGTCTTGCGAGATGGTCATAGCGGTGGCCTTGTCGGTGGTCCTGAGTGATAGCGTGAAGAAGCCCTTAGCGGTGCCTTGAGGGCGAAGGCGAAGGTAATAGCGACCAGACCGGCGGTAGTGGTATGGCTTGGCGAGGGCAGTTTGTAACAGGTTTGTCCCAGTTTGGGAGCGTGGATTGATGGTCATCGGCTGAAACCCCTGTATCCATTGGGTTTAGCCTCATCACGTCGAGTTCTACAGCAACTACAAGGTCAGTCGGGATTTGATCGAGTTGCGCAATTTGGCGCAGGTGGCGGAGTTGATGATTCGCTCGGCGATGCAGCGCAAGGAGAGCCGTGGGTTGCATTACACGCTGGATTATCCGGCGATGCTTGGTGAGGCCAGGGATACGGTGCTTCAGCCCGAT
The DNA here is from genome assembly GCF_043106155.1 of Pseudomonas sp. FYR_7. Lineage (NCBI taxonomy): Bacteria > Pseudomonadati > Pseudomonadota > Gammaproteobacteria > Pseudomonadales > Pseudomonadaceae > Pseudomonas > Pseudomonas sp. FYR_7. The sequence continues at coordinate 61,682 of NZ_JBICMI010000075.1, forward strand.
TGAATAGAGGGGAACCAAGGACAGCTGAAGCGGTTTCGATCTTGATCTTGATCTTGATCTTGATCTTGATCTTGATCTTGCTTTGGCTTTTGATCTTCGCGACTTCAGAAGGCCGAACGCAGGGCTTGCGGAGGGAGGTGACAGGCATGGATGCCTGTCAAGCGCTGGGCCCCAGGATGGGGCCTACAGCGCGGTCCTCCCGGGAGCAAGACCGGAGTGAGGGAACCCCGAAGCGCAGCGTAGGGGCCGTATGAATGGAGCGCAGCGTTTTTTGGTTACTTTTTGTCGCGTTTGACAAAAAGTGACTCGCCGTAATGGCGAAAAGGTGACTAAGCGTCGCCATCGCAAATGGAATATGCTCTCTTTCAATACCCACGCCAACGCAATCAAACTTGAAACTTGAAAGCGTGGGCGCATACAGCAAGTTGGTATTCATTGGCACGGGTGGCGCACAGTCACCTTTCCGCCCTTACGGCGGCTTACTTTTTGTCTTGTCAAAAAGTAAGCAAAAACCGCCTGCTCCTGTCATCCGGCCCCTGCGCTACGCTCCGGGGTTCCCTCGCTCCGGGCTTGCTCCCGGGAGGACCGCGCTGCAGGCCCCATCCTGGGGCCCAGCGCTTGACAGGCATCCATGCCTGTCACCTCCCTCCGCAAGCCCTGCGCTCGGCCTCCTGAAGTCGCGATCTGCGGCGCCTGGGCTACCGCGCGCTTAAAAGCAAGAGCGAGAGCGAGGAGACGCGGCGCTCGGCTCGGTCGTTAGGGCTGTATGGGCGCCACCCAGCGCCTGCGGCTGAACTTCAACCTTACCCGCAAACGCCGATGCTCATCTGTCCCAAGCGCATCCCTGGGCACACACTGGCTGCGCCCCCACCAAGCCCCAACAGGGATGAATCTCAGCACCACGAGCGACGGCAACGCGATGCTGTCACGACACAGCCGTACCGGCTGCCACCCCCGAGCGCGGGAAAACACCCACCAGCCGGCCCCATCACGGCGCAGCCCGGTGACAGCCTGAACATGGGTCAACAGAATACGACGCGGAATAGTCCAAGCCGCATGGCTAATGCACGCGGCGATCACCAGCAACACCAACCAGGACGGTAACGGGCTGACAAGCACGGCGAACCAGGCGAGTACCTGGCAGATCAGGTAGGCCGCCAGCAACAGGCGTGAGCCCTGCCAGCGGCATTCGAACCACTCACTTGGGTTGGACACGGTCCAGGATGATGCGAACCATGCGCTGCAACTCCGGGTCCTCGGACTCGGTACGCTCCATGAACCAGCCGAACATGTCCTGGTCCTCACAGCTCAGCAGCCGAACATACAACTGACGATCGGCTTCGTTGAGGGTGGGGTAGACCTCCTGGGTGAAAGGCACCAGCAGGACGTCCAGTTCCAGCATGCCTCGGCGGCTGTGCCAGAAAAGCCGGTTGAGTTCAGTTTGTTCGACCATGGGGCCCTCCTCGAGTGGCCCGCCAGTATACAGTCAGCCACGCGAAGCGACAGCCAGCTGTTGGTCTAAGTCACCTACCTATTTTGTTACCGGCGTTCTATGATGGCCCCAGACTTTAAGCCACCGCGATGACCCATGGCCGATACCGCTTTCTTCTGCCCTCTGTCCCACGAAGGCATTCTCGCTGTCCGCGGCTCCGATGCAGGCAAGTTCCTGCAGGGCCAGCTGACCTGCAACATCAACTACCTCAGCCCCGAATACGCCAGCTTTGGCGCACGTTGCATGGTCAAGGGGCGCATGCAGTCCAGTTTCAGGATTCTGCCCGAAGGCAACGGTTACCTCCTGGCCATGGCCAGTGAACTGCTGGAGCCGCAACTGGCCGACCTGAAGAAGTACGCCGTATTCTCCAAGGCCACCCTGACCGACGAGAGCGCCGCCTGGGTGCGTTTCGGCCTGCACGACGGCCAGGCAGCGCTTGCGGCGCTGGGTTTGGAATTGGCACCTGAAGCCGGCAGCACTGCACGGCGAGAAGGGCTGATCGCTGTAACGGTCAGCACAGGTCGCGCTGAACTCTGGGCACCGGCGGAGCTGGCAGGCGAGGTGCGCAAGACCCTGGCCGGTACGTTGCCCGAAGGTGACCTCAACCCATGGCTGCTAGGGCAGATACGCGCCGGCATCGGCCAGGTGCTGGGCCCTACCCGCGAGCAGTTCATTCCGCAAATGATCAACCTGCAAGCCGTAGATGGTGTCAGCTTCAAGAAAGGGTGCTACACCGGCCAGGAAATCGTTGCGCGCATGCAGTACCTGGGCAAGCTCAAGCGTCGCATGTACCGCCTGGCCATCAATCAGCAAGCCCTGCCGGCAGCCGGGGAGCAGCTGTTCTCCCCCGTGCATGGCTCCTCGGTGGGCGACGTGGTGATGGCGGCCAGTACCGGCACTGGCTGTGAACTGCTCGCCGTGATCGCAGCCGATGCCGTGGAAGATGGCAACCTGCACTTGGGTCATCTCGAAGGCCCGCGCCTGCAGGTGCTGCCCCTGCCCTACGAACTGGACCGCGACAGGGAAATCCAGCGCTGACCAGCCCCGCCCTGCCACGACAGCGGGGCCGCTTCACCACTGCGGTAGACATGTCCATGAACAAGCTGGCCGAAATGGTCCAGGCGCAATTGCTGGATGCCATCGAAAAGGATGACCTGGTACTTCCGACTTTGCCTGAGGTTGCCTTGAGCATCCGCGAGGCTGCGGAAGACAGCGAGATCAGCGTGGCGGCCTTGAGCCGGGTGATCGGCCGCGATGCCGCCTTGTCGGCACGCCTGATCAAGGTGGTCAACAGCCCGCTGCTGCGAGCCACGGTGGAGGTTACCGAGCTGCACACGGCGATCACCCGCCTGGGCATCAACTACAGCTGCAACCTGGCCATCGGCCTGGTCATCGAGCAGATCTTCCATGCGCGCTCGCCTGCCGTGGAGCAGAAACTGCGCGAAATCTGGGCCAACAGCCTCGAAGTCGCGGGGATGAGCTACGAGTTGGCCCGGCGCTACACGCGGCTCAAGCCTGATCAGGCGGCACTGGGCGGCCTGGTCAACCAGATCGGCGCGCTGCCGGTACTGATCTACGCCGAGGAGCACAACGAACTGCTGTCCGATCCGGTCTGCCTGCACCATGTCATCGAACTGATCCAGCCCGTCCTGGGCGACAAGATACTCAAGGCCTGGGAGTTCCCCGAACAGCTGGTCAAGCTGCCTGGCCTGGTTCAGGACCTGGATCGGCAGACCGACCGCATCGACTACATCGATGTGGTCCAGATCGCTCGCTGTGTCAGCCAACGTGGTCGGGAAAGGCCGCTGGCAGCCTTGCCAGCCTACCGACACCTGGGCTTGCCCCTGGGCAGCGAGCTGCACGCCGAGGACCTGCTCGAAGCCCGAAGCTTGTTGCGCTGAGGGCTTCACACTGTCTGGACGCCGGGTACTCCGGCCGCCTGCGCTCAGTCAGCGATGAAACTCACCCGCACGCGCAGCCCGCCGTTGTCACCATCATGCAGGCTGATCTGCGCCAGGTGAGCCCGGCAGATCTCTCCCACGATCGCAAGGCCCAACCCGCTGCCCTGGGCGCTACGGCGATAAAAACGCTCGAACACCCGCTCACGCTCGGCCTCTGGAATGCCGGGGCCGTCGTCTTCCACCTCGAGCACCGCAGGCGCGAGCACGCGCAGGATGACGTTGCCACCCTTGGGGGTGTGGGCCAGGGCATTGTCGACCAAGTTGCTCAACAGCTCGTTGAGCAACGTTGGCTCGCCCTTGAGCCATACCGGCGCCTGCGCCTCGAGGGCCAGCGCAACCCCGCGGTTGTGCGCCAACGGCGCCATGGCCATGCCCAGCTCGCGCGCCAGCTGGCTGAGGTCCAAGCGCTGGGCGCCCCCCTCGGCGATTGCGCGCGCGCCGTTTTCCACACGTGCCAGTGAAAGCAACTGGTTGGCCAGGTGCGTCAATTTGTCGGTGCCCTGGGCCGCCGCTTCCAGCGTTTGATGCCACTGCTGCGGTTCACTGGCGCGCAAACCCAGCTCCACCCGCGCCTTGAGCGCCGCCAAGGGCGTACGCAGTTCGTGGGCAGCATCGGCGATGAACTGCGCCTGGCGCTCGAACTGTGCACGCAGACGTTCGGTAAAATGGTTGAGCGCCCCTACCAGTGGCCGCAGCTCAGGCTGCACCTGCACCACCGGCAACGGGCGCAGATCGTCCGGCTGGCGCTCTTCGACCGCTGTGCGCAGGCGCTCGAGCGGTCGCAGCGCCGCACTGACGGCGAACCACACCATCACCAAAGCGCCCAGGGCCAACATGCCCAGGCGCAGCAACGTATCGCCCATCAGGCCGCGAGCCATGCTCACCCGCGCCTCATCCGTTTCGGCCACGCGGATTTCCGCCATGCCGTTCATGTTCGGCTCGCTCACCGCTTTGAGCAGGCTGACCACTCGCACGTTCTGTCCCAGATACGTCGCGTCATAGAATCGCGCCAGGGCGGGATAGTCATCGGTGCGGGGGGTGCCAGGCGGCGGAGGCGGCAGCTTTTCATACCCTGAAATCAGCCGCTGGTTGATGTCCAGGACTTGGTAGTAGATGCGTCCAGCGCTGTCGTAGGCAAAGGTATCGAGCGCCACATAGGGCACATCTGCGCTCAACGAGCCGTCGCGTTGCGACAGGCCCGCGGCGATGGTGCGGGCGGACGCCAGCAGGGTTCGGTCGTAGGCGGTGTCCGCTGCCTCACGGCCGTTCCAGTAGGCACTGAGCCCACTGGCCAGCATCAGGACCACCAGCAGCAACGCCAGATTGCCCAGCAGGCGCCCACGCAGGCTGATGTTTTCACGCATCGCGATGCTCGAGCAGGTACCCCAGGCCGCGGAAGGTGACGATGGCCACCGGATGGCCATCGAGCTTCTTGCGCAGGCGATGGACGTAGATCTCGATGGCATCGGGGCTGGGGTCCTCGTCCAGGCCGAACACCTGGGCCGCCAACTGTTCCTTGCTCATCACCCGGCCCGGCCGGGCAATCAAGGCTTCGAGCACCCCCTGCTCGCGGGAGGTCAGGGACAACGGCGCTTCACCCAAGGTGAACCGCCGGGTATCGAGGTCATACACCAGCGGCCCGCAGCGCTGCTGGCGCTCACCCCCCAGCACACTACGGCGCAGCAGCGCCTTGACCCGTGCCTCAAGCTCGGTCAACTCGAACGGCTTGGCCAGGTAATCGTCAGCCCCCAGGTTCAGGCCATGGACCCTATCCTTGACGTCGCTACGGGCGGTGAGCATCAGCACCGGCAGGGTCTTGCCACGCCCGCGCAAGCGTGCCAGCACCTCGAAGCCATCCATACGCGGCAAGCCCACGTCGAGCACGGCCACGGCGTAGTCCTCACTGCCAAGCGCAAGGTCGGCAGCTACCCCGTCATGCAGCACATCCACCGTCAGGCCTAGACCTTTCAGGGCCTGGGCCACGCTGTCAGCCAATTGCAGATGGTCTTCTACCAGCAACACACGCATCGGATTGTCCCTGTTCGGTGGGGCGATGGCGCGGAGTGTACCCCGCCGCGGCGACCTGTGAAGCCGGCTCGACAAACCTTTCACGCTGAAAGGTTAGCGAAAGGTTCGTTACCTAGCATCGCACCACGGTCGCCCCGAGCGCCGAATAAAGCACCAGCAAGGTGCAATCGAATAAGAACAAGAAACGGAGCCACAACGATGCTGTCATTGCAGCCGCAGGCATTCGCACCTGCTCGTTCCTTTGCCGCACGCCCCAGCGCCATTGCCAGCGCCCTCGCGCTCGCCGGCGTCGCCCCGCTCAGCCAGGCCGCCTTCTTCGAAGACAGCACGGCCACCTTCGAAACCCGCAACATGTACTTCAATCGCGACTTTCGCGATGGCACCAGTGCGCAACAATCCAAGCGCGACGAATGGGCCCAGGGGTTCATGCTCAACCTCGAATCCGGTTATACCGAAGGCACCGTAGGCTTCGGCGTAGATGCGCTCGGCATGATGGGCATCAAGCTCGATTCAAGCCCAGACCGTACCGGCAGCGGCCTGCTGCCGACCCATGACAACGGCAAAGCTGCCGACGAGTACTCAAAGCTCGGCCTGACCGCCAAGGCCAAGATTTCCAAAACCGAACTCAAGATCGGCACGCTGATCCCTTCTCTGCCCACCCTTCGCCCCAACGATGGCCGCATTCTGCCGCAGACGTTCGAAGGCGGGCTGCTCACCTCCAAGGAAATCAAGGGCCTGACCTTCACCGGCGGGCGCCTGGACAAGGCCAAGGACCGTGACGACACCAACTGGGAAGACCTGGCACTGAACAACAAGAACGGCCGCTTCGGTGGCTCGTTCAGCGCAGACAACCTGTCCCTGGCCGGGCTGGACTACCAGTTCAACGACCGGCTGACCGGCAGCTACCACTTCGCCCAACTGGACGACATCTACCGCCAGCACTTCATCGGCCTGCTCGCCACCCAAGCCGTGGGCCCAGGCGCACTGGCCTTCGACCTGCGCCTGGCGCTGAGCGATGACGCAGGCGCTGCCAGGGCCGGCAGCATCGACAATACCACCTTCAACGGCATGGTCAGTTATGCCTTGGGCGGGCACAAGTTCAGCGCCGGCTGGCAGCAGCTGACCGGCGACAGCGCGTTCCCCTATGTCGATGGTGCCGACCCATACCTGGTCAATTTCGTCCAGATCAACGACTTCGCCAATGCCGACGAGCGCTCCTGGCAGGCCCGCTACGACTACAACTTTGCCGCACTCGGCGTGCCTGGCCTGACGTTCCTGACCCGCTACATCAGCGGCGACAACGTCAGCCGTGCCAGCGGTGGCGAGGGCAAGGAATGGGAACGCGATACCGAGCTGAAATACGTGGTGCAGAACGGCCCGCTCAAGAACGTGGCGGTGCGCCTGCGAAACGCGACCTTCCGCTCCAATTTCGCCCGTGACGCCGACGAAGTGCGGCTGCTGGTGAGCTACAGCGTCGCCCTGTGGTAACCCGATAACAACAACGCCTACGGAGATAGACCATGACCTTTTCACTGCGCCATATCGTACTGGCAACCGGTTGCCTACTACTGGCAGGCAATGCCCTGGCCGCCGAACCCAAACGCCCCGAGTGCATCGCCCCGGCCTCGCCTGGCGGTGGCTTCGACCTGACCTGCAAGCTGGTGCAAAGCGCCCTGGTGCAGGAGAAGATCCTGAGCAAGCCCATGCGCGTGACCTACATGCCGGGCGGTGTCGGCGCCGTGGCCTACAACGCCGTGGTGGCCCAGCGCCCTGCCGATGCGGGAACCCTGGTGGCCTGGTCGAGCGGTTCGCTGCTGAACCTGGCCCAGGGCAAGTTCGGTCGCTTCGACGAAAATGCAGTGAAATGGCTGGCTGCCGTCGGCACCAGCTATGGCGCAATCGCGGTCAAGAGCGACTCGCCCTACAAAACCCTCGACGACCTGGTCGCTGCCCTGAAGAAAGACCCGAGCAAGGTGGTGATTGGCTCCGGTGGCACCGTAGGCAGCCAAGACTGGATGCAAACCGCCCTGATCGCCAAGGCTGCCGGCATCAACCCACGCGACCTGCGCTACGTGGCACTCGAAGGCGGCGGCGAAATTGCCACCGCACTGCTCGGTGGCCATATCCAGGTAGGCTCCACCGACATTTCCGACTCCATGCCGCACATCGAGAGCGGCAACATGCGCCTGCTGGCCGTGTTTTCGGAAAAGCGCCTGGACGACCCGGCCATGAAGGACATCCCCACTGCCAAGGAGCAGGGCTACGACATCGTCTGGCCTGTGGTGCGCGGCTTCTACCTCGGCCCGAAAGTGAGCGACGAAGACTACGCCTGGTGGAAAGCATCGTTCGACAAGATGCTGGCCTCCGAAGACTTCGCCAAGTTGCGTGACCAGCGCGAACTGTTCCCCTTCGCCATGACGGGTGAAGAGCTCGATGGCTACGTCAAGAAGCAAGTCGCTGACTACAAGATGCTGGCCAAGGAATTCGGCCTGGTCCAGTAATCCAGACCGCTGGGCTTTCCTGGCGGGAGCAGGCAGACGCTGCCGTGCCTAGCCTGGGCCTTGGCCCAGGTTCACGGGTGTGCCGCTCCCATCGCTACTTACCGAGGATTCCTCCATGATCCTGCAACGCATCTTCGCCCTGATCCTGCTGGCCGTCTGCGCCGCCCTGGCCGTGATGGCCTGGCCTTATCAGGCGGCGTTTTCCTATGAGCCGGTAGGCCCGCGTGCCTACCCGCTGCTGATGCTCGGCCTGATGAGCCTGGGCTTGCTGTACATGGCGATCCGCCCCACGCCGATCGTGCACAAGGACGACGAGCCGGCGCTGGACAAGGCGACCTTGACCAAGATCGCCGCCTGCATCGGCCTGCTGCTGATCTTCGCGGCCACCTTCGAATCCCTTGGCTTCATCCTCAGCGCCATCCTGGCCGGTGTGCCCATGGCGCGCCTGTATGGCGGTCGCTGGCTGCACAGCGCCATCGTCGTGGTCGGCATGAGCCTGTTCCTCTACTGGCTGTTCGACCGCGTCATGGACGTGCCCCTGCCCCTTGGCCTGCTGAGCGTACTGGAGAACTGACATATGGATACCTTGAGCTACCTGGGCCAGGGCTTCGGCGTCGCCCTGTCCCCTTACAATCTGGTCACGGCCCTGTCCGGCACGCTGATCGGTACCGTCGTCGGCCTGCTGCCGGGCCTGGGCCCGATCAATGGCGTGGCCCTGCTGATCCCCATCGCCTTCGCCCTGGGCTTGCCTCCGGAGTCGGCACTGATCCTGCTGGCTGCGGTGTACCTGGGCTGCGAGTACGGTGGGCGGATCAGCTCGATCCTGCTGAACATTCCGGGCGAAGCATCGACCGTGATGACCACCCTGGACGGCTACCCGATGGCCCGCCAGGGCCTGGCGGGCGTGGCCCTATCCCTGTCGGCCTGGAGCTCGTTCATCGGCGCCTTCATCGCCACCTGCGGCATGGTGCTGTTCGCCCCGCTGCTGGCCAAGTGGGCAATCGCCTTCGGCCCGGCCGAGTACTTCGTGCTGATGGTGTTCGCCATCGTCGCCCTGGGCGGCATGGCCGGCGACAAGCCGCTCAAGACTTTCATCGCCGCCTTGATCGGCCTGTTCCTGTCGGCGGTGGGCATCGACGCCAACAGTGGCGTGTACCGCTTCACCGGTGACAGCGTGCACCTGGCCGACGGCATTCAGTTCGTCGTGCTGGTGCTGGGCCTGTTCTCGATCAGCGAAATTCTGTTGCTGCTGGAAAAGACCCACCACGGTCACCAGGCGGTCAAGGCCACCGGGCGCATGCTGTTTAACTTCAAGGAAGCGGCGTCGGTGTTCGTGGTGAACATTCGCTGCGGCCTGCTGGGCTTTGTGATGGGCGTGTTGCCAGGCGCTGGTGCCACACTGGCCAGTGCAGTGGCCTACATGACCGAAAAACGCATGGCCGGTGCCAGCGGCAAGTTCGGCAAGGGTGACGCCCGTGGCCTGGCGGCACCGGAAACCGCCATTGGCGCTTCCTGCTGTGGCGCCCTGGTGCCCATGCTGACCCTGGGCGTGCCCGGTTCAGGTACCACGGCGGTGATGATCGGCGCGCTGACGCTCTACAACATCACCCCAGGCCCGCTGCTGTTCGAACAGCAACCTGACATCGTCTGGGGCCTGATCGCGTCGCTGTTCATCGCCAACATCATGCTGGTGATCCTGAACATCCCGATGATCCGCATCTTCACCCGCATCCTGGCCGTGCCGAACTGGGCCCTGGTGCCGGTGATCGCCATCATCACCGGGATCGGTGTCTATGCCGTGCATGCCACCACCTTCGACCTGTTCCTGATGGTCGGCATCGGCATCATGGGCTACATCCTGCGCAAGCTGGACTTCCCGCTTTCGCCGATTCTGCTGGGCTTCATCCTGGGTGGCCTGATGGAGCAGAACCTGCGCCGGGCATTGTCAATTTCCAACGGCGAGTTAGGCATTCTCTGGTCGAGCCCGATCAGCATGGGTGTCTGGGCACTGGTAGCGCTCATGCTCGCACTGCCTATGGTGCGCATCTGGCGCAAGCGTAGCCTGCAGCGCCGGGCCATGGCCGATGCCTGATCGTGGGTTGCCGCTGTACTGGGCAACTGGGCTGGTCGGCCTTGCTGGCGGTTTCGCCGCCAGCAAGGTCGGCTGGCCTTTGCCGTGGATGGTCGGCTCGTTGCTGGCGATCATCGCGGTACGTTGCCTGAGCCCTTGGCAGCTGCCAGAAATACCCAATGGCCGGCGCTGCGGGCAATGCATCATTGGCCTTGGCATCGGCCTGCACTTCACGCCCCAGGTCATCGAGCAAGTGGGCAGTCACTTCGCCTTGATCTTCTTCGGCGCTTTGTTCACTACCGTTTCGAGCGTGCTTGGGGTGTGGTTGCTGCGCCGCTCGGGTGAGGACCGCGCCACTGCGTTCTTTGCCAGCATGCCAGGCGGTTCCGGTGAAATGGTCAACCTGGGTGCGCGCAATGGCGCGGTATTGAGCCAGGTGGCCGCAGCCCAAAGCCTGCGCGTGCTGGCGGTGGTGCTGTGCGTGCCGGCGCTGTTCAAGCTGCTGTTGGGCGATGGCGTAGCGCTCAACCACACCGGCAGCGTCAGCTGGGCCTGGCTGGCCCTCATCGCACCGCTGGGCGTGGCAGCTGGCTGGCTCTGGCAGCGGCTGCAACAGCCCAACCCATGGCTGTTCGGGCCGCTGCTGGTGGCAGCCACCTTCAGCCTTGCCGGCAACTTGCAGATCGCCCTGCCCAATGGCGCCAGTCAGATCGGTCAATGGCTGATCGGCAGCGGCCTGGCCTGCCATTTCAACCGTGCATTCTTCCGCCGCGCGCCGGCATTTCTGGGGCGCACGCTGGTGGCCACAGCCTTGAGCATGGCCCTGGCTGGCGCTGCCGCCTGGGGCTTGAGCCTGCTGACAGCTTTGGATCTGCGCTCACTGACGCTGGGCATGATGCCCGGCGGCATCGCTGAAATGAGCCTGACGGCCGAAACGCTGCAACTGTCGGTGCCGCTGGTGACTGCTTTGCAAGTGATGCGCCTGCTCTTCGTGCTGTTCCTGGCCGAGCCCTTGTTCCGTTACTGGATGAGCAAGCGGCCCGCATGACCTGTCGGGGCCTGACGGCCCCGTCTGGCTCACAGCGGTGGCAACGCCCAGTTGATGGGCGCAAGCCCGCGCTGCTCGAGAAAGCCGTTGGCACGGCTGAAATGCCCACAGCCAAGAAACCCACGGTACGCCGACAACGGCGAGGGGTGCACCGACTTGAGCACCAAGTGCTTGGTGCCGTCGATCAGCTTCTGTTTGCTCTGCGCATGAGCCCCCCACAGCAGAAACACCACATGCTCACACTGCTCGCTGACCACCTCGATGATACGGTCGGTGAAGAATTCCCAGCCTTTCTTGGCATGGGAGGCCGCGTTGCCCCGCTCCACGGTCATGGTGGTGTTGAGCAGCAACACGCCCTGCTCGGCCCAGCTTTGCAGGTAGCCATGGTTGGGGATGGGAATGTTCAGGTCGCGGTGCAGCTCCTTGTAGATGTTCACCAGCGACGGCGGCGTGGGCACGCCAGGCTGCACCGAGAAGCACAGGCCATGGGCCTGCCCTGGGCCGTGGTAGGGGTCCTGGCCGAGAATCACCACCTTGACCTGATCCAGGGGGGTGGAGTTGAGTGCATTGAAGATCAGCGGGCCAGGCGGGTAGATCTGTTTACCGGCGGCATATTCACCGCGCAGGAACTCGCGCAACTGCTGCATGTAGGGCTGCTCGAACTCGGCACGCAAGGCGGCTTTCCAACTGGGTTCGAGTTTGATGCGATCGTCGTCAGTCATGGGGGCTTCCGTAAACAATGGGGCGACACTAGGGGTGACACCGACGCTTGTCAAACGATCCGACCAGTGCCCGGCGGGATCGACCAGGCAGGCCATACTTGAGCGGTGACTTGAATGAGGTAAGCCATGAGCATTCATTGCCAAGTACTGACAGGCGCCGATGGCGCTCGCCTGGGCATCGCTACCCTTGATGCGCCAAGGGCGCTCAATGCCCTCGACCTGCCGATGATAGAGACGCTGGCCGAGCAGTTGCACAGCTGGGCGCAAGACCCGGGCATCGCCTGTGTGCTGCTGCGCGGCAATGGCGCCAAGGCATTCTGCGCCGGGGGCGACGTGCGGGCGCTGGCCCAGGCGTGCCGCGAGCAGCCTGGCAGCGTGCCACCGCTGGCTGCATCGTTCTTCGCCGCCGAATATCGCCTGGACCATGCCCTGCATACTTACCCCAAGCCACTGCTGTGCTGGGGCCATGGCCATGTGCTGGGCGGCGGCATGGGTTTGCTCCAAGGTGCCAATGTACGCATCGTGACCCCCAGCAGCGCACTGGCCATGCCTGAGATCAGCATTGGTCTGTACCCTGACGTGGGGGCCAGCTGGTTCCTGGCCCGCTTGCCGGGCAAGCTGGGGTTGTTCCTGGGGCTCACCGGTGCGCCTATCAATGCGCACGATGCACTAGACTTGGGGTTGGCTGACCGTTTCATGGGTGAAGACCGGCAAGCGGCGTTGATCGACGAACTGCTGCAGATGAACTGGCAGGAGCAGACCGCGTTGCAACTCAACAGCCTGCTCAGGGCTGAGGAGCATTGCGCCCGCCGGGCACTGCCGGCGGCCCAGTGGTTGCCGCGGCGCGTGCTTATCGACGCGCTGCTGGATGTCACCTGCGCGGGCGCTGCCTGGCGGGCAGTGGCGAGCCTGCGCCAGCACGACGACCCGCTGCTGTCGGCAGCCGCCGAGCGCATGCTGGGCGGCTGTCCGCTGACGGCTCATCTGGTGTGGGAGCAAATTCAGCGGGCCCGACACCTGTCACTGGCGCAGGCGTTGCAGATGGAATACGCGATGAGCCTGAACTGCTGTCGTCATCCGGAGTTCAGCGAAGGGGTGCGTGCCCGCCTGCTGGACAAGGATCACCAACCGCGCTGGCACTGGCCGGATGTGGACCACGTGCCCGCAGCCGTGGTGCAGGCACACTTTCAAGCGACGTGGGAAGGCCATCATCCGCTGGCGGACCTGCACTAGCGGCGCGTCGGGCGCAGGGCGCTCCTCACCTGATCAATGGCCTCGCCCACGCCTGTCACCCCAGCCGCCTTGATGCCGACCTCCATCCTGGAAGCGCGGGCCATCGTTGCGGTAGTCGTGTCGATCGCGGTCGCGCCTGTAGTCCCAGCGCTGGCGATGACCGTAATCGTAGCGCGGGTTGCCGTGCCAGCGGCGCACGTCGGGCGGCGGCAACGGTCGGTAGCCGGGCGGCGCATGGTAACGAGGCACCGGTTGGTAGTAGTAGCGCGGCTGGGGCGCCACCGGATAACGACCGTACCGGTAGTAGCCGGGCGCGTAACCAGGCGAGACATATCGGTCAGTGACGTAATAGTCGGAGCGGTAGTAGGTCGACCGACCAGCGTACGGCGCACAGGCGCCAAGCGTCAGCCCGAGCAGGGCCACAAGCAGAATTCGATAGGACATAGGCGGCCTCCCGGACCGCTGAGGTGCCCGCGCAGCGAACGCTGCCGAGCGTCGATGCACGACACGTTGATCGACATGGAATAAGACAAGCGTCAACCCGTGCAGTGCCATACTGGTAATAATTTGATACAGCTGCGACTTCTGGACAAAATCTTGCAGTCATTTAAAGCCCGGAACACTAGAATGTGCGGCCCGGCACACATCATGGGAAGATCATGCCTTCACGCTCCGCTCCGTCATCGCAGCGTTCGTTAATCGCCGCCCTGCTGATGCTGCTGGCCTGCGGTTTCCTCGCCACGTCGCTGCTGAGTTATTTCTCCTCGCGCAGCGCCATACGTGACGGCATCATCAATACCGAATTGCCGCTGACCTCCGACACGGTCTATTCGGAAATCCAGAAAGACCTGATCCGCCCTGTTCTGATCGCCTCGATGATGGCCCAGGACACTTTCCTTCGAGACTGGGTGTTGGCCGGTGAGCAGGATGCCCAGCGCATGACCCGCTACCTGGGCGAGGTAACGGGCAAGCAGGGCATCTTCACGTCCTTTTTCGTCTCCGAACACACGCTGACCTACTACCAGGCCAAGGGCGTGCTCAAGCAGGTCCAGCCACAGGCCTGGCGCGATGCCTGGTACTTTCGCCTGCGCGACCAGGCGGCACCTTACGAGATCAATGTAGACCTGGACATGGCCAACCAGGACAACCTGACCGTGTTCATCAACTACAAGGTGCACGACTACCAGGATCGCTTCATCGGCGCGGCAGGGGTGGGGCTGAGCGTTTCCACCGTGGTTAGGATGATCGATCAGTACCAACACCGCTATCAGCGATCCGTGGTCTTCGTCGACGCCCAGGGCAAGGTGTTGATGACAGGCTCAGGCGGTGGCCCGCAGGGCCTGCGCGTCGGCCAGTCGCTGGTCGACAGCCCGGACCTGGGCGGCGTGCTGGCACGCCAGCCGGTGCCTGGCGAAGGCAGTCATGAATACCGCGACCTTGAAGGCCACAGCCATTTTCTGAACGTGCGCCACTTGCCGGAACTGGATTGGTACCTGCTGGTGGACAAACGCGAGACCGGGGCGCTGGACCGGATCCGTCATTCGCTGTACCTGAACCTGGCGATCTGCGCCATGATCACCCTTGTGGTGGTAGCCCTGATGCATGCGATGGTGCGCCGCCACCAGGCCAGCACCGAAGCCCTGGCCACGCTCGACAGCCTGACCGGGCTGCCCAATCGGCGCAGCTTCGACCTGCTGGCCGCCCAGGCGCTGCGCGAGGCCCAGCGTGACAACAGTCCGCTGGTGGCGTTGCTGATCGACCTGGACCACTTCAAAGCCCTCAACGACACCTATGGTCACCTGGCAGGCGACGAAGTGCTGCGCCAATTTGCCAATGTCCTGCAAGGCAGCATTCGCCAGTCCGATATACTCTGCCGCTGGGGAGGCGAGGAGTTCATCGTGCTGCTGCGTGAGGCCGATGCCCGCCAGGCGAACGAGGCTGCCGAAAAGATCCGGCGCCGCGCCGAGCAACTGACCTTCAGTTACGAGGACCAGCCCCTGCGCCTGACCACCAGCATCGGGGTGAGTCATCTGCAGCCAGGCGATACCTTGCACACCCTACTGACCCGCGCCGACGGCGCCCTCTATCGTGCCAAACAGGCTGGCCGCAACCGTGTCTGCAGTGAAACCTGAAATGAACGACGATCAACGTTGCCCCGCCTGCGGTGCCCTCAACCGGTGCACCCTGGCCGATCCTGCGCAGGCCACCCAGGCTTGCTGGTGCTACAACGTGCGCATCGACCCGGCGGTATTGCAGGCCTTGCCTGCCGAACTGCGCGACCGTGCCTGCCTGTGCCCAAGCTGCGCAGGCGTCGAGGCCCAATTGGCATCGCCCGCAGGTGACGACCATGCGCCTTGATCGTTTTCTTGCCAACCTACCGACCTGCAACCGCCAGCAAGCGCGCCTGATGCTGGCTCAACGTCGCGTGCGGCTCGATGGCCAAGTGGCCAGCGACCCGCTAACGGAAGTACGGGCGTTCAGCCGGGTCGAGCTGGACGATGAGGTGCTGCAGGCGGGCCTCCCGCCACGCTACCTGATGCTGTACAAGCCGCCCGGTTGCGTCAGCGCCACCCACGATCCCCAGCATCCAACCGTCATGGACTTGCTGCCCGACGCGCTCGCGCAGGGCCTGCATATCGCCGGGCGCCTGGACTTCAATACCACCGGGCTGATGATCCTGACCAACGACGGGCAGTGGTCCCGGCGCCTGACCCAACCGGCCACCAAGCTGCCCAAGCATTACCTGGTCGAAACCCAGGACGAAATCGGCGAGCACTATGTGGCCCGGTTTCAGGAGGGGTTTCACTTTGCTTTCGAAAACCTGACGACCCAACCGGCCGACCTGCAGATCATCGGGCCGCGCCTGGCCCGGCTCGCCATCGTCGAAGGGCGCTACCACCAGGTCAAACGCATGTTCGGGTTCTATGACAACAAGGTGGTCAAGCTGCACCGGGAGCGCATGGGCGCGATCGCGCTGGACATGGACCTGCCGCCGGGGGCATACCGAGAACTCACGCTCGAGGAAATCGCTGCCGTATAGGTGAGCCTTGTGACGTAGGGAAAAGGCGCAGGAGCGCGGAGGGAAAAGACATTTTTTATAACGCGGGCTTCTAATTTGCCGAACGTTCTGGTAAAAAGTGCAGCTCAGATGCGGGTATAGTTTAGTGGCAAAACGAAAGCTTCCCAAGCTTTAGTTGAGGGTTCGATTCCCTCTACCCGCTCCATCTTCAAGCCAGCGTTCACATGGCTTACGCTTCCTCTACCGCCCATCCTCACTGCACACGTTGATGCTGCAGTACCACCGCCGCTTCCCGCATAAAAATCTCGAGCGTCTTGGGCCCCACGCCTTCAAATCCCAGCAGCCATGTATTGGCGTGCGCCATGTCCACCGCCGCATTGAGCAACACCTCATCCATTTCCGCTTCAAGCCCACTGCCCAAGCGATGCAGCCGCCGGGCCGTGGATTCGTCGTAGCGGGCGTAACCGGCCTGACCCAGAAGCTTCACCAGCGTGTGATGCGGACACCTCGCCAGCTTGCCTGGGGTGTCCAGGCCATGGGTATCGACCAGCAGCCGGTAGGCCTGGATCGCGACACTGGCACGAATGCGCTTGCCGATCAGAAAGCTGGCAAGCAACCACTTATAGAGGCCGCGCCCATGGCACTGGTGTATGTCGATGCCAAGCAGCGCGGCGCTGACCAGTATCAACCCTTGGTGCGCCGCGGGTCAGCGGAGCGAGGGTAGGTGCGCTCTTGCTCGATGGTGCCATCGGCCTTGTGAATCTTCACCGAGGCTGTCTTGCCCTCGAAGAATGTGGCCAGCGACCCCACCAGTTCTTGCTTGGTCGCGCTGTGCTTTGAAGCGCGCGCAGCACCTGCCTTCTTCAGTTCCCACCCGTCATTGGCAGGGCTTACATGATAGGTGTCCATGACAGATCTCCTGTTCAGGTAAAGACATGACGATCTACGTGTCGGTGTGGCCGGTGCTGGCTAGGCGCTGCCCCGTGGCCACTCAAGACCTTGGAGGGATTCAAGTCCGCTCGTGTTCACTTTCAATCCCCTGCAGTTGCCGTCAAGCTCACCGATGCAGCCTGCAACGCGCTGCCAGCACTGGCGCGGCGCACTCATGGCCTAGGCTTGACGTGGTAAAGTCTGCCGGATCCCGCTTTACGGACTCCAGCATGCCCGCACTAGACGCCACTCTTCTCCCCTGGTCAGACCTTGCCGACCAGTACCCCTGTGAAACCCTCATGGTCGGTAACGGCGCAAGCCGGGCCTTCTGGAAGCCGTTCGGGTATTTCTCGCTGTACGAGGAGGCGCAACGGGCCGGGCGTAAGAAGGGCTTGGCCATCAGCGATCAGGCCTTGTTCAAGTCATTGAGCTCCGAGCTGTTCGAACCAGTGCTGACCGCCCTCAACACCACGGTGCGTACCAACGCTGCGCTGGCCATCAACTCGACCGCGCCGCTGAACCGCTATTACTCCATCAAGGAGGCGCTGATCCACGCCGTGCGCACCGTGCACATGCCTTGGTCGGCAATGCCCGAAGCCGCCCTGAGCACCCTCAACCAGGCCCTGCGCGGCTACCGCAACGTCTATACCAGCAACTATGACCTGCTGCTGGTCTGGGCCGTGCAGCACGATCCGAAGGGCTTTGCCGAACTGTTCGACGAGCAGGGTTTTTTCGACGTGTGCCGAACGGCGGGTCAAGGCACGCGGGTGCTGCACCTGCACGGTGGCATGCACCTGCTCAAGCTGCCTGACGGCACTACCCGGCAACGCAGTGCCAGCAGCGTTGAAATGCTCGAAGGGTTCGCCGTGAATGTGCCAGGTGAAGTGCCGCTGTTCGTCAACGAAGAGCGCAGCGACGAAAAGCTGCGTGCCATCCGTAGTTCGGACTACCTGAGCTGGAGCCTGGGCCAGTTGGCCAGTGAACACCGGGGCATGTGCCTGTTCGGTCAGCACCTGGACAGCAACGACCGGCACCTGCTCGACGCCATCCGCTCAGCCCGGCCCAGCCACCTGGCCATTGCCATACGCCCATTGGGAGAGGCATCGGTCATCAACCAGAAGCGTCATTTCACCAGCCGCTTCGAAGATATGCCGGACACGGCCCTGCACTTCTTCGATGCCCAGACGCATCCGCTGGGGCTGGCAAGCACGACTGTGTGATTGATTGCCCAAGCTGGTTGATCAAGCATGGCTGCAGCATAAAAACGCGCTCATGAGCAGCGAAGCAAGGATGAGCATATCCAAGGCTGGGGCGCATCAGGTTCAAAGCAACCCATCCGCCCGCAGCAACGTTTCAAGACAATGCGCCTTCACCCCGTAGAACGCCTTGAGCTGTTCTATCTTCTCCAGCAAGGCTGACTGATCCGCTGGCTGGCGCCGCTTGACGGCCAGGATCATCTTGTTCTTGTTGGTGTGCTCCAGGGATATGAACTCGAACACCTTGGTCTCGTAGCCGCAGGCCTCCAGGTACAGTGCACGCAGGCTGTCGGTGAGCATTTCGGCCTGCTGGCCCAGGTGCAGGCCATATTGCAGCATCGGTTGCAGCAGGCCCGGGCTTTGCAGCTGCGGGCGGATCTGCTTGTGGCAGCACGGTGAGCACATGATGATTGCCGCGTTGCAGCGGATGCCGGTATGGATGGCGTAGTCGGTCGCCACGTCGCAGGCGTGCAGCGCGATCATCACCTCGATGGCATCGGGCACCACGCTGCGCACATCGCCGCACTGAAACTCCAGCCCTGGGTGTTCAAGCCGCGCGGCGGCGGCGTTGCACAGCTCGACCATGTCCTGGCGCAGCTCAACGCCCGTTACCTGGGCATCGCGGCCCAGCGTATTGCGCAGGTAATCGTGCATGGCGAAGGTCAGATAACCCTTGCCCGAGCCGAAGTCGGCCACCCGCAGGCGTTGCTCGCTCGACAAGGGGGCATTGGCCAGGGCGTGGTCGAAGACCTCGATGAACTTGTTGATCTGCTTCCACTTGCGCGACATCGACGGGATCAGTGCGCCCTGGGCGTCCGTGACGCCAAGGTCACGCAGAAACGGTCGGGCAATGTCCAGGTAGCGCTTTTTCTCACGGTCATGCCCGTTGCTGCCAACGGTTTCCCGGGGCGCCTGGGCGCCATGGCGCTGCAGCATGGGCTTGCCCTTCTTGCTGAAGGTCAGTTGCAGCTCACCCTCTGCATCGAACAGGTGGGCATTGCGAAAGCCTTCTGGCAACAGTTCGGCGATGCACTGCAGAGCATCATCGAGCGGCAGGTTGCGGGTGATGTCGCGGGTCTGGTGGCGGTAGACCAGGGACAGGTTCGCCTGTCCCTTGACCAGCAAGGGCTTGGCGATGATGCGTTGCAGGGTCGGGTCGGTGCCGACAGGCCGCGCCAGTACCAGCTTGACCACGGTGTTGCCCTGCAGGCCGGTGCGAAGCAGGTCGAGAAACTGGACGCGCGCATCCGGTGAAGTAGAAAGGGCAGACATGGGCAAACGGTACCTCCAATAGCGGGGGCCGTATTCTACACCCCCGCACAGTCGGCCAGGGTTGCGTTAGTCGAGGATTACCAGCGGCTGGGGCAGATGCCTGCATGCAAGTGCGCGTGGCGCCTGCTGGCCAAGGCGATGGCCGCACGCCTCGACGCACTCGATCATGCCCTGCAGCGCTTGCCCCTGACGAACCTGGCTGGCCAGACGGTCAGTGAGCGTAACGCGCAGCGCGTCGTCAAGGCAGAGTGCGGCCTGCTTGTCCATCAGCAGTTGTGCGTACTGCTCGGCCTCGCTGACGAAGATCATTACGCATCCGGCGCCTGTAAAGGCCTGAGCGCCGAGGTCGAGAAACTGACGAGTGGCAAGGCGCGACGCTCGCCAGCGGCGCCAAGCCCGCGGTACGGTCCAGCGTTCCAGGCGCGGGCTGCGCAACAGCACGCAGAGGCCTACGAACAGCAGCACATTGGCAACGATCAGGCCGCGAACGCTGGGCCAGCCCAGCACCGCGTGCAGCACGCCTGGCAGTGCCAGCGCCAGCACGGCGGACCAGAATAGTGGGAAATAGGCGTAATCATCGGCGCGGCGGGCAAGCACCGCCAGCAACGCGACATCCGTGCGCCGGCCAACACCGGCCATGGCTTCAGCGAGCTGACGCTGCTGGTAGGGTTCAAGCGGGGTCATGCCGTGTTCTCGTGAGCGTTCTTATAGTTGTTTTCCCGGTGTACGGGGCTTCGTCAGCACGCGGCGGATTCAGGCATAATCCGCCGCAGGAAGATCTGCGTGCAAATCGTACAACAACAGCCGCCCGAAAACCTCGCCCATGCATGTGTCACCGTTGACCATGCATCGGCCCCCTTACGGAATTCATGATGAAACTGTCTCTGCTGGGCCTGGCCATGGGCCTCGTCAGCCAGGCGGCTGTCGCCGCCACTTCCGCGCCGCCGCTCGAGAACAAACAGGCCTTCATCGACCATCTGATCAGCCAGATGACCGAGGCCGAAAAAATCGGGCAGTTGCGCCTGATCAGCATCAGCCCTGAAATGCCCCGGGAGAAGATCCGCGAGGAGATCGCCGCCGGACGCATCGGCGGCACCTTCAATTCGCGCACGGCACCGGAAAACCGGCCGATGCAGGACGCGGCCATGCGCAGCCGGCTGAAGATCCCGATGTTCTTCGCCTACGATACGGTACATGGCGAGCGCACCATCTTCCCCATCGGCCTGGGCATGGCCGCCACCTGGGACATGGACGCCGTCGCCAAGGTCGGCCGCACAGCGGCCATCGAAGCGGCTGCCGACGCACTGGACATGACCTTTGCGCCGATGGTCGACATCGCCCGGGATCCGCGCTGGGGTCGCACCAGTGAGGGCTTTGGCGAAGACACGTACCTGACCGCGAAAATCGGCCAGGTAATGGTCCGCGCGTTCCAGGGCAGCAGCCCGGCCAACCCGGACAGCATCATGGCCATCGTCAAGCATTTCGCCCTTTACGGCGCAGTGGAAGGCGGGCGTGACTACAACACGGTCGATATGAGCCTGCCGAAGATGTACAACGATTACCTGCCGCCCTACCGCGCCGCGATCGATGCCGGCGCCGGTGGTGTGATGGTTGCGCTGAACTCGATCAACGGCGTGCCGGCCACCTCCAACACCTGGCTGATGAACGACGTGCTGCGCAAGGAGTGGGGCTTCAAGGGCGTGACCATCAGCGATCATGGCGCCATCCAGGAGCTGATCCGCCATGGCGTGGCGCGTGACGGTCGCGAGGCGGCCAAGCTGGCGATCAAGGCAGGCATCGACATGAGCATGAACGACACCTTGTACGGCGAGGAGCTACCAGGGTTGCTCAAGGCGGGCGACGTGAGCCAGGCAGAGCTGGATCAGGCCGTGCGCGAAGTGCTGGGCGCCAAATACGACATGGGCCTGTTCAAGAACCCCTACGTGCGCATCGGCGCGGCGCAGAACGACCTCAAGGACTACTACGGCGAGGACCGCCTGCACCGCGACGCCGCGCGCGACGTGGCGCGCCGCAGCCTGGTGCTGCTGGAAAACCGCAGGCAGACGCTGCCGCTCAGTAAAGATGCCACCATCGCCCTGGTCGGTCCCCTTGCCGACGCACCGATCGACATGATGGGCAGCTGGGCAGCAGACGGGCGCCCCACCCACTCGGTCACGGTGCGCGAAGGGCTGCGCCGCTCCATCGAGGGCAAGGGCAAGCTGCTCTATGCCAAGGGCTCCAACGTCACCGGTGACAAGGCCATCCTCGACTACCTGAACTTCCTCAACTTCGATGCGCCGGAAATCGTCGACGACCCTCGCCCACCTGCGGTGCTCATCGACGAAGCGGTCAAGGCCGCGCAGCAGGCGGACGTGGTCGTGGCGGTGGTCGGCGAATCGCGCGGCATGTCCCATGAATCTTCCAGTCGCACCACGTTGCAGGTACCGGCCAACCAGCGTGCACTGATCGAGGCCTTGAAGGCCACCGGCAAGCCGCTGGTGCTGGTGCTGATGAATGGCCGGCCACTGTCCATCGGCTGGGAGCGCGAGCAGGCCGATGCCCTGCTCGAAACCTGGTTCACCGGTACCGAAGGTGGCAACGCCATTGCCGACGTGCTGTTCGGCGACTACAACCCCTCCGGCAAGCTACCGATCACCTTCCCACGCTCGGTCGGGCAGATTCCGATGTACTACAACCACACCCGTATCGGCCGTCCGTTTACGCCTGGCAAACCCGGCAACTATACCTCCCAGTACTTCGAAGAACCCAACGGGCCGCTGTATCCCTTCGGTTACGGCTTGAGCTACAGCACGTTCGAACTGTCGGGCCTGGCGCTTTCTGGCAACAAGCTCAAGCGCGGGGACACGTTGCAAGCCAGCATCGTGGTGCGCAATACCGGCAAGGTGGCCGGCGAGACCGTTGTGCAATTGTACGTGCAGGATGTGTCCGCCTCGATGAGCCGCCCGGTCAAGGAGCTGAAGAACTTCCAGAAGCTCATGCTCAAGCCCGGCGAAACACGGACCGTGACCTTTAGCATCGGCGAAGAAGACCTGAAGTTCTACAATGGCCAGCTGCAGCGCGTTGCCGAGCCCGGGGCGTTCAACGTCCAGGTGGGCCTGGACTCCGAGGCGGTGCAACAGCAGGGCTTCGAACTGCTATAAGTGTCGACCCTTGACGTAATGCTGTTAATTTAGGGTCGCTACGCG
>NZ_JBICMI010000076.1:0-79441 GCF_043106155.1 Pseudomonas sp. FYR_7
TGAAAAACTTACGTATCAGCGTCGGTGTCGTCAAACGAGCAACCGCCATTGAGCAGCAGGTGTGAGCACGCGACTGCTATGCCTTGGAGCATTAAATACCCCGCATCAACGCTTCCACACCTTGCTACGGCCCCGCCCTTGATCCGCGCCGTGATATCGTTCCTGCCCAAGTCAACTCGCCCTTAAAGAGACCTGCCGATGTCCAGTACTCACCTCCAGCCTGGCTTCATGATCGTCCACGGCAATCGCCCCGACGACCTGCGCAGCCTGGTGGTGAGCTGGATGCGCCGTTACCCCCTGGCGCCTCTAGAGAACGAAATCGCGCTGGTTCAGAGCAATGGTATCGCCCAATGGCTCAAGCTCGCTTTGGCCGAAGACCCCCTAGAGGATGACCAGGGCGGTTGTGGCATTGCCGCTGCCATCGAGATGCAGCTCCCGGGTAGTTTCATGTGGCAGCTGTACCGCACCGTGTTGGGCCGCGATCAGATACCGGAAGTGTCGCTGCTCGACAAGGCACCGCTCACCTGGCGCTTGATGCGCCTATTACCCGAGCTGATTGAGCGGCCGCACTTCGAGCCGTTGCGGCGTTTTCTGACTGACGACAGCGATCTGCGCAAACGCTATCAGCTCGCCGAGCGCCTGGCCGACCTGTTCGACCAATATCAGGTATACCGCGCCGACTGGTTGAAAGAGTGGGCCGCAGGACGGCATGTGCTCAATACTGCACGCAGCGAACGCAAGCCATTGCCTGTGGATAACTGCTGGCAGGCAGAGCTGTGGCGTGCCTTGTTGGAGGACGTAGGCGAGCAGGGCATGGCCCAGAGCCGTGCCGGCGTCCACCAGCGGTTCATGGCCTGTATCGACGACCTGAAGCAGGCCCCGGCAAACCTGCCCGCGCGGGTCATCGTGTTCGGTATCTCCTCGCTGCCGGCCCAGACGCTCGAAGCGCTGGCCGGTCTCGCCCGTTTCAGCCAGGTGTTGTTATGCGTGCACAATCCTTGTCGCCATCACTGGGCCGATATCGTGGCCGACAAGGACTTGCTGCGGCACCAGTACAAGCGTCAGCAACGCCGGCCCGGCATGCCATTGGAACTCGATGACCAGTCACTGCACCAACACGCACATCCCCTGTTGGCAGCCTGGGGCAAGCAAGGCCGCGACTACATCAATCTGCTCGACAGCTACGACGACCCAGGAAGTTACCAGGGTGTCTTCAGCGATGGACGCATCGACCTGTTCACCGAAGGCTCACCCGTAACGCTGCTCAACCAGCTACAGGACGATATCCTTCAATTGCGCCCGCTGGCCGAATCCCGTGAGCAGTGGCCGCCGGTCAATGCACGCCGCGACCGTTCGGTGCGCTTTCACGTTGCGCACAGCCCGCAACGGGAAGTCGAGATTCTCCACGATCAGTTGTTGGCTCGCTTCAGCGCAGATCCCACACTGCGTCCACGCGACGTCATCGTCATGTTGCCCGACGTGGATAGCTACGCACCGCACATACGGGCCGTCTTCGGCCAGGTGCAGCGTAAAGACCCTCGCTACATCCCTTTTACCTTGACCGACCAGGGCCAGCGTGGCCGCGAGCCGCTGCTGATCGCCTTGGAGCACCTGCTCAAACTTCCCGAAAGCCGCTTTGCCGTCAGCGAAGTGCTGGACCTGCTGGACGTGCCGGCAGTACGGGCTCGGTTTGGCATTCGCGAAGGCGACTTGCCCACCCTACACCGCTGGATCGAAGGGGCCGGCATTCGCTGGGGGCTCAATGCCGAGCAACGGGCCAGCCTGGGCTTGCCGGAAGGGCTCGAGCAGAACTCCTGGCGCTTTGGTTTGCGGCGGATGTTGCTGGGGTATGCCGTGGGTGTGGGTGATGCCTGCGATGGCATCGAGCCTTATGACGAGATAGGCGGGCTGGACGCTGCGCTGATTGGCCCGCTTGTCGCGTTGCTCGATGCGCTGGAAGTGGCGTGCCAAACCTTGTCATCCCCGGCCAACGCCGGCGAGTGGAGCGAACGCCTCAATGCCCTGCTGCACGTCTTCTTCCTGGCCGAGGATGAGCAGGACGAGTTCTTGCTGATCCAGTTGCAGGACCTGCGCGAATCGTGGCTGGATGTCTGCGAAACCGTGGACCTGCAAGATCCACTGCCCCTTACGGTGGTGCGCGAGGCCTGGTTGTCGGGCCTGGATCAAGGCAAATTGTCCCAGCGCTTTCTGGCAGGCTCGGTGAATTTCTGTACCCTCATGCCCATGCGGGCCATCCCGTTTCGCGTGGTCTGCCTGCTGGGCATGAACGACGGTGACTATCCTCGCGCGCAGCCACCGCTGGATTTCGACCTGATGGCCACCGACTATCGCCCAGGTGATCGTTCGCGTCGGGAAGATGATCGCTACCTGTTGCTCGAAGCCCTATTGTCGGCCCAGGACCAGCTCTACGTGAGCTGGGTGGGCCACAGTATCCGCGACAACAGCGAGCGTCCTGCCTCGGTACTGATCGGCCAGCTTCGCGATCACATCGCGGCGGGATGGCAACTGGCCGATGCGCAAGCCGACACCAAACACGATCCGGGCCAGCAACTGCTTCACGCCCTGACCCAGGAACACCCATTGCAGCCGTTCAGCCTGCGCTATTTCGAACAAGGCAGCGTGCTGTTCAGTTACGCGCACGAGTGGCAAGTGCTACACCAGGCCCACAGCGACGACCCTCACGACCTGTCCGAGCTGACGCCCTACCAGGATGATGAGCCGCTGACATTGAACCAGCTGGCCGATTTTCTGAGGCACCCAGTGCGGCACTTCTTCAGTCAGCGGCTCAAGGTCTACTTCGAAGCGCTCGAAGCGCCCACGCCGGACGAAGAGCCTTTCGTACTCGACGCCTTGCAACGTTATGGCGCAAGTGAAGCATTACTCAGCGCAGCCTTGAGCGCACCCGAGGATGCCCAGCGTGCCCTGCATCAGCAAGCACGCCGCCTGCAGGCCCAGGGCCTGTTGCCCTTGGCCGGTTTTGGCGAGCTCTTGCAGCACGACCTAATCGAGCCGCTGCCTGACTTGCTGCAACGCCATGGGCAGTTGCTCGAACGCTGGCCGCGGCAGGTTGAGGGCGCACTGCCCGTGCATTTCGAACACGGTCCTCATCGGCTGGAGGGCTGGCTGGGCCGCGTGTTCCAAGGCGATGACCAGAGCGTGCTGAGCATCACCCCGGTCCCCAACACCATCAGTGCAGGGCGCAACAGCCTCAAATGGCATCGCCTCATCGCGCCATGGGTGACACACCTTGCCGCCTGCGCCGCAGGATACGCCTATCACACTGCGCTGGTAGCCAGTGACGTGACCCTGCTACTGGCGCCAGTCGGCCAGCAAGCGGCAGCACAGCTGTTGGGAGAACTGCTGGTGGCACGCCAGGCAGGCATGTGTGCACCGCTGCCAGTGGCGCCTAAGACGGCATTCGCCTGGCTCGCCCAGGACGAGCCGGACAAAGCCATGGCTGCCGCTGCCCGTGCTTACGAAGGCGACGAACGCACTGGTGCCGGCGAGCGCGGTGAAAGCGTTGCCCTGGCCCGGCAGTTCCGCGATTTCGCCGCGCTCACGGCCGACGAAACCTTCGAGGGATGGTGCGAGGTCTTGTACCGCCCCCTGTTCGACGCCCCCTGGCAAACCCTGGGCAACCCGGAGAAAAACGCATGACCCAGGCTCGGCCATTGGCCCTGAATTTCCCCTTGCATGGCAGTCAGCTGATCGAGGCCAGCGCGGGAACCGGCAAGACATTCACCATTTCGGCCTTGTACCTGCGCCTTATCCTCGGCCATGGTGGCGAGCAGGGTTTCGAACGAGAGCTGCTGCCGCCGCAGATTCTGGTGGTCACGTTCACCGACGCTGCCACCAAGGAGTTGCGCGAGCGTATCCGGACTCGGCTGGCCGAGGCGGCGCGGTTTTTCCGCGGTGAACTCGAAGCCGTCGACCCGCTGCTGGCGCAACTGCGTGACGATTATCCAGAGCACGCTTGGCCAAGCAGCGCCGCCCGGCTGGAAACGGCTGTGCAGTGGATGGACGAGGCTGCCGTATCGACCATTCACGGCTGGTGCCAGCGCATGCTGCGTGAGCACGCATTCGACAGCGGTAGCCTGTTCACCCAGACCCTGGAAACCGACCACAGTGAACTGCTGGGGCAGGTGGTGCGCGATTACTGGCGGCGTTTCTGCTACGGCATGCAAAGCCAGGCCCTGGCGTGGGTACGTAGCCATTGGGTCAGCCCTGCCGCGCTCTTGCCCCGCATTCGCCCGTTGTTTGGCAGGGTGCGTGCCGCCCACCAAGGGCCTGAGCCCGAGACATTGATCCTTGAGGCGTTGCAGGCCCGCGATGAGCAGTTGGCCCGGCTCAAGAGGCCCTGGGCTGCCTGGGCACCGGAGCTGCGACAGCTGTGTCGCGACGCCGTGGCCGCCAAGCACGTGGATGGCAGGAAAATGCAGGCCCGCTATTTCGAACCCTGGTTCGACAAGTTGTGCCTGTGGTGCAACGACGAGCAGTGCGTAGAACTTGACCTGGGCACAGGTTTCACCCGTTTGACCCCTGCGGGCCTGGCCGAGGCCTGGAAAGTCGGCGAGCCGCCAGCGCACCCTGCACTCGATGCCATGCAAACCCTGCAACAGGACCTGCAGGGCCTAGCCAGTCCGGATGCAGCGCTGCTCGAACATGCCGCCAGTTGGGTTTCGGCGCAGTTCGAAGTGGAGAAGCGGCGCCGCGCGGAAATGGGCTTTGATGACATGCTCCTGCGGTTGCAGCAGGCGCTGCACAGCGAGGCAGGCGAGCGTCTGGCCGGATTGATTCGCGAGCAGTTCCCGGTGGCGATGATCGATGAATTCCAGGACACCGATCCGGTCCAGTACGGCATCTTCGAACGCATCTACCGCATCGGCGAGAACCACGGCGACACCGGCCTGTTCATGATCGGCGACCCCAAGCAAGCGATCTACGCCTTCCGCGGTGCCGATATCTACACCTACCTCGCTGCCCGGCGCGCGACCCAAGGGCGCTTGCACAGCCTGGACACCAACTACCGCTCCAGCGAAGGCATGGTCGCGGCGGTCAACCAGGTGTTCCAGCAAGCCGAGGCGCGTCCCGGCGGGCGTGGCGCCTTCCTCTTTCGGGAGGCGCACGACAACCCTCTGCCCTTCGTTGCCGTGCGCGCCCAGGGCCGCAGCGAGCAACTGATGCTTCAAGGGCAACCCTGCGCCGCACTTCAGTGCTGGCAACTACCCAGCGACGAGCCGGTTTCGGTGGGCGTTTACCGGCAGCAGATGGCCGCCAGTTGCGCGAGCCACATCGTGGGCCTGCTTAACGCCAGTCAACGCGGCGCGGCAGGCTTTGCGCACGCCAATGGCCAATTGCGCCCGTGCCTGCCTTCGGACATCGCCATCCTGGTGCGCGATGGCCACGAGGCGCAACGCATCCGCACGGAGCTCGCTGCCCGAGGCGTGCGCAGCGTCTACCTCTCCGACAAGGACTCGGTGTTCGCCGCCCAGGAAGCCCATGACCTGCTGGCCTGGCTCAAAGCCTGCGCAGAGCCGGACTCCGAGCGTCTGCTCAAGGCGGCGTTAGCCAGCTTGACGCTCGACCTGTCGCTGCCGGCGCTTGATCGCCTGAACCAGGACGAACGGGTGTGGGAAAGCTGGGTGATGCGGTTTCGCGCCTACCGCGACACGTGGCAGCGCCAGGGCGTACTGCCCATGCTGCGCCAGTTGCTGCATGACTTCGAACTGCCGCGAACGCTCATTCGCCGCACGGACGGTGAGCGAGTGCTCACCAACCTGTTGCACCTGGCCGAGTTGCTCCAGCAGGCCGCTGGCGAGCTGGACGGTGAACAGGCGCTGATCCGGCACCTGGCCGATCATCTGGCCAGTTCAGGCCAGGCTGGCGAGGAGCAGATCCTGCGCCTGGAGAGTGACGAGCAACTGGTCAAGGTGGTGACCATCCACAAGTCCAAAGGCCTGGAATACCCCTTGGTATATCTCCCGTTCATCTGCTCCAGCAAACCGGTGGACGGTAGCCGCCTGCCGCTCGCCTGGCATGACAGCCAAGGCAATGCGCACTTGACCCTGACGCCGGACGCCACGCAGATCGAGCGCGCCGATGACGAACGTTTGGCCGAAGACTTGCGCCTTTTGTATGTGGCGCTTACCCGTGCCCAGCACGCCTGCTGGCTGGGGGTGGCCGACCTCAAGCGCGGGAATCACAAGCGCTCGAACCTGCATCGCTCGGCGCTCGGCTACCTGCTGGGCGGCGGCGCTGAGCTTGCCGACTCCAAGCAACTGGCAGACTGGTTGCAGGCACTGGCCGATACCAGCGCGCACATTACCTGCCCAGGGCTTCCGGAGGCGGACCGGGCGCCCTACCAGACACCGCAGTTGCAGCATCAGCTGGTTCCAGCCCGTATGCCCCGCCGCGCGGCGGCCGAACAGTGGTGGATCGCCTCTTACAGCGCCCTGCGGATCGGCGAACAGGCGCTGGGCGTCGACAGTTCCCTGGCGCAACAACTGCTCGATGATGAGCGCGTCGATACCCAGGTTCTGCGCGAGGTCCCGGCCGATAGCGGAGACATCCACCGCTTCCCGCGCGGTCCCAACCCCGGCACGTTCCTCCACGGTTTGCTGGAGTGGGCCGGGCGCGAAGGCTTTGCCCAGGTGCGCGACAACCCGCAAGCGCTGGCCCGCACCGTGGGCCAGCGCTGTAACCGGCGCGGTTGGGAGGGCTGGATACCGACGCTGACCCAGTGGCTCACAGGCCTGCTCGACACACCGATGCCAGTGGCGCAAAACGGCCTGACCGTGACCCTCAGCCAGCTCACCCACTATCAGGTCGAGATGGAGTTCTGGTTTGCCAGTCATCAGGTCGATGCCCAGCAACTCGACCGCCTGGTGGCCCACTACACCCATCCAGGTCTACTGCGCCCAGCTGCGCAGCCGACGCTGCTCAACGGCATGTTCAAGGGCTTCATCGACCTGGCGTTCGAGCTGCAGGGGCGCTACTACGTGACCGATTACAAATCCAACTGGTTGGGCCCGGACATCCAGGCATATGACCCTGCCGCGATGCAGCAAGCCATCCTCGAGCATCGTTACGACCTGCAGTACGTGCTGTACCTGTTGGCCCTGCACCGACAGCTGCGCGCCCGCCTGCCGGACTATGACTACGACCTTCATGTCGGCGGGGCCCTTTTCATTTTCCTGCGAGGGGCCAACGGCAGCGGGCATGGCATTTATCACGCCAAGCCCCCACGCGAGTTGATCGAAACCCTCGATGCGTTGTTTCGCGGCGAGCACGCGCCTATTCAGCATGATTTGTTCGCCGGAGACACCCCATGAGCCGAAGCCTCCTCGACCTGCTGCCCACCCCCCTGCACGCCGAGCACCTACTGGCCCTGGCCCCTCAACACCGCAGCAGTGACCTGCTGCAACTGCTCGATCGCTGGGTCGAACGCGGCTGGTTGCGGGCGCTGGACCGTGCTTTCGTGTCATTTCTGGAGACGCTTGCGCCGGGCAGTGACCCGCTGTTGCTGTTGGCCGCCGCCCTTGCCAGCCATCAACTGGGGCATGGGCACGTCTGCCTGGACTTGCAGCAGACCTTGGCCGAACCTGACTTCGCGCTCTCGTTACCGCCTGAGGGTGATGCATTGACCGGCCCGCTGCTGTTGCCCTCCCAGCTGCTGGCCGGCCTTGACCTGGACGCCTGGCGCCAGCGCATTGCCGCAAGCCCGCTGGTGGCAGCCGCCGATGCGCCCGGGCAGCACACACGGCCTTTGGTCCTCAGCGGCGAACGCCTCTACCTGCGCCGCTACTGGAGTTATGAACGACGCATCGACAGCACATTGCGCCAACGCCTGACCCAGGCCGACGCCATACCCCCAGACCTGGCGGCGCGTCTGGACGCCCTGTTCGAGGGCGGCAGCCTCGCAGGGCAGGTGGACTGGCAGAAGCTTGCCTGCGCCCTGGCCACGCGCGCCGGGTTCAGCATCATCACCGGTGGGCCTGGCACCGGCAAGACCACCACCGTGGTACGCCTGCTTGCCTTGCTCCAGGCCCCGGCAGTGGAAGCGGGCAGGCCGTTGCGCATCCGCCTGGCGGCGCCCACGGGCAAGGCCGCTGCTCGCCTGACCGAATCCATTGGCCAGCAAGTCGAGCGTCTGCAGGTCAGCAGCGCCGTGCGTGGCCATATCCCCACTGAAGTCAGCACCGTGCACCGCCTGCTCGGCAGCCGTCCAGGCTCGCGACATTTCCGTCACAATGCCGCCAACCCGCTGCCCCTGGACGTACTGGTGGTCGATGAAGCCTCGATGATCGACCTGGAGATGATGGCCAACCTGCTCGATGCCATGCCGCCAAAGGCACGGCTGGTGCTGCTGGGTGACAAGGATCAGCTGGCCTCGGTGGAGGCCGGTGCGGTGCTGGGTGATTTGTGCCGGGATGCCGAGCAGGGCCGCTACTCCCCAGCGACCCAAGCATGGCTGGAGCATATCGGCGGGCAATCGCTGTCTGAAAGCGGTCTTGAGCCAGGTGATGAACAGCGCCACCCACTGGCTCAGCAAGTGGTCATGCTGCGCTTTTCCCGGCGCTTCGGCGAAGGCAGCGGCATCGGCCAGCTCGCCCGGTTGGTCAATCGCCAGCAAAGCCACGCGGCGCGCAACCTACTGGCCATGCCGCCGCCCGACGTCCACAGCCTGGCCCTGAAACAGGAGCATGACCGCGCCTTCGATCGCCTGCTGCTCGACGGCCTGGACCGCGGCGCAGAAGGCCCTCAGGGGTATCGCAGCTACCTGCGTACACTGGGCAGCCAGCGTCCGGCGCTGGACACTCCCTTCGACGACCCTGCGTGGGAGCGCTGGGCTGCCAAGGTCTTGCACAGTTTCGAGGATTTCCAGCTGTTGTGCGCCGTGCGCCGCGGCGCCTGGGGCGTTGAAGGGTTGAACGAGCGGGTAGCGCGGGTGCTGCACAACGCCCGCCTGATCGACAGCCAGCAGCCTTGGTACGAGGGCCGCCCGGTGTTGGTCACGCGCAACGACTATGGGCTGGGTTTGATGAACGGCGACATCGGCATCGCCCTGTGCCTGCCGGACGAACAGGGCAGGCCATTGCTGCGCGTGGCCTTTCCCCGCAACGATGGCAAGGGAGGCGTACGCTTTGTACTGCCCAGCCGCTTGAACGAGGTGGAAACCGTGTTCGCCATGACCGTGCACAAATCCCAGGGCTCGGAATTCGGCCATACCGCACTGGTCCTGCCCGACGCACTCAATCCGGTGCTGACCAAGGAGCTGATCTACACCGGCATCACCCGTGCCAAGCACTGCTTCAGCCTGGTCGAACCTCGCCAGGGCATCTTCGAGGAAGCCGTGGAGCGCAAGGTTCGACGTATCTCGGGGTTGATGCTCGAGCAGGTGTGAGGATGATGATCGCCAGCGCCGTCAGGGCTGGGTGCAGGACCTGGCAAAGCGCATCACCGTATCCTGCCCCATCATCAGTGCGGCATTGGCTTCGGTCACCTCGCGGATGTAGTCCCACAACAAGGTGATGCGCTTGAGTTTGCGCAGGTCTTCGCGGCAATACATCCAGAATTGCCGCGTCACCTCCACCTGATCGGGCAGCACCGTGACCAGCCGCGGGTCCTGCGCGGCCAGAAAACACGGCAGAATGGCCAGCCCCCGACCTTGAAGCGCCGCGGTGTACTGGGCAATCACGCTGGTACTGCGCAGGTGGGCCGTGGCCCCAGGGATCAGGTTGGCCAGGTACAGCAGCTCGGAGCTGAAAGCCAGGTCGTCGACATAGCTGATGAAGGGATGCCCGGCCAGGTCGGCAACGGCCTGGATCGGCGCGTGGCTGTCCAGGTAGGCCTGGGTGGCGTACAGGCGCAGCCGGTAGTCGCATAGCTTGCAGCATACATAGGGCCCGTGTTCCGGGCGTTCCAGGGCGATGACGATGTCTGCCTCGCGCTTGGACAGGCTGATGAAGTGCGGCAGCGGCAGGATATCCACTGAAATCGCCGGGTATGCATCGACGAAGTGGCTCAGCTGCGGGGTGATGAAGAAGCTGCCGAAGCCTTCGGTGCAGCCCATGCGCACATGCCCCGACAGCGCCACCCCGGAGCCTGACACCTGCTCGCACGCCATGTGCAGCGTACTCTCGATGGCCTCGGCATAACCGAGCAGGCGTTGGCCTTCTGCCGTCAGCACAAATCCGCTGGTGCGCGATTTTTCGAACAACAAGGTGCCAAGCGCCCCCTCCAGCGACGTGATGCGCCGCGAGACGGTGGTGTAGTCCACGCTCAGGCGTTTGGCCGCGCTGCTGGCCTTGCGGGTGCGGGCTACTTCAAGAAAGAACTTCAAGTCGTCCCAGTTGAGCGCGCTCAGGGATGTGAGGTCTTTTTGCATGATGATCCGGAATTTTTATGCGTTCTTGTAGGATGTTTGCACATCTATACTCGAAACATGCCCTCTCACGCCACCCCGCGTTAGCGACGGCGCTGGCGATCTCGTCCTGACAATAATTCCAAGGAGAACGCAGATGAACGCACCCCAGTCACCTGACCAGACCAAGGTCGAGCAGGCCAAGCTGCTGATTGATGGCCAATGGGTGGAGTCCCGAACGAGCGAGTGGCGCGATATCGTCAACCCGGCCACCCAGGCCGTGCTGGCGCGTGTTCCGTTCGCCACCACCGAGGAGGTGGACGCCGCCGTGGCAGCGGCCCAGCGCGCCTTTTTGACCTGGCGCCATACGCCGATTGGCGCGCGCATGCGCATCATGCTCAAGCTCCAGGCGCTGATTCGTGAGCACAGCAAGCGCATCGCCCAGGTGCTGAGCGCCGAACAGGGCAAGACACTGGCCGACGCCGAGGGCGATATCTTCCGTGGCCTGGAAGTGGTTGAGCACGCGGCTTCCATCGGCACCCTGCAAATGGGCGAATTCGCCGAAAACGTGGCAGGCGGTGTCGATACCTACACCTTGCGCCAGCCGATCGGGGTGTGCGCCGGCATCACACCGTTCAACTTCCCCGCGATGATCCCGCTGTGGATGTTCCCCATGGCCATCGTCTGTGGCAATACGTTCGTGCTCAAGCCCTCCGAGCAGGACCCGTTGTCCACGCTGTTGCTGGTCGAGCTGGCCGTGGAGGCCGGGGTGCCGGCCGGTGTGCTCAACGTCGTCCATGGGGGCAAGGCCGTGGTCGATGCCCTGTGCACGCACCAGGACATCAAGGCGATTTCCTTCGTCGGCTCGACCGAAGTGGGTACCCATGTCTACAACCTGGCCAGCCAGCATGGCAAGCGCGTGCAGTCGATGATGGGCGCCAAGAACCATGCCGTGGTGCTGCCGGACGCCAACCGTACGCAGACCGTGAATGCCCTTGTAGGGGCGGCCTTTGGTGCCGCAGGCCAGCGCTGCATGGCCACCTCGGTCGCGGTGCTGGTGGGCAAGGCCCGCGAATGGCTGCCGGACATCAAGCAGGCGGCGAGCAAGCTCAGCGTCAACGCTGGCTGCGAGCCGGGTACCGATGTGGGGCCGGTGGTGTCCAAGCGGGCCAAGGAGCGTGTACTGAGCCTGATCGAGAGCGGCATCCGAGAAGGCGCCACGTTGGAGCTCGATGGCCGCGACGTCAAGGTGCCGGGCTATGAGCAAGGCAACTTCGTCGGCCCCACCTTGTTCTCCGGGGTGACCACCGACATGCAGGTCTATACCCAGGAAATCTTCGGGCCGGTGCTGGTCACGCTCGAGGTCGATACCCTCGACGAGGCCATCGCACTGGTCAACGCCAACCCGTTCGGCAACGGGACCGGTCTGTTCACCCAGAGCGGCGCGGCGGCGCGCAAGTTCCAGAGCGAGATCGACGTCGGGCAGGTGGGCATCAACATCCCGATCCCGGTACCCGTACCGTTCTTCAGCTTCACCGGCTCGCGCGGCTCCAAGCTGGGAGACCTGGGGCCGTACGGCAAGCAGGTGGTGCAGTTCTACACCCAGACCAAGACGGTTACCGCCCGCTGGTTCGATGACGACAGTATCAACGACGGCGTGAACACCACCATCAGCCTGCGCTAAGGAGCACGACATGCGTATCGCATTCATTGGCTTGGGCAACATGGGCGCCCCCATGGCCCGCAACCTGATCAAGGCCGGTCACCACCTTGCCCTGTTCGACCTGAACAAGGAGGTACTGGCAGAACTCGGCGCCCTGGGTGGGCAGGTCAGCGCCTCACCACGCGAGGCGGTGGCCGAAAGCGACCTGGTCATCACTATGTTGCCGGCCGCCGCGCACGTGCGCAGCGTCTACCTCGATGACGATGGGGTACTGGCCGGGATCCGAGCTGGCACGCCTACCGTCGATTGCAGCACCATCGACCCGCAAACCGCCCGCGAGGTGTCCAAGGCGGCGGCCGCCAAGGGCGTGGACATGGGCGATGCACCGGTCTCAGGGGGCACGGGTGGGGCGGCGGCCGGTACGCTGACGTTCATGGTCGGGGCCAGCGACGCACTGTTCTCAGCGCTCAAGCCGGTGCTCGAGCAAATGGGCCGCAACATCGTGCACTGCGGCGAAGTGGGGACGGGGCAGATCGCCAAGATCTGCAACAACCTGCTGCTGGGCATTTCGATGATCGGTGTGTCCGAGGCCATGGCACTGGGCAATGCCTTGGGTATCGACACCCAGGTGCTGGCAGGGATCATCAACAGCTCCACCGGACGCTGCTGGAGCTCCGACACCTATAATCCCTGGCCTGGCGTGATCGACACGGCGCCGTCTTCGCGTGGCTACACCGGCGGCTTCGGCGCCGAATTGATGCTCAAGGACCTGGGGCTGGCCACTGAAGCTGCGCGTCAGGCCCGCCAGCCTGTGATCCTTGGCGCCGTTGCGCAACAGCTGTATCAGGCCATGAGCCTGCGTGGGGAGGGTGGCAAGGACTTTTCAGCCATCATTGAGGCCTATCGCAAGCCACAGTGAGCAAAGGGGCACGTCATGAACGTGCAGGGGGCGGCTCATCGCGCCCCCTGCGCCTGCGAATCAGGCGAAGACGAAGTACTTGCGCACCGTCTCGACCACCTCCCACGTGCCCTTCATTCCTGGCTCGATCACGAACACGTCACCTGCCTTGAGGTGCTTCGGTTCCTCGCCTTCCGGGGTGACGATGCAGTAGCCATCGAGGAAGTGGCAGTATTCCCACTTGTCATAGTTGACTTCGAACTTGCCTGGGGTGCAGATCCAGGTGCCCATGATCTTGCTGCCGTCGGCTGACAGGTAGGCGTTCAGGTTCACGGTGTGCGGGTCGCCGCCGATACGTTTCCACTTGGTAGCGTCCACGACCGGGGTGGGGCAGGTTTCACGCAGCACGGTGATGAAATCGGACATGGCACAACTCCTGTGACTGGTTGAATGACCCGTCACCATAGGTGTTGAAGCGCCCGTGCAGTTGCCTGAAGTCGACGTCCAGGTGCCTGGCCGCGCTGTTCATGCAGATTCAGCTCAGGCTACAGGCTAGTTCGCTACCAGGCGTTGGCGCCGCTTCAAGCCCACCAGTAACGCACGAAGTGGAAAAAAACCGGTGCAGCGAAGCAGACCGAGTCGATGCGGTCGAGCATGCCGCCATGGCCTTCGATCATATGCCCCCAGTCCTTCACGCCACGGTCGCGCTTGATCGCCGACATCACCAGCCCACCAAAGAAGCCCATGGCATTGACCGCCAGGGCCATCAGGGCAGCCTGCCAGAAGCTGAACGGCGTGATCCAGCACAGCAGCGCGCCGATCAGCGTGGCCAGTGCCACGCCGCCCACCAGGCCCTCGAGGGTTTTGGAGGGCGAGAGGTTTGGCGCCACCTTGCGCTTGCCGAACAGCTTGCCGCACACGTACTGCAGCACATCACTGAGCTGCACCACCACGATCAGCCAGGCGATAAGCAGCAGGTTGCGCCCTTCAAAACCGGGAATCTCCAGAGTCATCAGCGCCGGTACCGCCGACACGCAGTACACCGCGATCATCAAGCCCCACTGCACCTTGGAAGCCCGCTCCAGAAAGCGCGTGGTGTCGCCCCCCAGGCTTGCCAGGATCGGCAGCAACAGGAACAGGTAGACCGGAATGAAGATGCTGAACAGGCCATACCAGTCCATGGCGATCAGCACGTACTGGACGGGCAGCGCAATATAGAACGCCGCTGCCAGGGCGGGGTAGTCACTGCGCCGGGTGGGGGTGAGGGTCATGAATTCGCGCAAGGCGTAGAACGACACGCCGTAGAACAACACGATCACGCCGTATTTGCCGAAGACGAAGGCGATGCCGATCACCAGCACCATGACCCACCAGGCATTGACGCGGGCGTTGAGGTTGTCGATCACCGCATGGGGCCCGGGGCCTGCGCGCCATTTCAGGACACGGCCGATCACACTGGCGAGCAGCAGCAGGGCGCCGATGCCGGCGAACAGCGCGAAGGTATTGTCGTGCATGTCAAACGTCCTTGGGGGCTAGATCGAGCAGGGCCTGGCCAGCCCGCTCCAGAAAGGCTTGCTTGCTTTCGTCGGCCTGCAGGTGCAAGGGTTCGCCGAAACTCAGGGTGCACAGCAACGGTAACGGCAAGGCGCGTCCCTTGGGCATCACCCGATTGAGGTTGGCGATCCACACCGGCACCAGCTCGACCTGTGGGTGGGCCGCCGCCAGGTGGTACAGGCCACTTCGCAACGGCAACAAGGGCTCATCGCTGAGGTTGCGTGTGCCTTCGGGAAAGAAGATCAGCGAATCGCCCTGGGCCACGGCATCGAGCACCGGTTGCAAGGGGTGACCCTGGCCTTCGTCGCGTTGTCGCTGGATCAGCACGCCATTGAACACCTTGCGGATGAGAAAATCGCGAATACCCGGCTTGGCCCAGTAGTCGGCGCCAGCTACCGGCCGAGTGCGACGCCGCAGCGTCTGGGGCAGCGATGCCCACAGCAGGACGAAATCGCCGTGGCTGCTGTGGTTGGCAAAGTACAGCCGCTGCACCGGAAGGGGCGTGCACCCCAGCCAGAGGGCTCGCGCCCCGGTAATCAGGCGTGCGGCCGAAGTGATCAGGTAGGCGGTGAAGTTGGCGAGCATGGAGCGTTCATCATCCTTTGATAGACAGTATCAGCACGGTAGCCAAGGCCACCGTGAGTTGCAGGCCCAGGCACAGGGCCTGGCGACGCAGCAGGCCGAGCGCAGCCCGGCTGCGCAGCGGCCAGGTACGCGCATCGGTCGGCTGCGGCTTGAGCCCATGGTCGAACAACGCGCGGTCCAGCGCCTGCATGTCTGCCGCCAGGTCCTGGCTTTGGGCCAGGTGCGCGAACAGCTCGGCATCGAGCGCAACGCGAATGGCCCAGTACTTGTGCAGCATGCCCAGGCCAACGAGCAGCAGGCACGGCACAACCGACCAGGGCGACAGCGCCGCGCCGAGCAACGGCACCAGGCCGAACCCGAGCGCCAGCAGGGTCATGCCGTCCGAGAGCCCTGCCAGTTGCCGACCCCGGCGCAGCAGGCTGGCGACCAACACAAGGTCCACTCAGCGCACCCGTTGAGCGAGGCTGACACTGAAAATCCCCCACTCGTCGATGCGTTGGGTCACCTTGCGAAAGCCCGCTGCTTCAACCAGCTGGTCCATTTCTGCCTGGCTGCGGCGACGCATCACCCAAGCCTGGCCACCCCGGTGGCTGGTCAAGGCGCGCGCAATCATCTCCAGTTGCGGATGCCACGGTTGACCGGTGTAGACCAGGTAACCGCCATCCTCCATCGCCTGCGCCAGGCCAGCCAGTGAATGGCTCACCAGGGTGTTGCTGGCGAACAGTTCGTACAGGCCTGACACCACTGCCAGCGTCGGAGGCTGTTCCAGCGTCGCCAGGCTATGGCGGTCGAAGGCATCGCCCTGAACGAAACGGGCAATGTCACCCAGGCCCTTTTCCTGGATCAGTGCGGCGCCTTGTTGCACGTTGAGCGGGCTGTAGTCGCGCAGCAGGATTGACTCAGGGCGCTGATCGACCTGTTGCAGGGCTTCGAGAATGTAGCGGCCATGGCCGGCTGCGATATCCACGATGTGCACCGGGCGGCCGGCATCGCGCAGACGATCCATGGCCAGGCGCAGCAGCGCTTCGACATGCACCTTGCGCTGGCGAATGCCACGCCAACCGATGGCATTGAGGTAGTTCTGGTCGACCAGGCGGCCCAGCCTGCCTTTACCCGCAGGCTGGTTGCGGTACACATAATCCAGTGTGCTGCCCGAATCGAAACCCGTGTCGAAGCCAAGCCGCACGCCGTCCGCTACCTTGCTGCCCAAGCGCAGCCCGGCACGGGTGGCGCGCCAGTAAAGCCCGCGCAGCGAGTGGCGGGGCAAGGGCGCGGCCAGGCTCTCGGCCTCGGCGCAACTGGCGCCGGTCTTGTCCGCATTGAGCAGCGAAAGCCGTTCGACCGGGCAGGCGAAGCAGTGCTCGACGAATCGCTCAATACGGCGTAAGGCGTGTGTCCGCTCGCGTTCGCCCAAGGTGTCGTGGAAGAACCCTGGCAGCACGTGCATCTCCTTGCGCATACTGCCCAGACGGTCGAAGAAGCGCTGCTGAGGTGCGCGCTCGACCACCAGGTCTGCACCGGAGACCAGCAGTTGCGTGGGTAGCTGAATCGCCTGGGCGTCGGCCACCACTCGCTCGGCGGCTTCATACAGGCCTAGCAGCATGGTCACCGAAATGGGCCGGCTGATCAGCGGGTCTGCCTTGTACGACATGACCCGTTCCGGATCATGGGTCAGCAGTTGTGGCTTGACGTAGCTGTTGACGAAGAAATTGCCGCGCACGGCCTTGAGCAGCTTCAGGCCAGGGCGTGCAAAAGGTACATACAGCTTGACCTTGAACGCCGGAGACGCCAGCACCAGGCAACGTACCTTGGGTGCGTAGTCATGCGCCCAAGTGGCCACCAGCACCGCGCCGACACTCTGCGCCAGCACCACCAGGTCCTGTTCGGCCAGCCCGTGGCGGGCCTGAATGTGCTCGATGAACGTCTGCACATCGCTCACGCTGGTCGCAAAGCCTGGGCTGTCCCCGCGTGCGCCGGGCGACAGGCCGTGGCCGCGGGCATCCCAGGCAAAAAAGTCATAGCCCGGCATGGCCAGCTCATCGGCCAGGTGGGCCATTCGCCCGCCGTGTTCATGGCCGCGGTGGAACATCACCACCGCCCGACGCGGCTGGTGTTCGTTGCGCGTGGCAGGCCAGTGACGGTAGTGCAGCTCGACACCGTCATGGGTGGAAAAATGCAGGCTTTGCGCTTGGCGCATGGTCGATATCCTTATGCGACGGGCGAAGACTCAGCGGGTTTCAGCCAGCCCGCGACGCACCCGGTTGTAGAGGGTATAGAGGCAGAGCGCCAGGATCACAAGCAGCAATCCATTGACCCAGGTGCCGTCAAGCAAACCCAGGGCGACACCGGTACCCAGTACGCCGAAGGCGAAGGCGCGGTCGCTCTTGCCCATGGGCCCGTCGTAACGGCGCGATGCACCTGCCAAGGGGCCCATTACGCCCGCGTATTCGCTGACCGTCGCCAGCAGCACCACCAGCACCACCAGCGCCGGCCACACGCCCACCAAGAGCGCGAACGGCAGGTACAAGGCGGCATCGGCGATCACGTCGCACAGCTCGTTCAGATAGGCGCCAAGGGTGGATTGCTGGCCAAATTCGCGCGCCAGCATGCCGTCGATGGCATTGAGTGCCATGCGCAGCAACATCCATATTGGCACCAGGATGAACAAACCGTGGAGGTGAGGCAGGGCCGCTAGCAACAACCCTAGCGCAACGGAGATGACGGCAGCGGCGAGCGTGACTTGGTTGGCCGTGATGCCACGGTCATACAGGCGCTGCACCAGAGGCCGCAGCAGGGCCTGGAAACGGGGTTTGAGCTGGTAGATCGATGCCACTGGCAAGTCCTTTTTGGTGGGGCGTTGTC
This sequence comes from Pseudomonas sp. FYR_7, assembly GCF_043106155.1. Lineage (NCBI taxonomy): Bacteria > Pseudomonadati > Pseudomonadota > Gammaproteobacteria > Pseudomonadales > Pseudomonadaceae > Pseudomonas > Pseudomonas sp. FYR_7. The sequence goes on from NZ_JBICMI010000076.1 coordinate 17,947, forward strand.
GCGCATTCTGGTGCAGTCCTGGTGGCCGGTAAAGCCGCAGGTACCATGACTGCGCTGCAAGAAGTTTCAGGTCCGCTCGGTGAATACCCCCACCAATGCCGCTGCATAGCCTGGCAGGGCCGCGAAGTCCCGCGCGCACAACAGCAACCTCCGGTTAGCCCAGGGTTCCTGCAGTGCCATGGCCCGCAGCGGCAACACCCCTTGCCAGCGCTGCACCGCCGCCAGGGGTACGACGCCGACGCCGGCACCGCCTGCGACCATGCGCAACACACCCTCCAAGCCCTCGGCGCGGACCCTGACGCGCATGCGCTGGCCTGCACGCAGCGCCTGCTCTTCCAGGTAAAGGGCCAGGGCACTGGCCGGCCCGAGACCGACATGACCATGGGCCAGGCTGTCGACGAAGCGCGGCGTGGGAAGGTTGGCGAGCGGGTGATCATTCGGCGTCACCAGTACCAACGGGTCGTCACGAAAGGGTCGTGTCTGTAGATGCTCGCTAGGGGCTGCGCTGGAGATGATACCCAGGTCGGCCATGCCCTGGGTGATGGCCTGCACGATGCGCAAGCTCGGGTGCTCCTGCACATCCACGCTCATCCCAGGGTTCTCGGCCAGATAGGCCGCCAGCAGTTCGGGCAGGTATTGGGTCAGGGCCGCGGTGTTACACAGCAAGCGCACCTGGCCCTGATGCCCTTGCGCGTACTGACCCAGGTCGAATTGCAAGCGCTCGACCTGTTGCGCGATGAGCCGGGCATGTTGCAGCAAGGCCTGCCCCGCAGGCGTGGGGCAGACACCCCGGCGATTGCGCAGCAAGAGTGCAACGCCCAGGGACGCTTCCATGGCACGAATCCGGGCGCTGGCTGCCGGTAGCGAAAGGTGGCTGCGCCCAGCGCCGGCGGTGATATTGCCGCACTCGACGGTGTGCCGGAAAAGCGTCAGGTCAACGAGGTCAAAATGCATGAGGCTCTGTCTGGGCAATAGGCTGACCACGAATATGACAGATGTTCAGCACGTCATGCATTGACCATGATGGGCACATGATGACCTTCACAGCGTTTTACCAAGACCTTGGCCCATTGTTGACTGCGCTGGTATTTGCCACCTTTCTTCTGGCAGGTGCCGTCAAAGGCGTGATCGGGCTCGGCCTGCCAACCGTTGCCATGGGGCTGCTGGGCCTGGCTATGCCACCTGCGCAGGCTGCTGCGTTGCTGATCGTCCCCTCCACGGTGACCAACCTCTGGCAACTGGCGGCAGGGGGGCATTTGCAAGCGTTGCTGCGCAGGCTGGGCCCGATGCTGGCCATGATTTTCATCGGCACCTTGCTGGGCAGTATGTGGCTGGGCATCAGCAGTGGCCCCTGGGCCGCGCATGCACTGGGGGGCGCACTGATGCTCTATGCCGTTTACGGGCTGGCTGGGCCGGCCTTGCGCGTTGCGCGGAAACGGGAAGGGTGGCTAGGTCCTGTCTGCGGCCTGGCTACCGGGGTGATCAGTGCGGCCACGGGCGTGTTCGTGATGCCGGCAGTGCCTTACCTGCAAAGCCTTGGTCTTAACCGTGATGAGATGATTCAGGCCCTTGGGCTGGCATTTACGGTGTCCACCCTGGCGCTGGCCTTCGGCCTTGCCGGGCAGGGCGTACTCGGCGGTCCGGCGCTGGGTGCCTCTTTACTGGTGGTGGTGCCCGCCCTGCTTGGCATGCAGGCGGGCCAGTGGCTGCGTCGACGCGTCAGCGCACAGGTGTTTCGCCGCTGTTTCTTCGTGGGCCTGATGCTGCTGGGCGTGCATTTGCTGATCAACGGTTAGCGGATGAGCCGCTGAGCATGTCGACCCGTTGGATTTCGAAGTCGCGCTCCAGGTAATCCATGCGCCGGTCGAAAAAAGCGGCCATGTGCGGCAGGGCCGAGTGCACATCCAGTGCCGCCTTGTTCGCCCAGACTTCGAAGAACACGAACAGGCTCGGGTCCTGCTGATCGCGCAGCATGTGGTATTCGATACAGCCGGGTTCGCGGCGGCTGGGCTCGACATAGGGCCGGAACAGTTGCTCGAAGGCTTCTGCCATTTCCGGGCGTGTCTTGGCTTTAAGGATGAAGGCGTACTGCTCGTTCATGACGTTCTCCTGCTTCGGGAGTGCTAGAGATTAAAGCAATAATCCCTGTCGATTCGTGATCTTGAGGCAAATGTATTTTGCCTTTTATTGGCTGTTTCCCAACCTGGCCTGACTTTAACCTGCTTGCCTGCAATCAGTGTCCAGGTCCGGGAGGCCCCTATGAAAAACATCCTGCTACTCAACGGCGGCAAACAGTTTGCCCATTCCGCCGGGCAGCTCAATACCACCCTGCACGAGGCCGCACTGGCGCACCTTGACCGTGCAGGTTTCGACGTACGTCAGACCTTTATGGACGGGGGCTATGACGTGCAGGAGGAGGTGGAGAAATTCCTCTGGGCTGACGTGGTGATCTACCAGATGCCAGGCTGGTGGATGGGCGCCCCCTGGACCGTCAAGAAGTACCTCGATGAGGTCTTCACTGCCGGGCATGGCAGCTTGTATGCCAGTGATGGTCGTACTCGCTCGGATCACACGCAAAAATACGGCAGTGGCGGGCTCATTCAAGGCAAGCAGTACATGCTGTCGCTCACGTGGAATGCTCCGCAGCAAGCGTTCGACGAGGCTGACGACTTCTTCGAGGGCAAAGGTGTGGATGCGGTGTACTTCCCTTTCCACAAGGCGCAGCAGTTCCTGGGCATGAGCGGCTTGCCGACCTTCCTGGCCACCGACGTCATGAAGCGACCGGATGTCCCGGCCGCGTTAGCGGCCTATCAAGCGCACCTGGACCGCGTGTTTGGCAAGGCTCAGTAGGCCTCTGCCTTGTGGGCATCGCTGGACTTCCCTCGCGCAAGCGGCTATCTAGACCCAGGCAACTCTATCCACAGGCCTTGATGTGAAAACCCGATCCGAAGAACTCCAGGTGTTCGTCGCCGTCATCGACGGTGGGTCGATCTCTGCAGCGGCCGCGCAGATGGGCCAGACGCCCTCGGCAGTCAGCCGAACCCTGGCGCGCCTGGAGGCCAAGCTGGGCACCACGCTGGTCAACCGCACCACCCGGCGCATGGACCTGACCGAGGAAGGACGGTTCTTTCTCGAACAGGCAAGGCAGGTGCTGCGGCAGATGGACGAGCTGGAAGAGCGCCTGGCGATGAACCGGCAGACGCCCACCGGTCGCCTGCGGGTCAACGCGGCCACGCCATTCATGCTTCACGCCATCGTGCCCTGGATAGGCGAGTTCCGGCAGCAGTACCCTGGCATCGAGTTGGCGCTCAACACCGACGACCTGATCATCGACCTGCTTGAGCACAGTACCGACGTGGCCATTCGCATCGGCGAGCTGGCCGATTCCAGCCTGCACGCGCGCAACCTGGGTTGCAGCCCGGTGCAGGTACTCGCCAGCCCGGCTTATCTGAGGCGTCACGGCACACCGCAGCGGGTCGAGGATCTGGCCGATCACTGCCTGCTTGGCTTCAGCCAACCCGAGACGTTGAACCAATGGCCTCTGCGCCATGCTCAGGGCGAGCACTGGACCATTCGGCCCACGCTGGTCGCGTCCAGCGGCGAGACGCTGCGCCAGCTGGCGCTGGCCGGGGAGGGCATCGTCAGCCTGTCGCACTTCATGACCCACGAAGACATTCGCAGCGGCCGTCTTCAGGTCGTGCTGCCCCAGGCCAGTAACGGCCACCGTCAGCCCATCCATGCGGTGTACTACCGCAATACCCAACTGGCCCTGCGCATTCAATGCTTCCTGGATTTCATCCAGCGCAAGTTGGCGATCTACGCCTGTTCAGTTGCCTGAACGCGACATCTGCTGCCTAGGGGCGGCGCGTTCTCGACGGTGAGATTGCACAGGCCTGACGCTTGGGTCTTACTGACGGTCCCACAAGAACAACCCCCAAGGAATGTGTCATGCGTAGCGTCCCTTCCCAGTACCTGGCTCTGGCAGCCGCGCTGTTGGGCAGCTCATCGGTGTACGCCGTTGCCCTGGAGGGCGGGGCTGTCGCCGCGCCTGATCAGTACGGCGCCCAGGTAGCCGCCGATATCCTGAAAAAAGGCGGCAACGCGGTCGATGCCGCGGTAGCCACCGCATTCACGCTGGCAGTCACTTACCCCGAGGCCGGCAACATTGGCGGTGGTGGTTTCATGACGTTGTTCGTGGACGGCAAGCCCTATTTCCTCGACTACCGTGAAGTGGCGCCCAAGGCGGCCACGCGCAACATGTACCTGGATGACAAGGGCGAAGTGATCGAGAACCTGAGCCTGGTGGGGGCCCGTGCTGCGGGCGTACCAGGCACGGTGATGGGCTTGTGGGAGGCCCATCGCAAGTTCGGCAAGCTGCCATGGAGCGAGCTGCTGACACCGGCCATCGGCTACGCCAAAAACGGCTTCAAGGTCGCGGACAAGCAGTATCAGTACCGCAACGATGCCCAGGGCATGTTCAAGACCGCCACAAACTTCAACGACTACTTCGGCAGCATGAAGGTCGGTGAGCTGTTCAAACAACCCGAGATGGCCCAGACCCTCGAGCGCATCGCCGACAAGGGCGTAAGCGAGTTCTACCAGGGCAAGACCGCCGACCTGCTGGTGGCGCAGATGCAGGCCGACAATGGGCTGATCACCAAGCAGGACCTGAAGGACTACAAGGCCGTGTGGCGCGAGCCAATGGCCGTCAGCTGGCGCGGCAATGTGGTGTACACCGCGCCTCCGCCCAGTTCCGGTGGCGTTGCCCTGGCCCAGCTGCTGGGCATCAAGGAGGACCGTGCCGCCGATTTCAAGGGTGTGGCGCACAACTCTGCGCAGTACATCCACCTGTTGGCCGAGATTGAAAAGCGCGTCTTCGCCGATCGGGCCGACTACCTTGGCGACCCGGCTTTCACAAAAGTGCCCGTGGACCAGTTGGTGGCCAAGGATTACCTGGCCAAGCGCGCAGCCCAGGTCAATCCCAAGGCCATTTCCGCCACCGATCAGGTCAAGCCAGGGCTGGAGCCGCACCAGACCACGCATTTCTCCATCGTCGACAAAGCCGGCAATGCAGTCAGCAACACCTACACGCTCAACCTCGATTACGGCAGTGGCGTGGTGGTCAAGGGGGCCGGGTTCCTGCTCAATGACGAGATGGACGACTTCAGCGCCAAGCCAGGTGCTGCCAATGCGTTCGGCGTAATCGGTGGCGATGCCAATGCCATCGAGCCGGGCAAGCGCATGCTGTCTTCAATGAGCCCCAGCCTCATGACCCGTGACGGCAAGGTGGAGCTGGTGATCGGCACGCCGGGTGGGTCGCGTATTTTCACCTCGATTTTCCAGGTGATGAACAACCTGTACGACTACGGCATGCCGCTGGACAAGGCAGTGGCTGCGCAGCGGGTGCACCACCAGTTGCTGCCCAAGGACACGATCTATTTCGACAGCTATGCGCCGCTGACCGGGCAGGTGGCCGCTGATCTGAACAAGATGGGTTATGTGTTGGAGGACCAAGGCTGGGAGATGGGCGACATCCAGGCCATTCGGGTCAATGGACAGACGCTTGAGACCGCGTCCGACCCGCGTGGTCGTGGGGTAGGGATGGTAGTGAAGTGAAAGGGCTGATGGCGCGCCGGAGTGCTGGCATTCAGCCAATGGCTGGGGACCGCAACAAAAGCTGAGGCCGCTGTGCGGCCTACCGCGGCACAAGGCCGCTCCCACAGGATTCGGGTAGCCTCTGGATACGCAAACCCGTGGGAGCGGCCTTGCCGGGGCGCCGGACCGGCCGCGATGGGCCGCAAAGCGGCCCCAGGTAACCAGCTCCACGACAGGCTGCACAAACTGCTGCGGCGCCTCTGCTACGGCCCACCGTCCAACCCTCTGCTTCAGGTCAAACCCGGAACCGGCTGACCAGCATTTGCAACTCACCCCCAAGCCGCGCCAGCTCAACGCTCGACGCCGCCGTCTCGTCGCTGGCCGAGGCCGTCTGCTCCGACACATCGCGCACATTCAGGATGCTGCGGCTGATCTCTTCAGCCACCGCGCTCTGCTGCTCGGCCGCAGCGGCAATTTGCTGGTTCATCGACTGGATGCTCGACACGGTGCCTGTGATGTTCTCAAGCGACTCACCCGCCTTGCGCGCCAGTTCGACGCTGCTGTCGGTCAAGGCGCGGCTGCCCTGCATGGCATTGGCCACCTGCTGGGTGCCATGCTGCAGGCTGGCGATCAGCTCCTCGATTTCCTCGGTCGACTTCTGCGTACGCTGGGCCAGCCCGCGCACTTCATCTGCCACCACGGCAAAACCGCGCCCGGCTTCACCCGCACGCGCCGCCTCGATGGCCGCGTTGAGGGCTAGCAGGTTGGTCTGCTCGGCCACCGACTTGATCACGTCCATGACGCTGCCGATTTTCTGGCTTTCCTGCTGCAACGCGGTCATGGCCTCGGTGGAGCGGTGCATGTCCTGCGCCAGGCGCTCGATCTGGCAGATTGCCTCGCCCACCACCCGATCCCCGGCCCGCGCTTCGCCATCGGCACCTGTGGCCGCCTGCGAAGCCTGTTCGGCATTGCGCGCCACTTCCTGAACCGTGGCGGCCATCTCGTGCATCGCCGTAGCCACTTGGTCGGTTTCGACTTTCTGGCTGTTGGCACCGGCACTGGTCTGTTCGGTCACGGCTGACAGCTCCTCGGCAGCGCTGGCGATCTGGGTCACGCCATCGCGAATGCCGCCGATCAGCTCGCGCAGGGTCGTGCCCATGCGGGCAATGCCTTGCTGCAGCACCCCCAGCTCGTCGCGGCGGGTGACATGCAACTGCTGGGTCAGGTCGCCGCTGGCGATTTTCTCGACCGCGGCCAAGGTGTCCTGCAACGGCCGGGTGATCTGCCGGGTGATCAGGACGGCGGCCACGATGCCCACCAGCAATGCCAGCAGGGTGGCGATGGTCTGCAAGGTGCGCGCCTGGCTGCTTTCGACGTCGCGACGCTCCAGCTGGATCTTGTACAGCGCATCGCTGTGCTTGACGATATCCGCGCCCTGGACCGTCATCTCGGCGCGCGCACTGGTAATGGTGGCCACGGCATCGCGGAATTGACGCGTAGCTTCACGGTAGTCGGTGACTGCGCGCTCGAGCTGTTGCACCCGCTCGCTTGGGCCGGACAGCTCACGCTTGAGACTATCGACCACCGCAAGCGCCGCATCGAGCTGGCGCAGAGCCGCTTGTTCATTGTCCGCCGTGTTGTCGGCGATGTAGCCGCGTACATCGATGCGCACCTGCATCAGCTGCTGGCGGGCCTTGCTGATCAGCTGGTACTGCGCAAGGCGCACGCTGTCGGCCTCTGGGCGAGCCATGACTTCCTGGCTCAATGCCTCCATGGCTTGGTCAGCCTGGTTACCGGCGCGGGTCATGGCGGCGCGGGCGGCACGGCTGGCGTCATAGCCCTGGCGCATCTTGGACAGCGATACCTTGTAGGCGCTGATGATGTCGCCCAGTTCGCCCAGCAACTTGACGTTTTCAGGGCTCTTGAACGTGTGCTCCAGGTAAGCCTGCTGCTTGCTGAAGGTGTCGAGCTTGGCCAAGGTGTTGGCAGCAGCGGCGTCATCGCCGTTGGCGATCATGTATTGCAGGCGGGCGATACGCAGGTCGGTAAGGTCCTTGTTCAACTGGCCGATGTCGCTCATCCAGTTGCTGCGGTCGATGAGACCGCCCAGGCTCGTCCAGCCCACCAGGGCCAGCAGGCCGGTCAGGATCAGCACCAAGCCGAAGCCCAGGCCGAGTTTGAGGTTGACGCTGATATTGGCAAACCAGCTGTTCATGCACGCACTCCAGAAGTTGTTTTCGCTCTTTTGATCTCCGATCGCAAGGCGTTGTTATTCTGGATGCCCGCTCAATCGTGCTGGAGTTATCGGCCGTTGGCGAGGAAGCTGAAACGCTTTTTCAGCCGTAAGGGCGATACGGCGCGTTTCAGCGACCACAGGTGCTGCAATAGTCGAATCAATCAGGTGCAACGCTGAACATGTTCAGAGATTACGCGCGCTGAAGGTGTCGCAGCTGTCGACGTCGCCTTGAGCGAACCCGGCCTTGAACCAGCGTACGCGTTGCGCCGAGGTGCCGTGGGTGAACGAATCCGGCACCACGCGCCCTTGACCTTGTTGCTGCAGCCGGTCGTCACCGATGGCATTGGCGGCATTGAGCGCTTCCTCCACATCGCCAGGTTCCAACCAGTTCAGGCGTTTTTGTGCCTGGTAGGCCCACACGCCAGCAAAACAGTCAGCTTGCAGTTCCTGGCGCACCAGCAGGCCATTGCTGCCTTCCATGCGCTGGCCGCTGCGTCTTGCCGCATCCACCTTGGCCGAGACGCCAAGCAGGGTCTGCACGTGGTGGCCGATTTCATGGGCGATCACGTATGCCTGGGCGAAGTCGCCGGCAGCCGAGAAGCGTGTTTCCATTTCCCGGAAGAACGACATGTCCAGGTACACCTGCTGATCCGCCGGGCAGTAGAACGGCCCGACCGCCGCGGTGGCAAAGCCGCAGGCAGAATTCACCTGACCACTGAACAGCACCAGCTTGGGGTCCCTGTACTGTTTGCCGGACTGGGCGAACAGGGCTTGCCAGGTGTCTTCGGTGTCGCCCAATACGGAGGCGACGAATTCTGCCTGCTGGTCATTGGCCGGTGGCGCCTTGCCATCGGTCACGGCAGGCGCTTGCTGCTGCATCTGGCCAGTCAGTTGACCGAGGATCTGCAAGGGATCCTGGCCCGTCAGCCAGCCGATCCCGACAATCAGCAAGATGGCGCCAAGCCCCAGCCCTTTGCCACCGCCAAAGCGCATGCCACCGCCACCTGCGCCCCGTGCATCGACCACATTGTCGCTACGCCGGCCTTTTCGCCATTCCATGAGTGCTCTCCAGAGCGTGAAACAAGAAGACAAATATTAGTTCAACACAGCCTCAGGTGTCAGAGCACCGGCAGCTGTCTAGCGCATTGGAGATTGCCGGGGCGGCTGAATTCAATTTCATCGGCCCCGACCTGCACAGGGTCCAGGCTCAGCGCCGCACCAGCAGCACACCGCTTTCCATGTGGTGGGTGTAGGGGAACTGATCGAACAACGCGCAACGCTCGATCCGGTGGGTATCGTGGAGCTGGGCAATGTTCGCCGCGAGTGTTTCCGGGTTGCACGAAATGTACAGGATCCGCTCGAAGCGCCGGGTCAGCTCGCAGGTGTCCGGGTCCATGCCGGCGCGCGGCGGATCGACGAAGACCGTGCCGAATGCGTAGCTTTTCAGATCGATGCCTTCCAGGCGGCGGAACGGGCGCACCTCGTTCAGCGCCTGGGTCAGCTCTTCAGCCGACAAGCGCACCAGCCGCACGTTATCCACAGCGTTTTCGGCCAGATTGCTCAGTGCAGCATTGACCGAGGTCTTGCTGATCTCCGTGGCCAGCACCTGGCGCACCCGGGTGGCCAGCGGCAAGGTGAAGTTGCCGTTGCCGCAGTACAGCTCGAGCAGGTCGTCATCGCGCTCGCCAATGGCCTCGAAGGCCCAGCTCAGCATCTTTTGGTTCACGGCGCCGTTAGGCTGGGTGAATGCACCTTCAGGCTGGCGATAGCTGAACACACGGCCGGCCACGTCGAGCTTTTCAACCGCATAGTCACGGCCGATGACCAGGCGCTTGCCCTTGGAGCGGCCGACAAGGCTCACTCCCAGGTCTTCAGCCAGTTGCCGCGCAGCCACTTCCCACGCTTCGTCCAGCGGGCGGTGGTAGCACAGGGTGACCATCGCATCACCGGCCAGGGTGGTGAGGAATTCCACCTGGAACAGGCGATTGCTCAATGCCTCGCTGGCCTGCCAGGCCGCCTTCAGGCGCGGCATCAGGTCGTTGATGCGCTCGCTGGCAATCGGAAAATCGTCGATCAGGATAGCCTTGTGCTTCTCGCCAGGGGCGAACATCGCATAGTGGCGCTGGCCGTCCTCGCGCCACAGGCGGAACTCCGCACGCAGACGATAGTGCGCGCGCGGCGAGTCGAACACGGCAGGCTCTGGCGCACCAAAGGGGGCCAGCAGCGCACGCAAGCGGGCGGCCTTATCCTGCAGTTGCGCGTCGTAGGCGCTAGGGTCGAATGCAGCACTCATGCGTTGAACCAACCCAATTTGATGACGAACAGGATGGAAAGAATCACCAGGGCCGCGTTCAGGTCATGGCGACGCCCGGAAATAAGCTTCACGGCGGTCCAGGCGATGAAGCCGAAGGCAATGCCGTTGGCAATCGAATAGGTCAGCGGCATGGCCAGCGCGGTAACCACCACCGGGGCGGCTTCGGTGACATCGTCCCAGTTGATTTCCGCCAGGCCCGAGGCCATCAGCACGGCAACGAACAGCAACGCTGGCGCAGTGGCGAATGCCGGTACGCTGCCGGCCAGCGGCGCGAAGAACAGGGCCAGCAGGAACAGCACGGCGACCACGATGGCCGTTAGGCCCGTACGGCCCCCGGCGCTTACGCCAGCCGCAGACTCGATGTAGCTGGTGGTGGTCGAGGTGCCCAGCAGCGAGCCGGCCATGGCCGCGGTGCTGTCGGCAATCAGGGCACGGCCCATCTTCGGCATGTGGCCGTCCTTGCCCATCAGCCCGGCGCGCTTGGCTACGCCAATCAGGGTACCGGAGTTGTCGAACAGGTCGACGAACAGGAAAGCGAAGATGACGCTCACCAGGCCCACATCCAGCGCCCCGGCAATGTCCAGTTGCAGGAAGGTCGGCGCCAGCGAAGGCGGCATGGACACGATGCCCCCGAATGGCGTCACGCCCATGGCAATGGCGGCCACGGTCACGGCCAGAATGCCGATCAACACGGCGCCGCGCACCTTCAGCGCTTCCAGGCCTACGATCAGGAAGAAGCCCAGGGTGGCCAGGATCGGTGCCGGCTGGCGCAGGTCACCCAGGCCAACCAAAGTCGCAGGGTTATCCACGACGATGCCCGCGTTGTGCAGCGCGATCAACGCCAGGAACAACCCGATACCCGCCGCAATGGCCGAGCGCAGGGGCAGGGGAATGCTGTTCACGATCCATTCCCGGATCCGGAAGATCGACAGCAGGAAGAACATCACCGCCGACAGGAATACCGCGCCCAGAGCCACCTGCCAGGTGTGCCCCATGTGCAGCACCACGGTGTAGGTGAAGAATGCGTTCAGGCCCATGCCCGGCGCCAAGGCGATCGGGTAGTTGGCGATCAGGCCCATGGTGGTCGAGCCAATGGCCGCCGCCAGGCAGGTCGCGACGAACAGCGCACCCTTGTCCATGCCCGTCTCGCCGAGGATGCTCGGGTTGACGAAGAGAATGTAGGCCATGGCCAGGAAGGTGGTGACGCCCGCCAGTATCTCGGTGCGCACATTGGTGTTGTGTGCTTTTAGTTGAAACAGCCTTTCCAGCATGCCCGCTCCCCGAGGCGCCCCCGGCGCCATGAATATGTCGACCCCATCAGCAAAGCACAGACCGTACCGGCTGCCGTGATTTCTATGGGGCAGAAAAAAGCCGCGCATCATACCAGCATGCCGTGCAGGGGCCTATGGCCGTCTGAGAATAGACCGGCCCCGCCCGGTGCGCATGGCGTGCAGGGCCGCTGGGGTGGCTTTTCAGCCTTCGTGCAAACGGTCTCGGTTGGCCAAGGTGGGGAACAGTTTTATCCACACCCCCGTCACCACCAGGGTCCCCACCCCACCCATGACGACGGCCGGGACCGTACCAAACCAGTGCGCGGTGACCCCCGATTCGAATTCGCCGAGCTGATTGGAGGCACCGATGAACAGCCCGTTGACGGCGCTGACGCGCCCGCGCATTTCATCCGGGGTATGCAACTGCACGAAGGCGCCTCGAATGACCATGCTGATCATGTCGGCAGCGCCCAGCACCACCAGGACCGCCAGGGAAAACCAGAAGGACGTCGAGAGGCCGAACGCAACAGTGGCCACGCCAAAGACGCCAACTGCCGTGAACATGGTTCGGCCCACCTTGCGCTCGAAGGGAAAGCGCGCCAACCACACCGACATGAGCAACGCGCCCACCGCGGGCGCCGAACGCAGCAGCCCAAGGCCCAGCGGGCCTGTCAGCAGGATGTCCTTGGCAAATACCGGCAGCAGCGCCGTGGCCCCGCCCAGTAGCACGGCGAACAAGTCCAGCGAGATGGCGCCCAGGATATCCGGTCGGCTGCGAATGAAACGAATGCCGGCCAGCAGCGACTCGACGGTGGCACGGCCGCGTTGAACGACCTGTCCTCGCACGTGCAGGCTCAGGGTCAGCCCACAGGCTATGGCATAAAGCACCACAGTCGGGCCGTAGACCCAGCCGCTGCCGAAGGCATACAGGAACCCGCCCACGGCGGGGGCCACGATGGTGGCCGACTGAGTCGCAGAGGCCGAAGCGGCGACCGCTCGTGGAAACAGGCCCGCGGGCACGACGTTGGGCAACAGCGCCTGGGTCGCCGGCATCTCGAACGAACGGGTGGCGCCGAGCAGAAACGCCAGCACGAAAATCAACTCGCGGCTGACCTGGTCCGTGGCGCTGCCCAGCGCCAGGGCCAGTGCGATCAGCCCTTGCAGGCCTTGGCACAGAGCGGCGACCTTGCGCCGGTCATAGCGGTCGGCCACATGGCCGGTATGCAGCATGAACAGCACACGGGGTGCAAATTCCACCAGCCCCACAAGCCCCAGGTCCAGCACGTTGCCGGTCAGCTGATACAGGTGCCAGCCAATCGCCACGGTCAACATCTGGAATCCGCTGGCGGTGAAGACCCGTGCCAGCCAGAACGCCAGAAAAGGGCGATGATGACGCAACAGCAGCGGTTCAGTCTCGGACATCGGACACCTGTGACCTCGATGCAAGGAAGCTCCGCAGCCTATCATCTGTATGTAACAAATAGTTGCTGTTTACCGTGTTCGACACAGTTTCCGTGCCGCTGAACAGGGGGTGGGGCAACCGGTCACGCGGCAAACAACCACACCTCGCACCGGGCTGTTCGGGGCTATGCTTGACTCATATCGTTGACCTGGATCAATCGTTACGTTTGCAACGATCCCCGACGATTTCGGCCTTTGGCCGCAATCCCTGCACATCGAACAGAACAATTCCAACATGCCGTACTCGACTATGTGGGGGCAGTGGGCGAAAGGGCCGAGTGCCCGACCGCCGGATTATCTGATGAGGTAGCACCTATGTTCGGTCTGGAGGCACTGGATCTTGCCCGGATCCAGTTCGCGTTTACCGTATCCTTCCATATCCTGTTTCCTGCCATCACCATCGGCCTGGCCAGTTACCTGGCGGTGCTCGAAGGGCTGTGGCTCAAGACAGACAGGCAGGTCTATCGAGACCTGTACCACTTCTGGTCGAAAATCTTCGCAGTCAACTTCGGCATGGGCGTGGTCTCGGGCCTGGTCATGGCCTATCAGTTCGGCACCAACTGGAGCCGTTTCTCCGAATTTGCAGGTTCGGTCACCGGGCCCTTGTTGACCTACGAAGTGCTGACTGCTTTCTTCCTCGAAGCAGGTTTCTTGGGAGTGATGCTCTTTGGCTGGAACCGCGTGGGCCGTGGGCTGCATTTCTTCGCTACCTGCATGGTGGCGCTCGGAACGCTGGTTTCCACGTTCTGGATCCTGGCCTCGAACAGCTGGATGCATACCCCGCAAGGTCACGAAATCATCGACGGTCGCGTGATTCCGGTCGACTGGTTCGCTGTCATTTTCAACCCTTCGTTCCCGTTCCGCTTGATGCACATGGCCACGGCGGCGTTCGTCGCCACCGCCTTCTTCGTGGGCGCGTCGGCCGCCTGGCACCTGCTGCGGGGGCGCGACAACCCTTCAGTGCGCAAGATGCTCTCCATGGCCATGTGGATGGCGTTGATCGTCGCGCCGATCCAGGCAGTGATCGGCGACTTCCACGGCCTCAATACCCTCAAGCATCAACCGGCGAAGATCGCCGCTATCGAGGGGCATTGGGAGAACCGCCCCGGCGAGCCTACTCCGTTGATCCTCTTCGGCATCCCGGACATGCAAGCTGAAACGACACGGTTCAAGATCGAGATCCCGGTGCTCGGTAGCCTCATCCTCACCCACAGCCTTGACAAGCAGGTGCCGGCCTTGAAGGAGTTCCCGCCTGAAGACCGGCCCAACTCCACCATCATCTTCTGGTCCTTCCGCATCATGGTGGCGCTGGGCATGCTGATGATCGCCGCTGGCGTGTGGAGCCTTGTATTGCGCAAGGGCGGCAAGCTGTACACCTCGCGGCCGTTCCTGCACTTCGTGACCTGGATGGGGCCTTCCGGGTTGCTGGCAATCCTCGCCGGCTGGTTCACCACCGAAATCGGCCGCCAGCCCTGGGTGGTCTACGGGCTGATGCGCACAGCCGACGGCGTTTCCAACCACAGCTATACCCAGCTGGGGTTCACCCTGGTGGCGTTCGTGGTGGTGTACTTCGCGCTGTTCGGCACCGGGTTCGCCTACATGATGCGCCTGGTGCGCAAGGGCCCGCATACCGGCGAAGGCGATCAGCAGCGTCCGGGCGGTCCTGGCCGCAAACGCACGCCGGCGCGGCCATTGTCCGCCGCCGACGAAGGCAGCGATGCCACCACTGCAGACCTGAGCAAGGGGAACTGAGCCATGGGTATCGATCTTCCACTGATCTGGGCCGTCATTATCATCTTCGGCGTCATGATGTACGTGGTGATGGACGGTTTCGACCTGGGCATCGGCATGCTCTTCCCCTTCGTCAAACAAGAGCGTGACCGGGACGTGATGATGAACACAGTCGCACCGGTCTGGGATGGCAACGAGACCTGGCTCGTGCTGGGTGGCGCGGGGCTGTTCGGCGCGTTCCCGATGGCTTACGCGGTCGTGCTCGAAGCGCTCTATCTACCGCTGATCCTGATGCTGATCGGCCTGATCTTCCGTGGCGTGGCCTTCGAATTTCGCTTCAAGGCCACCGATGCTGGCCGCCATCTATGGGACAAGGCGTTCATCTGGGGTTCTCTGGTGGCGACGTTCTTCCAAGGCGTAGCGCTGGGCGCCTTCATCGAAGGCTTCAAGGTGGTGGATCGGCATTACGCCGGCGGCTCGCTGGACTGGCTGACACCCTTCAGCATGTTCTGCGGCCTGGGGCTGATCGTGGCCTATGCACTGCTGGGGTGTACCTGGCTGATCATGAAGACCGAAGGGCCGCTTCAGGAGCAGATGCACAAGCTGGGGCGGCCGCTGGCGCTCGTGTTGCTGGCCGTCATGGGTGTCGTCAGCCTGTGGACGCCAATCGCCTATCCGCAGATTGCCGACCGCTGGTTCAGCATGCCCAACCTTGTGTGGTTCATGCCGGTGCCGATCCTGGTGCTGTTGACCTTCTACAACCTGTTCAAGGCAGTAGCCCGCAGCGCGAACTACACACCGTTTCTGTTGACGCTGGGGCTGATCTTCCTGGGTTACAGTGGCTTGGGCATCAGTCTGTGGCCCAATATCATCCCGCCATCGATCTCGATCTGGGAGGCTGCCGCGCCACCGCAAAGCCAGGGCTTCATGTTGGTGGGAACGCTGTTCATTCTACCGCTGATCCTGGGTTATACCTTCTGGAGCTACTACGTGTTCCGCGGCAAGGTCACCCATGACCAAGGCTATCACTAGGAGACTGCACCATGACCCGTGATCAGGACGTGGCAAGCAAGAAACCGCTGTGGCAGCGCCTGGGCTGGCTGGTGCTGATCTGGGCGTTGAGTGTGGCCGCGCTGGGTGTGGCGGCATGGTTGATGCGCCTGTTCATGAGCGCAGCCGGCTTGACCACCCACTGAACCCCGGCATCAGCCGGTAGTACGCCGAACGCGCCTGCTCACCCAGGCGCCGTACGCTGTTCCACCTAGTCGACAGTTACTTGCGCGCCTTGAGCACCACGAATTTGGGCGTTGCCGCCACCTGCTCCACGCCCCGGAACAGGCGGGCAAGCTTGCTGTGATAGCCCAGGTGGCGGTTGCCCACGATGTACAAGGCGCCGCCGACCACCAGCGCCTCGCGGGCCTGCTGGAACATACGCCAGGCCAGCACGTCACCCACCACTTGCTGCTGGTGGAAGGGCGGATTGCACAGCACTACATCCAATGACTGTTTTTCGATGCCGGCCAGGCCGTCTGCGGCCAGGAAGTCGGCTGGCCGATCACCCAGCGCACGCTGCCAGTTTTCCCGTGCCGATTGCACGGCCATATACGACTCGTCCACCAAGGTGTACTGGGCGTCTGGATTTTTTAGAGCGCTGGCGATGGCCAGCACGCCATTGCCGCAACCCAGGTCCGCGACCCGGGCGTTGCCCAGGTTATCCGGCAGATGCGGAAGAAATGCCCGTGTGCCAATGTCCAGGCCTTCACGACAGAAGACATTGGCATGGTTGAGCAACTCCAGCGCTGGCGATTCGAGGCGATAGCGGCTGGGGTAGGGCGATGTAAAGGCAGGGCGCGCATCCACCGTGGCGGTCAGTAGCCGGGCTTTTTTACGTGCCAGCGAGGCTTGCACAGGGCCGACATACTTTTCCAGCAAGTCGCCGGCAGCACGGGGAAGGTGCTTGATCATAGCCCCGGCAATCACCTGCGCCTGCGGCGCCAGGTGCCCTTGCAGCCTAATGAGTTGATCTTCGAGCAAGGCAAGCGTCTTGGGCACCCTGACCACTACCCGATCAAAGGGGCCGTTCCAGGTTTGACAGGCAGGCACGAACGAAACGCTGTCGGCAGGCAGGCCGTTACGTGCCAGGTTCTTGGCCAGCGCGAGTTGAGCAAGGTAGGAGTCGCCGCTGCTGGTCACCTGCAGGTGCCTGGCGAGGCTTGCCGCCAGCGCCCCGAAACTGTCGTTGAGCACTAGCACACGGCTGCCGGCTGGCAACGCCTGGGCATGCAATTGTTCGAGCAGGTACTCATCGGCGGCGTCAAAGGCCTGCAAGGGATCGTTGGCCTGGTCCGGCTGGCGGATCAGATCGAGTTCGGCGAAGGGCGTGGTCAACAGGGGCATGGCAATCTGGCTCGGGTACAAAGCTGCCCGCAACCGTTCGCTGCGGGCTTAGTCGAGCGATTCTACAGGGCTTTGGCTGGGCTCGCAGGCCCGGGATCAGATCCAGCCGCGCAACGCGGCGATGGCGACAGCGCCCGCTTTGTTGGCGGCGTTGGTCTTGGTAATGACGCTGCGAATGTGAAAGTTCACCGTACTCTGCGACAGTGACAGGATGCAGGCGACATCGGAAGCAGTCTTGCCTGCCGCAGACCACTTCAGCACTTCCAACTCGCGTTCGCTCATTTTGGGCTGGGAGGGGCACAGTGCATCGAGGTGATGCGCGCTCAGCACCGCATGTACGGTATGGCACAACCACTGGATGGCCCCGGCTTTTTCGAACAGCTCGGCGGTCTCGACGGTGCGCAGCGGCCTGGACACGCTCATCTGGCTTTCGTTGTGCTGCAGATCATGCAAGGACTGGGTCCAGCCATGACGCAGGCCATGCTCGCAGGCTGCCTCGCGAAAATGCGGTGCCTCGCGGTAGACCTCATCGCTCCATACCACAGGATTGGTCGAGCGGTGGCTGAGCGCAGCCGCTGCGTCCTGCTTGTAGAATTCTCCGCGCTGGTAGCGCTCGATCCATGCGCTGGGGTAATTGCTGTACAAGTAATGCCGTGGTGTCTGGGTAGCAATCTGAATGCGAAGCTTAAGTCCCACATACTCGAAACCCAGATCCTGAACCAGATGCACCGCGATGTCGAACAGCTTCCGAGGATTACGCTCACTCACCAGGGCGTGTAGGTGCTCGGGGTTCCAGTGAAACATGTGAGTCTCCAAGGGCGACGCGGCCCAGTCCGTATGGGTTCGAAGGCAGTGTAGATAGCTCCAAACCGGTGTGTCCGTCTTTTTCGCTATAACTGTGCTGTGCTTCTGTATATCTTTGTACAACTTTCGAAGCCGCAAAAACCCAGTGGTTTTTATCGCGGGCGCTTTGCGCGACACTGTAGGGCCCCAAGATATGGAGCCCGACATGACCGCCAGCGACGAAAAATTCACCCGCCAGACCTTGCTCGAGGTTCAGCCGCTCACGCCGAACCTCTTCAGCCTGCGGGTCACCCGTGATGCGGGTTTTCGCTTTCGCTCCGGTCAGTTTGCTCGCCTGGGCGTGACCAAGGCTGATGGCAGTGTGGTTTGGCGCGCCTACTCCATGGTCAGTGCACCCCACGACGAATACCTTGAGTTCTTTTCAATCGTAGTGCCGGGTGGCGAATTCACCAGTGAGCTTAGCCGACTGGGTGAGGGCGATTCGCTCCTGGTGGAGCGGCAAGCCTTTGGCTTTCTCACCCTCGACCGTTTTGTCGACGGACGCGACCTGTGGTTGCTGGCCACGGGTACAGGCATCGCGCCGTTCATGTCGATTTTGCAGGACTTCGAAGCCTGGGAACGCTTCGACAACATCAAGCTGGTGTATTCGGTGCGTGAGGCCAAAGAGTTGGCCTATCTGGACGAGATTGCTGGCTTGGAGCAGCGTGAGTACCTGGCCGAGCATGCCGGCAAGTTGCAGTTCATCCCGGTCGTGACACGTGAGCGACATCCAGGCGCCCTGAATCAGCGCATCACCACCTTGATCGAAAGCGGCGAGTTGGAAAGGGCGGCAGGGCTTGAGCTGTCACCGGAGCATTCGCGAATCATGCTGTGCGGCAACCCTGAAATGATCGATGAAACGCGCAAGGTGCTCAAGGCCCGTGATCTGCAATTGAGCCTTAGCAAACGGCCGGGCCAGGTGGCCGTCGAGACGTACTGGTAGCCGGCGTGCCGCTACAGGCTACAGGGGCGCAGCGGTGCATGAAGCTTTGCCGCTTCCTGCAGCCTGTAACGGTGCACTTCAGGGCCGGTTCTGAGCCTTGAGCAGGTCGCGAATCTCGGTAAGCAGGGTCTGCTCGGGGGACGGCGCGGGCGGTACGCTTGGCGCCACGGCCTCTTCGCGCTTGAGCCGGTTGATGGCCTTGACGCCCATGAAGATCGCAAAAGCGATGATCACGAAATCGATCACAGTCTGGATGAACTTGCCATAGGCCAGCACCACGGCCGGGATGTCGCCTTGCGCTGCCTTCAAGGTGATGGCCAGGTCGCTGAAGTCAACGCCGCCGATCAGCAGGCCCAACGGTGGCATGACCACGTCGCCGACGAAGGACGAGACGATCTTGCCGAAGGCCGCGCCGATGATGATACCTACCGCCATGTCGACGACATTGCCTTTGACCGCGAAGGCCTTGAACTCACTGATCATGCCCATGTTTCGATTCCTTTGTAACAAATGGTGAGGTAAACGCAGTGTAAGCCACTTAAACGCTTCATGCGCTGCATTCAGGGGTAGTGACTTCCGTCGCACCGAATAGTTTTGTCGCATCCCAAGGCATTCGGGGCACGGCCAGCCTCGGGTATCATGCAGGTTTTGCCCGGAGGCACCCACCCATGGCCAAGGCCAAGCGCTTGTATGGCTGCACCGAGTGCGGCGCGACTTTTCCGAAATGGGCTGGCCAGTGCGGCGAGTGTGGCGCCTGGAACACGCTGGTCGAAACCATGATCGAGAGCGGCGGCGCCGCAGCACCCAGCACGGGCCGCGCCGGCTGGACGGGGCAACAGGCGCAGATCAAGACCCTGGCTGAGGTCAGCGTCGAGGAGATCCCGCGCTTCACCACCAGCAGCACCGAGCTCGACCGTGTGCTGGGCGGTGGCCTGGTTGATGGCTCTGTGGTGTTGATCGGTGGCGACCCTGGGATCGGCAAATCGACGATCCTGCTGCAGACCCTGTGCAACATCGCCGTCGGCATGCCGGCGCTGTACGTCACCGGCGAGGAATCCCAGCAGCAGGTGGCCATGCGCTCCAGGCGTCTGGGCCTTCCCCAGGACCAGCTCAAGGTGATGACCGAAACCTGCATCGAGACCATCATCGCCACCGCCCGTCAGGAAAAACCACGGGTAATGGTGATCGACTCCATCCAGACCATTTTCACCGAACAGTTGCAATCGGCCCCAGGCGGGGTCGCGCAGGTGCGTGAAAGTACGGCGCTGCTCGTGCGTTATGCCAAGCAAAGTGGCACGGCGATCTTCCTGGTGGGCCACGTGACCAAGGAAGGCTCGCTGGCAGGCCCGCGGGTACTGGAGCACATGGTCGATACCGTGTTGTATTTCGAAGGCGAATCCGACGGTCGCCTGCGGCTGCTGCGGGCGGTGAAGAACCGCTTCGGCGCGGTCAACGAGTTGGGCGTGTTCGGCATGACCGACCGAGGTTTGAAAGAAGTCTCCAACCCCTCGGCGATCTTTCTCAATCGCACCCAGGAAGAAGTCCCCGGCAGTGTCGTGATGGCCACATGGGAAGGCACTCGGCCAATGCTGGTCGAGGTCCAGGCACTGGTCGATGACAGCCACCTGGCCAACCCGCGCCGCGTGACCCTGGGCCTGGATCAGAACCGCCTGGCCATGCTGCTGGCCGTTCTGCACCGGCACGGGGGCATCCCGACCCACGATCAGGATGTGTTCCTGAACGTGGTGGGCGGTGTGAAAGTACTGGAAACGGCTTCGGACCTGGCATTGCTCGCCGCCGTCATGTCCAGCCTGCGCAATCGGCCGCTGGCCCATGGCCTGCTGGTGTTCGGGGAAATCGGCCTGTCGGGTGAGGTGCGGCCTGTGCCCAGTGGCCAGGAGCGGCTCAAGGAGGCTGCCAAGCACGGCTTCAAGCGCGCCATCGTGCCCAAGGGCAATGCACCCAAAGAGGCGCCTGCAGGGTTGGAGGTGATCGCCGTGACGCGTCTAGAGCAGGCGCTGGATGCCTTGTTCGAATAATTCACTGGCAAAAAAAAGGGCCGACGATGCGCATCGGCCCTGTACAACACCCACCTGATGGATCAGTGCTCGGTGACCGCCGCGCGCTTGGCCGGCTCGCTGCCGTGCTCGTCCTGGCCCCTCATCGGCACCTCGTGGCCTTCGGCATCGAACAGCCTGCCATCCTTGAAATAGTCCCCGTCGCGTAGTGCGGAGATATCCGAGTAGCGAATGGTGCGTTCGTAGCCGGCAGCGAACACTGACTGCTGGTCCGAGTTGCCTGCCGTGAAATGGTTGAAGATCAGGTTCAGCAGGATGGCCATGATCGCCGCCGAGCTGATGCCTGAGTGGAAGATGGTTTCGAACCAGTTGGGGAACTGATGGTAGAAGGCCGGTGCGGCGATCGGGATCATGCCAAAGCCCAGGGAAGCGGCGACGATGATCAGGTTGACGTTGTTCTGGTAGCTGACCTTGGACAAGGTGCGAATGCCGCTGGCTGCCACCGTGCCGAACAACACGATGCCCGCGCCGCCCAGCACGGGGGTAGGCACCGCAGCGATGATGCGCCCCATGATCGGTAGCAGGCCCAGTACCACCAGAATCACACCGCCGGTGGCCACCACGTAGCGGCTGCGCACGCCGGTGACCGCCACCAGGCCGACGTTCTGGGCGAATGCACTTTGCGTGAATGAGCCGAACACCGGCGCGAGGATGCTCGAGGCCATGTCAGCACGCAGGCCATTGCCCAGGCGCTTGGAGTCGACCTTGGTACCGATGATCTCACCCACGGCCAGGATGTCGGCCGAGGTTTCGACCAGCGTCACCATGATGACGATACACATCGACAGGATGGCGGCGATGTGGAATTCCGGCATGCCGAAGTGAAAGGGCGTGGGGAAGGCGAAAACAGGGCCTTCGGTAACCTTGCTGAAGTCGGTCATGCCCAGTGCCCAGGCGATCAGCGTACCGACCACCATCGCCAGCAGGATGGACAACCGGGATATAGTCGCGCTGCCCAGTTTGCTCAACAGCAGCACGATGGCGAAAGTGAGGGCGGCCAGGCCAATGTTGGCCATGCTGCCGAAGTCAGGTGAGGCGCTGTTGCCACCCATCACCCAGCGCGCGGCCACCGGCATCAGCGTCAGGCCGATGGTGGTGATCACGATGCCGGTGACCAGCGGTGGGAAGAACTTGGTGATGCGTGAGAATACCGGGGTGATCAGCAGCCCTATCAGCGAGGCGGCCATCACCGCGCCCAGCACCCCCGGCAGCCCGCCCCCACTCTCACTGCTGAGGATGGCGCCCATGGTGGCGACGCCGGCAAACGACACCCCTTGTACCAGGGGTAGTTGGCAGCCGAAGAACGGCAGGCCGAGGGTTTGCAACAAGGTCGCCAAGCCACCTGCAAACAGCGAAGCGGCGATGAGCATACCGATTTCTGCGCCATTGAGGCCTGCGGCCTGCCCCAGGATCAGGGGTACGGCAACGATTCCCCCATACATGGTCAACACGTGCTGCAGGCCATAGGCCAGATTGGCACCCAGGCCGAGGTTTTCGTCCTCTGGCCGCTGGGCGGGAGACGTGTTTGTGGACGTAGTCATGGCGCAGGCTCTCTGTTTATTGTTGTGGAGCTACTGTAGTCAGTTATTGCCTACAGGTACTACACAAATTGTATACAATTTTTTGATCCAAGCGCCGTCATGGGCAGCCTTGGGGCGTACGCGTCCTCGTTGCAGGAGGCATACCAACCCAAAGCGCTTGTACGAAAGGGTGTATACAACGGTGCCTGAGACAGGCAGGAAGCTGTCTAGATGGACAGGAAAGGGGCGGTGGTCGGGCAGTTAGCCAGCTAATAGATCCTGTTATTCGATCAATTCACGCAGCTCACGCATCATTTCGGTGCTGTCGGCAATGTTCAGTTCCACAAGACGGTGCAGGTGGCTCATGGAGTCGATGTCGATGTACAGGCAAACGAAGCCCAGCCGCGTGAGTTCTTCATGGCGCAGTTCGACTTGCATCTTCACCCAGGTATCGGCGTCAAGTTGGATGACCGCCTCGTAGTTCTGGGTTGGGTCTGGGTTCCAGTCGGTCGGGCGCTCGACCAGAAGGCCTTTGAGGGATAGATCGATGAGCCTGGCAGGCCAGCGCTGCTCGCCTTGGCGAAGTTCGGCAGGTGCGTCGAAATCGATGCGTTGGAAGCGGCGGCGCTCGGAATGTGGCGGGGTCATGGCGAGTCCTCATCTGATGTTCAGACTATAGACCAGCCATGATCGCGTATTCGTCCCTGCACTACTTGACGATATTCACGTCGCTGCAATTGTAGAAACCCTCGCCTGCAGCGTCATCACGTTGCCAGCGGGTATAGACCACACGTCGGCCAGCGTGTTCTTTGAGATCGACATCGAACGCGTAGTAGCCATTGACAGGCTGGACATCTCCGATTTCCTGTACCAGCTCCAAGTCATCCCACTCCAAGGCCCGCTGGGTGGGGTCGTAGTCCGGCTTGGACACATAGATTTCCCAGTAGCTAGGGTTGTGCGGCGCCATGATTTTGTAGCGCAAGTGGGCCTTGTTGTCGTCATCTTTTTTCCAGTCCTGGGCGTACCAATCGGCAGGGATGTCCAAGCCGCTCTTGTCATTGACCTGCCCAGCCTTCGTATTCGTATCCGTCACGCTATTGCCTGCCGAGCACAGCTGACCATCAGGAATGGCTTTTTTGACAGCCTCCTTATTGCGGAAATCAACGACGTTCTTCGACACCTCATGCCATTGATTGAACTGGTACACAGCCTGTTGCGCATTGTTGCCAAACTTTTTAAACACATGCTGGTAAGCCGCTTTGCACCCTGGGCTTTTGATGTTTGAACCGTCGACTGGCCAGTTGTAGTCACCTTGTTGATAACAGTAGTACTGCCTGGAAATAGGCATCTCGACTGCGCCATGCATCGGCTCTACAGGTGCGGCATTGCCGTGCATGCTGCCTGCCGCAAGGCTGGCTGCGATGATGAGATGAAGTGAGTTCATGGCGACTTCCTTGCTGAGTTGGAAGTACCAAAGGTCGGCCAATCGGCCCTGGCGGGACAACTGGCAGAACTACCAGGTATTTGGCAGTGCGGTGCCGCTCTACCACGTGGAGTTGCGCTGTAAATCGGCATGCAATTGGAGATGGTAAAGCCGGCAGGCAGGCCCTAGACTCAGAGGGCCATCAATTCCAACCTCTCAGCTGGAAGCCAACTATGAACAATAACAACAGCCTGCTACGCCACCTCCCGTGGCTGGTGCTGGCAGTCCTGGGAGCCTGCGCGCTGGGTGTCGTCGCCCTGCGCCGTGGCGAAGCGATCAATGCCTTGTGGATCGTGGTCGCGGCAGTGGCCATTTATCTGGTCGCCTACCGCTATTACAGTCTGTTCATCGCCACCAAAGTGATGCAACTCGATCCGCGCCGCGCCACCCCTGCGGTGCTCAACAATGACGGTCTGGACTATGTTCCAACCAACAAGCACATCCTCTTCGGCCACCACTTCGCGGCCATCGCTGGCGCAGGCCCCTTGGTCGGCCCGGTGCTGGCGGCGCAGATGGGCTATCTGCCCGGCACCCTGTGGCTGATTGCCGGTGTGGTACTGGCCGGTGCCGTCCAGGACTTCATGGTCCTGTTCTTGTCCACACGCCGCAACGGCCGCTCGCTGGGCGACATGGTGCGCGAAGAGATGGGCCGCATTCCGGGCACCATCGCCCTGTTCGGCTGTTTCCTGATCATGATCATCATCCTCGCGGTGCTGGCGCTGATCGTGGTCAAGGCCCTGGCCGAGAGCCCCTGGGGCATGTTCACGGTGATGGCGACCATCCCGATCGCCATGTTCATGGGCGTCTACATGCGCTACATCCGCCCTGGCCGCATTGGTGAGATTTCCCTCATCGGCGTGGTGCTGCTGCTGGCTTCCATCTGGTTGGGTGGTCAGATTGCCGCGGATCCGGTTTGGGGCCCAGCCTTCACCTTCACCGGTGTTCAAATCACTTGGATGCTGGTGGGCTACGGCTTCGTCGCAGCCGTGCTGCCGGTCTGGCTGGTGTTGGCCCCGCGTGACTACCTGTCCACCTTCCTCAAGATCGGCACCATCGTGGGCCTTGCCATCGGCATCCTGATCATCGCCCCTGAGCTCAAGATGCCAGCGCTGACCCAGTTCACTGATGGCACCGGCCCGGTCTGGAAAGGCACGCTGTTCCCGTTCCTGTTCATCACCATCGCCTGTGGCGCGGTCTCTGGGTTCCATGCCCTGATCTCGTCGGGCACCACGCCCAAGCTGCTGGACAACGAAACCAACGCCCGCTACATCGGCTACGGCGGCATGCTGATGGAATCGTTCGTGGCGATCATGGCCATGGTCGCGGCCTCGGTGATCGAGCCGGGCGTGTATTTCGCCATGAACAGCCCGGCTGCCGTGGTCGGTGCAGACGCGGTTTCGGTGGCTCAGACAGTCAGTAGCTGGGGCTTCTTGATCACGCCTGAGCAGCTCGAGGCGGTTGCCCGTGACATCGGCGAGCACACCATCCTGGCCCGCGCCGGCGGTGCGCCGACATTGGCCGTGGGTATCGCGCAGATTCTTCACCAAGTACTGCCTGGCGAGAACACCATGGCGTTCTGGTATCACTTCGCTATTTTGTTCGAGGCCTTGTTCATCCTCACCGCCGTGGACGCCGGTACCCGTGCCGGGCGCTTCATGCTGCAGGACCTGCTGGGCAGCTTCGTGCCAGCGCTCAAGCGCACCGAATCGTGGGGCGCGAACCTGCTGGCCACCGCAGGTTGCGTCGCCATGTGGGGCTACTTGCTCTACCAAGGCGTGATCGACCCGCTCGGGGGTATCAATACGCTGTGGCCGCTGTTCGGCATCTCCAACCAGATGCTGGCCGGTATTGCGTTGATGCTGGGCACCGTGGTGCTGATCAAGATGAAGCGCCAGCGCTACATCTGGGTCACGCTGCTGCCAGCCACCTGGTTGCTGATCTGCACCACGGCGGCCGGCCTGATCAAGCTGTTCGATCCCAACCCGGCCGTGGGCTTCCTGGCCTTGGCCAAGAAATACAGCACCGCACTGGACGCTGGTCAGGTGCTGGCACCGGCCAAGGACATCGGGCAGATGCAGCACGTGATCTACAACGCCTACACTAACGCCGGGCTGACCATCCTGTTCCTGCTGGTGGTATTCAGCATTCTGTTCTTCGCGATCAAGGTGGGTTACGCCGCCTGGGGTCGCAAAGAGCGGACCGACAAGGAAACCCCGTTCCAGGCTCTGCCTGACGCTTGAGAGGACTGCTGCGATGTTCAATGACCTGGGTCGGCTGGGCAAATACCTGGGGCAGGCTGCACGCTTGATGGTGGGCATGCCTGACTACGACAATTACGTCGAACACATGAACAAGACGCATCCGGACAAACCGGTCATGACGTACGAAGCGTTCTTCCGAGAGCGCCAGGAAGCACGTTATGGTGGCAAGTCCGGGCCAAAGTGCTGTTAAGCCCAAAGCGTTAAGCTGTACCGGCCCCATCGTCGGCAGCCTGTGGTCATCGACAAGCCCGCTCCTCTTGGGGGCAGGTGCTGGTGATGAGCGCAGGCCTGTCGCGGTGGGGCCTGTGTTTTTTCCGAACAGGAGATGTTCTGCGTGCAGACCCCGATTCCCGTAACCGTACTGACCGGCTTTCTCGGTGCCGGCAAGACCACGCTGCTCAAGCACATGCTCAAGGCCGAGCACGGCCTGCGGCTGGCCGTGATCGAAAACGAGTTCAGCGAAGCAGGCATCGACAGCCAGTTGCTCGGCGACGAGCCGGTGCAGGTCATGACCCTGGCCAACGGCTGTGTGTGCTGCAGCATCCATGGCGACCTTACCCGTGCGCTGTTCCTGCTGCTGGAGCGGCTCGATGCTGGCGAAATTGCCTTTGATCGGCTGGTGATCGAGTGCACAGGGCTGGCCGACCCCGCGCCTGTGGCTCAAACGTTCTTCATCGACGAAGAGCTGCGCGAGCGGTACATCCTGGACGGCATCATCACCCTGGTCGACGCCGCTCACGCCGACGTCCACCTGACCCAGACCATCGCCCAGGCCCAGGTGGGCTTTGCCGATCGCCTGCTGCTGAGCAAGACCGACCTGGTGGAACCGGCCACCGTGCAAGCCTTGCGCGAGCGCCTGGCCCGCATCAATGGGCGGGCCGCCATGCATGTGGTCGAACAAGGCCGCATCGACTTGGGTGCACTGCTCGATGTACGCGGCTTCAACCTCAACCCGGACCTGGGCGCCAACCTCAAACCCACCCTGCGTCCAGTACTCAAAGCCGCCACCCCGGACCGTATCGCCACCTTGGTGTTGCGCACCGACAAGGCGCTGGACATCGACCGCCTCAGCGACTTCATGAATGGCCTGTTGGAAACCCATGGCACGCAACTGTTGCGTTACAAGGGCGTGCTCAATATCGCGGGCGAGGATCGCAAGCTGGTGTTTCAGGGCGTGCTCAAGCTCTACGGGTTCGACTGGGACGCTGAATGGGCTGAGGCCGAACCGCGCGAGAGCGTCATGGTGTTCATTGCCGATGATCTTCCCGAGGCTACGATTCGCGCCGGCTTCGAGGCGCTGACGGCCGAGTGACGGGCTGAACCTTTCCACCGAACCAACCCGGCCAGGAGCTTCGATGGCGGTTGTGCTGCTCCACGCAAGGGATCAAGCGCTGGGCCAGCACATCGGTTTGCCGCACCGCCTTGGCCGTGCGGTACTTGGCACTGTGGATGCACTCACGATCGCCAAACTCGCACCGGTTCAAGGTGGTACCGCCGCAGGGGCCGTTCGCCAGGCCCTTGGGGCAGGTCTCGGGGCAGGTGTACAAGGTGTCTTCCAGGCGGCAACGACCGCAGGTGTCGCAGCCAAGCAGTGGTCGCTTCACGGCCCGCTCCACGCTGTGCAGCACCTGGGCGCCCAGGCCTGTCGCCCACATCGGCTGGCGAACCGCCCACCCGAACAACTGACTCACCGGGTTGCGACGACTGAATAACAGGCCATGCATGCCATGCATGGCGTGGTAGCGGGCTTTCTGGGCAAACGAAGCCACGACACGCGACTCTCCCTCGCGCCATGCCGCCTGCGGTGGGTGAAACGTCACTGCCGGTAGGCTAGGCATTTGCCAGCTGGCCTGCCAGGCAGGCGCCCATTGCTCCAGCGTGGCCACTTGCGTCTGCCAGTGCGCAAGGCGTGCCTCCAAGGCAAGCAGCTGGCTGGGCTCATGGATGCCCGACAGATGCACGCCGGCATAGCCCATCAGCTTAACCCCAATGACCTGCAGGGCCAGGCGGTCGATGCTGCGAGCCTGGGCAAAGGCCTTGGATTGCGCCGCCTCGGCTTCCAGCATTTGCCGCATCGACGGGGTGACGGTCACGCCTGCGACATGATCGAGCATGCCCGCACGGCCTTGGGTAAGGCTCATAAGACAAGCCAGCATAGGTTTAGGTGCGCGCTGGCGGCGCATCCAGTGCATGGCTTCCTGGTGCTTGGCAGCATCGAAACCTAGCTGCAGGATGAAAAAGTCGGCACCGGCTGCCAATTTCTTTTCAGCCTTCAGGTACTGAGCGGCGCCTTCTTCTTCACGGTATTTGAACGGGTTGAGCGCTGCGCCCAGCCACCAGTGCGGATAGGTTTGCCGGGCGATCTGCAGCGCTGCCACCGATTCCAGGTAGCGCACCGGGCGCTTGCCTGGGGTATGGCCTGGCAGGCGGTCCCCTGTCAGCATCAGCAACTGGTGCTGGCCCGCAGCATCCATGCGCCGCATCTGGGCGAGCAGGTGATGGCGCTCCCGGTCCTTGCCGGAAAAGTGGGGCAGGGCAGGTACCGGATGCTCAAAACAGGCCAAGGCATCCAGGGGTGACATGTCCAGCGGGCTGCTCACCCGGTCGCCAATGGCGAGTGTCATCGGCCAGCCACACAGCTGCCTGCGGGCCATTATGGCGTCCATCGCCGCAAAACGCTCTGCTGACGGCTTGGGGACGAACTCCATGACGCAAGCGAATTGCTGTTGTTGCAGGGCAGTTTTGAGCACGCTCATGACGGAACACCGAGTGTGGGCAGGCTGGCATTGTGCGCCAGCCCTGTGAATGGGTCATGCCCGGTTGCGCAGCGCATTGATCTGATCAAGACATGGCTAGGCGTCACGGGTGCGCCAGCGCGAGTAACATGAGGGAAACTTGAGTTGATCTCAAATTTATTGAGTTTGTTTCAAACGCTCATCGATCTGAAAATGCCCCCATCATTTCTGCACATTGGGGACATACACATGGCACTGGCGCATAACCTGGGCTTTCCACGCACTGGCAACGACCATGCGCTTCGCGCACGTCATTGGCAGATGCAGAAAGACGCCGGTATCGAGCTATTGCCTGTAGGCGATGTGGACTGGCAGGGCGGCGCAGCGCGCGACCCTCAGGCACCTGTGACGCGGCATTTCACCCTGCTTGCCGATCAGCTGCTACAGGAAGTGGCCCAGGCCAGCGCGCTGGGCCACACCGTCAAACCTGTTCTCGTCGGCCCCCTGACCTATTTGTGGCAAAGCGCGGCGCAAGACGGGCACAGCCTGGCGCTGGAATGTGTCGACGAACTGCTTCCGCACTATGACGCCGTCCTCAATCGCCTGGCCGAACAAGGCGTGCAGTGGGTGCAGATCGATGAGCCGATCCTTGCCCAGGCGCTGCCGCAGGACTGGAAGAACGCCTACGAGCGGGTTTACAACATCCTGCAGCGCGCTCCGTTGAAGAAGCTGATCGCGACGTGGGCTGGCGGCTTGCAGGGCAACCTTGGCCTGGCCGCGCACCTGCCGGTGGACGGCTTGCACATCGATCTGGTGAGCGACCCTGAGCAGTTGACGACCACCCTGGACCGCCTGCCTGCCTACAAAGTGCTGTCGTTGGGCCTGGTCGACCCAGAAAACGATGCCCAGCATGCCCTGGACAGCAAGTGGCACTGGCTGTGTGAAGCCAATGAGCGTCTGGGGGAGCGACTGTGGATCGGTACGGCGTGCTCACTGCTGCACAGCCCGCTGGGCGTCGCCGTGCAGGCCTGTGAGGAAGTGGTCCGGCTGGTCAGGGCGCTCAATGATCCGATCAAGGCCACGCCACCTGCGTTCCACGCCCTGCAGGTAGCCAACGCCTGATTGTGCATCGCAGATGCCGCCGCTAGGGCGTGCACGGCGGCGTCCAAATGCCCATGGCTCGGTTGATCAGCGCTCGATCGCCAGGGCCACGCCTTGCCCACCCCCGATACACAGCGTTGCCAGGCCTTTCTTGGCATCGCGCTTGATCATCTCGTGCAGCAGGGTGACCAGCACGCG
This sequence comes from Pseudomonas sp. FYR_7, assembly GCF_043106155.1. Classification (NCBI taxonomy): domain Bacteria; kingdom Pseudomonadati; phylum Pseudomonadota; class Gammaproteobacteria; order Pseudomonadales; family Pseudomonadaceae; genus Pseudomonas; species Pseudomonas sp. FYR_7. Next base: position 48,114 of record NZ_JBICMI010000076.1, read on the forward strand.
GCACCCGGATGCACCGATGGGATGACCCAACGCAATCGCCCCGCCGTTCACGTTGACCCGCGAAGCATCCCACGCCAGCGCCTTGCCAACGGCCAGCGCCTGGGCCGCGAACGCCTCGTTGGCTTCGATCAGGTCCAGGTCGGCCAGTTGCCAGCCTGCTTTGCCCAGGCAGCGTTCAGTCGCCGAGACAGGGGCTATCCCCATCACGGCGGGGTCGACCCCAGCGCTGGCATAGGCCGCGATCCTGGCCAGCACGGGCAAGCCCAATGCCTGGGCCTTTGCAGCGTTCATCAGCAGCACTGCCGCGGCCCCATCGTTGAGGCTGGAGGCATTGCCTGCCGTCACGCTGCCGTCCTTCTTGAAGGCAGGGCGCAGTTTGGCAAGGGATTGGGCCGTGGTGTCCGAACGTGGCTGTTCGTCCTGGGCGAAAACCTTGGGCTCGCCTTTTTTCTGTGGCAGCACGATCGGGGTGATTTCGGCCTCGAAGCGGCCAGCGGCGATGGCTGCCACCGCCTTGCGCTGCGACTCGGCCGCGAAGGCGTCCTGCTGTTCACGGCTCAGCGCGTACTCCTGCACCAGATTTTCAGCCGTGATGCCCATGTGGTAGTCGTTGAACGCGTCCCATAGGCCGTCGCTGATCATGCTGTCGATCAGCTGGCCATGGCCCATGCGCTGGCCGGTGCGGGCAGAAGGCATTACATAAGGGGCAAGACTCATGTTTTCCTGGCCGCCGGCGATCACCACCTCAGCGTCGCCGCAGCGAATGGCCTGGGCGCCCAGGTGCAGTGCCTTGAGACCGGAGCCGCAGACCTTGTTCAGGGTCAGGGCAGGCACGCTGAACGGCAGGCCTGCCTTGATCGCTGCCTGACGTGCAGGGTTTTGCCCGGCGCCGGCCGTGAGCACCTGGCCCATGATCACCTCGTCGACCTGAGCCGGCTCCAGCCCGGTCTGCTCCAATAGACGCTTGATCACGGCTGCCCCCAGGTCGACGGCCGGGACGCCCGCCAGGGCGCCCTGGAAGCTACCGATGGCGGTGCGGGTCGCGGCGACGATCACCACTTCGTTCATATTGTTGTTCTCCGTCTGAAGGTGAGGGCAACCAGCATCGGCGCATTTTGCTCATTTGTTAAGTTTGTTTTTATTGCCCATTGATAGGAAAACCGAATCAATACCTCGGCGCGGCAAGGGTGCGTCCGGGCCGCGTGCCGTGTCGCCAACCGGCCACCGATTTTGCATCGCTGCGCTCAACCCTTAAGATGTGTCGCCTAACCTGCGGGGTGAGTCTTACCCCTCAGTCCATTCTGAAAGCGCCCTGTGTGGCGTTTTCGTGCATAAACCAGACGAGGTACAGACATTGGCCATCATTCATCCTAAGGTCCGCGGTTTCATCTGCACCACGACTCACCCCAAGGGCTGCGAGCTCAACGTCCGTGACCAGATCGAAGCCACCCGCAAACTGGGCGTGCGCGAGGATGGTCCGAAGAAGGTGTTGGTCATCGGTGCTTCCAGTGGCTACGGCCTGGCCGCGCGCATCACTGCGGCCTTCGGTTTCAAGGCCGACACCCTGGGCGTGTTCTTCGAGAAGCCAGGCACCGAAACCAAGGCCGGCACCGCAGGCTGGTACAACGCGGCGGCGTTCGACAAGTTCGCCAAGGCCGAGGGCCTGTACAGCAAGTCGATCAACGGTGACGCTTTCTCCGACGAAGCGCGGGCCAAGGTTATCGAGCTGATCAAGAACGACATGGGCGGCAAGGTCGACCTGGTCATCTATTCGCTGGCCTCGCCGGTGCGCAAGCTGCCACAGACGGGCGAACTGGTGCGCTCGGCGCTCAAGCCCATCGGCCAGCCGTACAAGTCGACGGCCATCGACACCAACAAGGACGCCATCATCGAGGCCAGCATCGAGCCGGCCACCGAGCAGGAAATCGCCGACACCGTGACCGTCATGGGTGGCCAGGACTGGCAGCTGTGGATCGACGCCCTGGCCGGTGCCGATGTGCTGGCCGAAGGCGCTCGCACCGTCGCCTTCAGCTACATTGGCACCGAAATCACCTGGCCCATCTACTGGCACGGCGCCCTGGGCAAGGCCAAGCAGGACCTGGACGACACTGCCCTGCGCCTGGACCAGAAGCTGGCAGCTGAGGTCAAGGGCGGCGCCAATGTGGCCGTGCTCAAGTCGGTGGTGACCCAGGCCAGTTCGGCCATCCCGGTCATGCCGCTGTACCTGTCGATGGTGTTCAAGATCATGCAGGAGAAGGGTGTCCACGAAGGTACCCAGGATCAGCTCGATCGCATGTTCCGTGACCGTATGTATCGCACCGACGGCGCCCCGGCGCAGGTCGACGAAAAAGGCCGCCTGCGCCTGGACGACTGGGAACTGCGTGATGATGTGCAGGATGCCTGCAAGGCCATGTGGCCACAGGTGACCACCGAGAACCTGTTCGAGCTGACCGACTATGCCGGTTACAAGAAGCAGTTCCTGAACCTGTTCGGCTTCGAGCGCACGGACGTCGACTACGACGAAGATGTGGCGACCGACGTGCAGTTCGATTGCGTGCAGCTGTAACGCTCTGAGGTCAGGTTACTGGGGCTGCCAAGCAGCCCCAGTCTTCATGCTGCCGTGCGCGACTCCAGGGCGCAGACCGCTGGATGGACAACCCCCATCAAGCCTTGCGCGACAGTGGTAATGCCTCGAACTTGACGCCTGCCAGGCCGTACGCGATCAGCGCACGGATATTCCCATGGTCGTGGCCCTCGGGTGTGGCCTGCACATCTCGATAATGCTCGCCAAAGGCCAGCAGCGCCTCACGATCAGTCAATCCCTCTAGCAACGCCAGGCCCAAGGTCTTGCATGAACCTTCGTTCTGCCCGGCCGCGTTTTCGACGCCACCGTTGCTGAAGGCCTGGGGCTGATAGGCATAGTGTTCGGCAATGAATGCCAAGGTGTCGGCGAACACATGTTCACCACTGTCCAGGCTGGCGCGCAGGGTAGTCAGATCAGTCACGGGGTTTTCCTTGTTCGAATGCGGCCTGCTGCTGAGGGCTGGCCTCTTTTTGATACTGGGCCTTCCACTCGCCGTAAGGCATGCCGTAGACGGCTTCGCGGGCGTCATCCAGGCTCAGGTCCACCTGGCGCTCGTCAGCTGCCGCCTTGTACCACTTGGACAGGCAGTTACGGCAGAACCCGGACAGGTTCATCAGGTCGATGTTCTGCACGTCGGTGCGTGAGCGCAGGTGTTCCACGAGCCGGCGGAAAGCGGCGGCTTCCAGTTCGAGCTGTTGCTGTGGGGTCATGGGCTTCTCTCAAATGATGCGGTTTTTCAGGTGGCGGCCACCGTTGATGACCACTTGGCTGCCGGTGCTGTATTGGCTGGCAAGCAGGTACTTGACCGTCTCGATCAGCGGCCCGGCGCCCGGTTCGAATTCCAGCAGTGCCTTCTTCAGCGTCTGCTGGCGATAGGCTTCGTCGCCGCCCTCCTTGAGGATCAGCAGCCCAGGCAGAATACCGTTGACGTGTACCGTGGGTGCGTACTTTTCGGCAAACGACAACACCATGTTCTGCAACGCGGCCTTGGTGGCGGCGTAGCCGATGTGGCTCTTGCTGCCGCGTGAGGACGTTTCGTCGCAGACGTGGATGATGTCGGCCTTGTCGACCTTGGCCAAGAGCTCGCCCAGGGCCAGATTGAGATGATAGGGCGCTTCGACATGAAGGCGGAACATGGTGTCGAGGTTGGCCAGGTCATCGTCGAGCCACAGCGAAGCGTTGTGGATGACGGCGCGCAGGCCATCGTAATGGCTGTAGAGGTAGTCGATCAGTGCCTGGCGATCGGCCGCCTGGCACAAGTCTGCGGTGAACGGAATGATATTGGGGTGTGGCGATTGAGGCTGGACGCTGCGGCTGGCACTAACCACCGTATGGCCGGCCTGGGCCAGTTCCATGGCCAGGGCCAGCCCGACGCGTTGGCTGGCTCCGGTTATCAGGATAGGGCTGTTCATGTTCGGGGCGGTCAACTGTATGAGTCGAAGGTTGTCGCCCAGCATACCCCAACTGCCCAACGCGTGTGTGGCCTGCGCCTACCGGCTACGCCAGGCGTGTTCGCGTGCCGCCGCCCCCTGCAGCCAGCCCGCCAGCAGGTGCGTTGAAAGGGGGATGAACAGGTACACCATCAGGGGGGTGAGCGCCAGGGTGCTGACAAGCACGCGTGGCAACAGGTCCATGCCTGCCAGCCAGTGACCGAACAGCATGTTAAAGGCCAGTGACACCGGAAAGAATGCCAGCCAGATCGCCGTGGCCTGTTTCCAACGGGGTGGTTTACGCACCAAGGCAGTGCCGAACCAGTCGTTTATGCCACTGACCCGTGCCTCCCTGGGGCGCTCGAACAGCCCGTTGCCGCGCTTGAGCCAGGCGCGCCGCGAGGCCGAATGTTCCCAGGCATGCAAGGTCGGCTCATCGCTGAAGCGGAAGATGATCTGGAATTCATCGCCGTCGCGCGGCGGTGCGAGAATCCCTGAGCCCAGGTAGCCGGGGAAATCGGTGGCCAGCTGTTCGCCCTCATGGAGCCAGGCCAGCAGTTCTTCATAGCGGCCATCGGCGGCGCGCCGCGACACCATCAAGGTGACGGGGGATCTAGACATCGTGTATCTCCTGACGACGAGGCTGGCGGGTAGCTGGCCCCTTGGCTGTGTCGGCCGGGGTGGTGGTCGACTCAGTTAGGCATGCAAGAAGTGGGCGCGGATTATGGCGTATCGACCGAGCGGGCGTAAGCCACCGCCGTGGGAGAACACGGTGCGTTCGTCGGGTGTCGTCTTCAGCCGGGCATTTGCGTATGCAACTCAGGGTGAGCAAGCCGGTGCTTGTGGAGGATGAAATCGCGCAGGCGTTCGATGTCTTCCTGGGCAGTGCCACTTAGGTCATAGGCGGCCTTGGAGCCGTCGATACGCCGGCCCAGCTTGCCGTGAAGCTCGATGGGGCAGACACCGTCCGGGGCGAATCGGAGCGTGAAGACATCAGGAGCGTCTAGCAGGTCGCGCACATGCACAAGCACACCTTTGACAGAGATATCGCACACCCAGAGCCCGCTCTCCTCACCGTGGGCGTCGAGCAATGCACAGGGCGGATCAAGGGTCAGCCGCCATGGGCGCAGCCTGGGGCCTATCTCGAAGATATCGGGCGCGCCCAGTTGCAATTGCAGCGTATGAAACTCGTCCTCGATCAGCTGAAGCGGAATGCTGATCTGCTGGTTGTCGACATGGGCCTGCAAGGTAACCTGCTCATGAGCGACCAGGCGCGTGAGCAGACCCTGAATGCGGCTGTCCCCATTGACCAGGAGGCTCGTCATGGCTTCGGTCATGTCAAACTGCGGGGAGTGCTGGACATCCTGGATATAGTCCAGCTCATCCTGGGTCAGAAGTGTGTCGGGGGGCATGTTGAAACTCGATGTGGAGGGTTCTACGGCCCGATTGACTCCAAAGCGCATTGGTTCACGCACCATCACCGGCTTTCTGACGAGCGCGCAGCTCAGCCAGTTCGCGTTCCGTTTCCACTTGCCGGGTAACGTCCCTCTGAATGCCGATGTAGTACAGGCGCTGGTCAGCCGCGTGCCTTAGCGGGGTAATGGACAGCTCGTTCCAGAAAGCGGTGCCGTCCTTGCGGTAGTTACGCAGCACTTCACGGCATGCCCGGCCCTCGGTCAGCGCTTTGCGGATGCGCGCGCGGCCCAATTGGTCACGGTCGTCCCCCTGCAGAAAGCGGCAGTCCTGGTACAGGATTTCATCCCGGCTGTAGCCGGTGAGACGCTCGAAAGCCGCGTTCACGTAGATGAGGATGGTGTCGTCGCCTTCCTGTTCAGCGACCACGATACCGTCGTCCGAGGCATCGACCATCGATTGCAGCAACTGCGCATTGATCATGTCTGGGTCATGCAGTGAAGGAATGAGGGCCGCGGGCGTTGCCACGGCCTTGTGCCAGCGCTGGGTGCTAGTATCCTACGATTTCACTCAGTATCGGAATCCTTTTCCCTGATGAAAGTCGTCATTATTTCCGGATCGGTGTACGGCACCGCCGAAGAAGTTGCCCGTCACGCCGAGTCGCTGCTCAAGGCCGCTGGCCTGGAAGCCTGGCACGCCAACCGAGCCTCTTTGCAAGACTTGCAGGCGTTCGGCCCGCAGGCCGTACTGGCGGTGACCTCCACCACAGGCATGGGCGAGTTACCCGACAACCTCATGCCCCTCTACAGCGCCCTGCGCGACACCCTGCCGGCCGACTGGCGTGGCCTGCCGGGTGCAGTCATCGCCTTGGGCGACTCCAGTTATGGCGATACCTATTGCGGTGGCGGCGAACAGATGCGCGAACTGTTTGCCGAACTTGGCGTGCAGGAGGTGCTGCCCATGCTGCGGCTTGATGCCAGCGAAACCGTGACACCGGAAACCGATGCCGAGCCGTGGCTGGCTGAACTGGTGCAGGCACTGAGCGCCTGACGTTTTTGCAGGAAGGATACGCAGCCGGCAACCAGTCAGGCTGCGCCTACCGCTGGTGCAGGTGACTCGCTCAGTCATCAAGCTGGCTGGCAACGCAAGTTCAAGCGCCTCGGCCGCTGGCTAGACTGTGTCTCGCACAGAGAGCACATGCAAGTGCCGAGGTGACATGCAATGACAGCAGCCTTGCCTTATCGCGTCCACATCCCTTAACCCGGTGCCTTCCGATGCCCATGGCCGAAATTCCATTGTGCGTCTGGCGTACCCGGGGACAGAGTTTCACATTCCGGGGCCAGAGCATCCGCTACTGGACCGCAGGGCAAGGAACGCCCCTGCTTTTGCTACATGGTTTTCCTACAGGCAGCTGGGACTGGCATTACTTGTGGGGCCCTCTGGCCCAGCGCTATCGGGTGGTGGCCTGCGACATGCTGGGGTTCGGCGATTCGGCCAAGCCAGTTGATCACGCCTATAGCCTGATGGAGCAGGCCGACTTGCAGCAGGCCTTGCTGGCTCACCTGCAGATCGACCAGCCGGTGGATGTGCTGGCTCATGATTACGGAGGTAGCGTGGCCCAGGAGCTGCTGGCTCGGCATCATGAGCAGCGCGCCAATATCGCCAGCTGCGTCTTTCTCAACAGCGGCCTGTTTCCTGAAGGTTGTCGCATGCTGTTACTGCAGAAGCTGCTGCTAAGTCGCCTGGGCTGGCTGGTGGCGCGCTCGTTCAGCCGCGATGACCTGGTGCGTCACCTGACCCGTGTCTATGGGCCATGTACCCACCCGAGCGAAAGCGTGCTCGACGACTTCTGGAGCATGCTGGCTGCCAATCGCGGCACGCGCGTGCTGCACAGGCTTGCCGGCTACGTGCCTGAACGCTTGCAGCACCGTGATCGCTGGACGCAGGCGCTGCAGGGGGCGGTGCCGTTGCGTTTGATCGCCGGCGCAGTCGATCCCCTTTATGGCGCGCACATGGTCGAGCACTACCGTCGACACGTTCCGACCGCCGATGTCGTGCTGTTGCAGGGTATTGGCCACCATCCGCATACCGAAGCGCCGCAACAGGTATTGCGTCATTACCTGGCGTTCAGGGAACCCGCCCAAGGGTTCGGCTCGCTCAAAGTGGCCAGGTTTTGACCCGATGACGTGGCAACCGGGCTCCTGAGGATCAAACGGCAGGCAAAAAAAACCGCTGCCTTTCGCAGCGGTCAATCGAGACGTCAGATCAAGGAGCTTCAAAATCTACGTCGATACACCTGACTGGCACCGCGAGCGGGGGGAGAGCCCTCGGTGCCAGCCAGTGATCCGATAATAAGCAATTGAATCGACTGGAAAAACCGCATACGGCGACATTCACCGTTACATACCAGGCAACAGTCTGCGGTGTTCAAGGGGCTGGGCAGTACCCCATGCGCCAGCTTGCCTCGCGCGTAGCAGCCAAAAGCCGCTGCGCCGCAGGGCCTTGTTCATCGGCATGAAACATCGACGTGGGCCCCACCACCGTCATCACCGCAGCGATCTGCCCCATGGCGTTGAAGATCGGCGCCGACAGCGCATCCACACCCGGCATCAGCAGCCCGTGGATATGGTGCAGACCGCGTTCACGTATACCTGCCAGCACCGTCTGATAATCCCCAGGCCCTAGCTTGAGCTGGGTCAGCTCGCGCGCCATCAAGTCCACGGTTTCCCGCTCAGGCAAATGGGCCGCGAACACCAGCCCGGTGGACGAGGTCAGCAGCGGCAATACCGAGCCAATCTGCGTCACCACGGTGACGGCGCGTACGGCCGGTTCGATGCTTACCACGGTCGCCCCCTGATTGCCCCACACCGCAATAAAGCAACTCTCGTTCAGTTCATCACGCAGCTGGGAGAGCGGCAGCGCGGCGACTTTCAGCACATCGATGCTGCCCAGCGCGGCCATGCCCACGCGCAAGGCTTCGCGCCCCAGGCCGTAATGATTGGTAGCCGCATTCTGTTCGGCGAACCCGCTGGCAATCAGAGCTTGCAGGTAACGATGCACCTTGCTCGCCGGCATCTGGACATGCTCTGCAAGCCTGGACAGTGACGTGGAGGGTGAGAGTTCGGCCAATGCCTTGAGGATGTCGGTGCCCACCTCGGCTGAGCGGACCTTCTGCTTGCCGTTGTCGGTAGGGGAGCTGGCTTTGGCCATCGGTAGGGTCATCCGCGAGTCATCGAGTCGCGCCTTTATAGCTTGACGCCTGGCGCAGAGCAAATTACGTTATTCGTAATCTGATTACGATAAAGACAATGCAGATGCGCCGCCGTTCCCTCGGGCAGCAGCAACTGCTCCCACAGGCCGCCCCGGCCCGGAGGCATCGATGAATCGCGACCCTGCACCTGACCTTCACTACCTCAGCGGTTTCGGCAACGAATTCACCAGCGAAGCGTTGCCAGGCGCCTTGCCGGTCGGGCAGAACTCGCCACAGAAAACCCCCTATGGGCTCTATGCCGAACTGCTCTCCGGCACGGCGTTCACCATGGCCCGTCATGAGCTGCGCCGCACCTGGATGTACCGCATCCGGCCGTCAGCCGCCCATCCGCGTTTCGAGCGCCTGGCGCGCCAGCCCCTGAACGAGGCGGGGGGCACGATCACGCCCAACCGCCTGCGCTGGAACCCGCAGCCCATCCCGCAAGCGCCAACCGACTTCATCGAGGGTTGGCTGCCCATGGCGGCCAATGGCCCTGCCAACGCGCCTGGCGGTGTGAGCATCTACATCTACAGCGCCAACCGCTCCATGGAGCGCGTGTTCTTCAACGCCGATGGCGAGCTGTTGCTGGTGCCTGAGCAAGGTCGGCTGCGCCTTGCCACCGAGCTGGGTGTGATGCAGGTGGGCCCGCTTGAAATTGCAGTGATTCCCCGCGGCATGAAGTTTCGTGTCGAACTGCTCGATGGCCATGCCCGTGGCTACTTGGCTGAAAACCACGGCGCGCCCCTGCGCCTGCCGGACCTGGGGCCTATTGGCAGCAATGGGCTGGCCAACCCCCGCGATTTCGAAACGCCGGTGGCCGCTTATGAACACACCACCGGGCCGGTACAACTGGTACAAAAATTTCTGGGAGAGCACTGGGCGTGCGAGCTCCAGCATTCCCCATTGGACGTGGTGGCCTGGCACGGTAGCAACGTGCCTTACAAATACGACCTGCGTCGCTTCAATACCTTGGGCACAGTCAGCTTCGACCACCCGGACCCCTCGATCTTCACCGTGCTCACCTCACCGACCAGCGTGCATGGCCTTGCCAACATGGACTTCGTGATCTTCCCCCCGCGCTGGATGGTGGCCGAGAACACCTTCCGTCCGCCATGGTTCCACCGCAACCTGATGAACGAGTTCATGGGGCTGATCGACGGTGCCTACGATGCCAAGGCCGAAGGCTTCGTGCCCGGTGGCGCGTCCCTGCACAGCGTGATGAGTGCCCATGGCCCGGATGCCGAGACCTGCGACAGGGCCATAGCGGCCGAGCTTGCCCCGCACAAGATCGAGAACACCATGGCGTTCATGTTCGAGACCAGCCAGGTGCTGCGCCCGAGCCAGTACGCCATGTCCTGCCCGCAGTTGCAGGCCGACTACGACAGCTGCTGGGCCACCTTGCCCAGCACCTTCAACCCGAACCGGAGATAACCCATGAACCAACCCGCCATTGCCCGCAGCTGGGTGAGCCACGCCAATGGGCACAGTGACTTCCCGCTGCAGAACCTGCCCTTGGGTATCTTCAGTCGTGGCAGCGAAGCCAAGCGCTGTGGCGTGGCCATCGGCGATGCCATCCTCGACCTTGAGGCGGTGCTGGCCATGGGTTTGTTCGAAGGTCAGGCCAAGGCGGCGGTACTTGCCACCCAGGGCGGCACCTTGAACGCGTTTTTCGCACTCGGGCGCGCTGCGCGCGTGGCGCTGCGGGAGCGGCTGCTCGAGTTGCTCGGTGAGCAGTCCGAGCACCAGGCAATGCTGGAGGGGGCGCTGTATCCCGCCAGCACCTGCCAGTTGCATGTGCCGGCCCAGATCGGCGATTACACCGACTTCTACGTGGGCATCGAGCATGCCCGCAACATTGGCAAGTTGTTCCGCCCCGACAACCCCTTGCTCCCCAACTACAAGTATGTGCCCATCGGCTATCACGGCCGCGCATCGACCATTCGCCCCTCCGGGACGGATGTTCGCCGGCCCAAGGGCCAGACATTGCCTGCCGGCCAGAGCGAACCAAGCTTCGGCCCCTGTGCGCGGCTGGACTACGAGCTGGAGCTGGGCATCTGGATCGGGCAGGGCAACGACATCGGCCAGGCCATCCCCATCGGCGATGCCGCCGAACACATCGCGGGCCTGTGCCTGCTCAACGACTGGTCGGCGCGGGACATCCAGGCGTGGGAATACCAGCCACTGGGCCCGTTTCTGTCCAAGAGCTTCGTGACCACGATTTCGCCCTGGGTCGTCACGGCCGAGGCGCTGGCGCCCTTGCGCTGCGCTCAGCCGCCAAGGCCTCAAGGTGACCCCCAGCCGCTGTCCTATCTGCTCGACAAGCGGGATCAGGCAGCGGGTGCATTCGACATCGAACTGGAAGTGTTGCTGCTCACCGAGCGCATGCGCGAGGAGGGGGGGGCGCCGCACCGCCTGGCCCTGAGCAACACCCGCAGCATGTACTGGACGGTGGCCCAGTTGGTGGCGCACCACAGTGTCAACGGTTGCCAGTTGCAACCCGGCGACCTGTTCGGCTCCGGCACCCTGTCAGGTGCCACCCCAGGGTCCTATGGCAGCTTGCTGGAAATCACCGAGGGCGGTAAGCACCCGGTCGAGCTGCCCAATGGCGAAGTGCGCAAGTTTCTGGAGGACGGCGACGAAATCATCCTGCGGGCACGGGGTGTGTGCGACGGTGGAGTGAGCATCGGGTTCGGCGAGTGCCGTGGTCGGGTCATTGCGGCCAACTGAGGAGACGCAGGCATGGAGCTGTATACCTATTACCGTTCCACCTCGTCCTACCGAGTGCGGATTGCCTTGGCCCTCAAAGGGCTGAGCTTCAGGGCACTCCCCGTCAATCTGCTGCAAGGCGAGCATCGGCAAGCCGGTTATCTGGGTATCAATGCCCAGGGCCGGGTGCCCACTCTGCGTACCGACGATGGTGAGGTTCTGGTGCAATCTCCAGCCATCATCGAGTACCTGGAAGAGGCCTATCCGCTGCCCGCGCTGCTACCGGCAGGGGCGGCGCAGCGCGCCAAGGCGCGTGGGGTGGCGGCGATCATCGGCTGCGACATCCACCCCCTGCACAACGTCAGCGTGCTCAACCGCCTGCGTGAAGCGGGCCAGGATGAAGTGCAGATCAACCAATGGATCGGCCATTGGATAAGCCAGGGGCTGGGGGCTGTCGAGCAGGTGATCGGCGAGGCTGGCTACTGCCTGGGCGATGCGCCTGGCCTGGCGGATGTCTACCTGATACCGCAGCTCTATGCCGCCGAGCGATTCGGGGTCGACCTTGGGGGTTACCCGCGCATTCGCAGGGTGGCGGCGTTGGCGCAGCAGCATCCGGCGTTCATGCAGGCTCATCCTTCGCGTCAACCCGATACGCCGTAGTGTGCAGCGTTAGATTGCGCGATCAATGAAGGGAGCGGCTTGTCGCGGGCAACTGCTCCAGCCGCTCGCTTAATACCAGCCGCTGCACAGGGTCTTCCGTCAGCAGTAATGCATGTTCCAGGTCGAAGCGCTCGGCGTGTGGGCAATCAAGCTGCCTGTACAGGCTTGCCCGGGCCAGGTAGTCGCCGACCTGGGCAGGCCCCAGTTGCATGACGCGCTCGGCGTCGATCAGCGCCGCGAGTGGGGCATCATTGCTGGTGTGCAACTGGCGCAGGTTGCGTGACAGCCGTTGCAGCATCTGCATGGCGCTGGCCGGACGCAAGTGCTCGGCGCTCAAGGCGGTGCCCGGACCGTACTGGCGGACCAGCAGCTCCCGGCAATCATTGGGGTAAAGACGCCGACCGCCGCAGGGGTCGAGCAAATGGTCGGCACCCGGCACGCGCAACAGGAAATGCCCAGGGAAGGCGACGCCTTCGAGTGGAATGGACAGACGCTGCGCAAACTCCAGTGCCAGGATGGCCAAGGCCAGCGGTTGGCCGCGTCGCCTTGTCAGCACATGGTTCATCAAGGCAGCGTGAGGACGCAGCGGCAGGTATTCATCCTGTTGGAAACCCAACGCGTTGAGCTGGCGCAAGAGCGGCTGGGCAAGTTCAGTGACGCCAATCATGGGCAGGTGAATGCTGATGGTGTGCTGCATGTTCTGGAACACGGCCTGGCAGGCATCAGGATCGACGCTTGGGTCATGTTCGGCGGCGATCCACAGCGCAGCTTGCAGCAGGGCGGCAGGCGTGTTTTCAAGGCAGGCCAGGCAGGCTTGACGTGGCTTCATGGGCTTCTCCACTCACCCTTGAGTAATAGCCGGCCAGAGCGGTTTCGTCCAGTTGTCCGGTAGCCCGGCCCGCCCGTTTCAGGTGCCTATACTGGATGCTGCACCTCATGGGGAGCTAGGCCATGTTCGCTCTGATGCAATGCACCCGTACTCAGTCACTGCATGTGTTCAACGATCCGCAGACAGGCCTTGAGGCCGTCGTGGTCATTCACAGCGAGCGGTTCGGGCCGGCCATGGGCGGTTGTCGCTACCTTGCCTACACCGATCATGAGAGTGCGATCAACGACGCAGTCACCCTGGCCCAGGGCATGAGCTACAAGGCGGCAATGGCGGGCCTGCCTTTCGGGGGCGGCATGGCGGTCATGCTGCGCAGCCCGCAGGTGAACGACCGCGCTGCCTTGTTCGAAGCATTCGGCCGCTGTATCGATAGCTTGCAAGGGCGGCTACTCATCGCCCTGGACAGCGGCACCTCGACACTGGACATGGATTGCTTGGCGCAAGGCACCCCCCATGTTGTCAGCACGACAGCGCTGGGTGACCCTGCTCCACATGCGGCGATGGGGGTATTCGCGGGCCTGCGCGCCACCGCCCATGCGCGGCTGGGCAGCCACAACCTGGAAGGACTGCGTGTCGCCATCCAGGGGTTGGGAAGTGTAGGGTACGCGCTGGCCGAACACCTGCACGCAGCAGGTGCAGACCTGCTGGTCAGCGACCTGGAGCCTGGCCGAGTGCGACTTGCAGTAGAGCAGTTCGACGCACAACCGATTGCCCACGATGCGCTCCCCAGTACACCGTGCGACATCTTCGCCCCCTGCGGCATAGGCCCGGGATTGAATGGGCAAAGCGTGATGCAGTTGAGGTGCGCGGCAGTGGCGGGTGCTGCAAACAACCAACTGGCATCGTTGCACGTTGCCGACCAGTTGGAAGGGCGGGGGATTCTGTATGCACCTGATTACGTGATCAACGCGGGTGCCCTGATCTACTCAGCGCTGGCCCATAGGGGCGAAAAAGCGGAGGCGATCACCGCCCACATTGCCCGTATACCCACCCGCCTGACCGAAGTGTTCGGCCATGCCCAGGCTGAAAAGCGTTCGCCTGCACGTGTGGCGCAGGCGCTGGCGGAACGTTTGTTGTACGACTGAATACAACGCCCCAGGCCTCGTCGCTCAAAGGCCCAGCGATCGCTATTGAGCAGCATCGCCCTCGAGTAGTTCACCCAGCGCGTCTGGCTGGCTCTTGAACGCCCTGGCGAACACATCGCGGTTCTTGGCCATATAGATACCGGCTTCTTCTACCTGCTGTTCGCTCAACGATGGCACAGCCTTGTGCAGGACTTCTGCCAGGCGCTCAGCCAGTTCGAGCATCTTGTCGTGACGGTCTGCTTCGGCCTTATCCATGAACAAGCGCTCCGGGTCGCGGCTGCTGCGATACACCACTTCGACGGCCATTCATCACCTCTATGCCTTTTTGCTGTTAACGATTTACTGTATCGATATACAGTAATGGCATTCCCTGAATCGCGCAACCCTGAATTTCCCAGGGGGTGTGCGTGTCCTGCATCGCTCGACCACCTTCCAAGCCCCTGTGCCTGGCCCTTTAACTGCATGGCACAAGCGTCATACAGGCAGCGGATCATTTTTCAGAGAGCTTCGGGGAGTCATCGATCATGAACATCAAATGGGCAGAAAAACTGCGCAAAGGCCTGCACGGCTCAGCCGATTCGCTGGGCAACCTGTGCGTCGAAGGCTTTCATTACCTGGCTTTGTTCGGCATCGGTGCGATAACGGCCTATGCCGCTGTGGTGACGTTTCTGGACATGCTCGGCAAAGGTGGGATCAGCGTGGACGACATCCTGCTGCTGTTCATCTACCTGGAGTTGGGCGCCATGGTGGGCATCTACTTCAAGACCAACCACATGCCCATCCGCTTTCTGCTGTACGTGGCCATCACCGCGCTCACCCGCCTGTTGATTGGCGACGTGTCGCACCACAAGGCGCCCGATGTGGGGCTGCTGTACGTGTGCGGAGGTATCCTGCTGCTGGCATTCGCCATTCTTGTGGTGCGCTACGCGTCGTATCGCTATCCGTCGACCAAGGCCTTGGACGCCAGCGGCAAGGATGTGGAAGAGGGTAAGTGACCCTCAGTTGGCCACGACGTTGCGTGCTTGATCACCACTGGGGCGCGTAAGGGCGGCGAGTACTTGCATGGGGTTCTGGCTGCGGTCTATCGCCAGGCCCAGGCGGATGCTGTCGATGACCCGTTGCAGGCGGGCAGGGTCATTGCGTTGCGCCTGGCTGATCAAGCGTTTGGCGGCGATGCCCGCCTCGTCAGACAAGGTGAGCATGATGCTCCCGTCGAGCGCCTCGATGCTCAGATTTACCCGGTACTGGGGGCTGAACGCTGCACTGATCTGATCGAATGGGTTGGTCATGATGGCGCTTCTGCAACGTGATGATGCAGAAATTGACTGGTGGGGGTGGGACCGGGTTCCAACCGTTTATCGGTCGCGGCACGGCGGCAGTGGTGCAAGGCTGAGCCCTTGCGCTTGGATAAGGCAAGGGCCGCTGCGCGGCCCCGTTCCGGTCAGGCGATCAAGCCTCCGGGTCGCTCAGCTCCAGCACGCCACGCTTGCTACGCAACTTGCCGTACAGGTGCTCCAGCGCATGGGTCAGCTTGGTGGCCGCGCCTTCCACCGCCTGGTCAAGCGAGTTGGCCGTGTGGGTCACCGAGATCGGCTGATGGCCTTTTGGGCGAGCCTCCATCTGGCAGCGCTTGTCCTGTGGTCCGGGTTTGCCGCCGTTTTCATCGCGCAGGTGCACCTCGATACGGGTGAGGTCTTCCTCGTAGCGCTCCAGCGTGTCTTGCACCGTGTTGCGGACCCACTCGTCGAGCCGGGCATTACCATCGATGTGGTTGCTGCTGTTGACCTGGATTTGCATGATTCAATCCTTATTCAGCTTGCTCGCATGGAGACACCAGGTCCTTGAGACCCTTGGAATTTCTGCGCCTCTTGACTCTAAGGTCAGGCAAGCCAATAGCGAATTCAACCCCCTCGTGAAAATAAATGTCTTGTAGCAAAGCCGATTGCTCACTTTTGCCCAGCATGCTGTCGGCCAGGCTTTGCATATGAGAATCCATATCATTATTATTGCTGGCTTCAACATTTCCGGACTTGGCCATGACCCGTAAACCCGCCAGCCTTACGCCCAGCTATCGCCTGGCCGTGGCTTCACGCAGCCTGGCGGCGTTGCTTGGCGGTTATCTGTTGGCGTCTACGGCCAGTTTCTGCGTGGCTGTGTCGCTGCCCATAGCGCCGGTCGACGCCACGCTGATCGGCCTGATGCTGTCGTTCGTGTTCTACGTGTTGGCCTTCATCGGTTGCTTTGCCTGCCGTGACGCCTGGCGGGCGTGGCTGGGTGTGTTGATACCGAGCCTGGTGCTCGGGCTGCTCGGCGCGCTGGTCCATTGGATGAAATTGTCATGAAAGACGGCTTTCGCCAGGCGATGGCCTGGCTGCATACCTGGACGGGCCTGCTGTTCGGCTGGTTGCTCTTTGCCATCTTCCTCACCGGCACCCTGTCGTATTTCAAGGAAGAAATCACCCACTGGATGCAGCCTGAGATAGGCCACTACGCACCCAACCCGCAAGCCGCGCTGGGCGCGGCGCAGCGCTATCTGCAAGGTCAGGCGCCCGCTTCGCAAAGCTGGTTCATCCGCCTGCCCAATGAGCGTGAAGCAGGGGTGAAGGTCGGGTACCGGGATGCGAACGGAGGGCCTCGCGGCTTCGTCACCCAGACCCTCGATGCCAAGACGGGCGAGCCCGTCACGGCGCGCGACAGCCGCGGCGGGAAGTTCTTCTACCGGTTCCACTTCCAGCTGCAGATGCCTTATCCGTATGGCCGCTGGCTGTCGACATTCTGCGCTCTGATCATGCTGCTCGGCCTGGTCACCGGCATCATCACCCACAAGAAACTGTTCAAGGAGTTCTTCACCTTTCGCCCTGGCAAGGGCCAGCGCTCCTGGCTGGACGGCCACAACGCCATCGGCGTGCTGGTGCTGCCGTTTCACCTGATGATCAGCTACAGCAGCCTGGTGCTGTTCATGTACCTGGTCATGCCCGCAGGGCTGATGGCGCATTACGGTGATGACACCTCGAAGTACTTCAATGATTTGTTTGGGGCAGGGGAGGCGCCCAGGGCAGCTCAGGTCGCCGCGCCGCTTGCCCCACTGCCGGCGCTCTATGCCCAGGTCCAGGCGCTGCAACCGGGGGCGCGGGTGGGCAACATTCGGGTCGAGAACCCGGGCGACAGCAACGCACGGGTCACCTTCACCCAGTCTGCCGCCGACCACGTTGCCTATCGGCGCAGTGCCAACTGGACCTTCGACGGCGCCACAGGCGCGCTGCTCGAACAAGGCAAGCCCGAAAGTGGCGCCATGCTGACGGCATTCAGTTTTGCCGGGTTGCACATGGGCAATTTTGCCGGCCCTTGGCTGCGGTGGCTGTATTTCTGCTTCGGGCTGGCAGGCACTGCCGTGATCGGGACCGGCCTGGTGATGTGGTTGGACAAGCGCCAGCTCAAGCATGCCAAGGCCCCGCGCGTTCCGCGTGAGCTGCGTCTGGTGGAGGTGCTCAACATCGTCAGCATGAGCGGGCTGCTGTTGGCAGTGGCCAGCTTTTTCTGGGCTAACCGGCTGCTGCCGGCGGCGCTTGAAACCCGTGCCGACTGGGAGGTCAATGCGTTCTTCATGGCATGGGGCCTGGCGCTGGTGCACGCGATGGCGCGTAGCGGTCGCCGGGCCTGGGGCGAGCAGCTGGCGCTCGGGGCGCTGGCCTTCACGCTGTTGCCACTGCTCAACGCGCTGACGACCGCGCACGGGCTCAACCACGCCATCATCGATGGCGATTGGAGCATGGCTGGGTTCGATCTCACCGCTTTGGGCTGCGGCCTGTTCCTGGCCTGGCTGGCAAGCAAGAAGCTGCGCCCTGCGCTGGCCTTGGCCAAGCCTTCCCGTTCACGCGCCAGCCAGGTTGGCCATGAAACGGCGCAGGCCCAGTGATGCTCGGTATCGCCCTGATCGCCTTCGCGGGTTTCGCCGCCTTGTGTCTGGCCATGCCCAAGCACTTCGAAGCGCTTTTGGGCCGCACGCCGGTCCCAGGACAACCGCGGCTGTTACGAGCGACCGGCTGGCTCATGCTGCTGGTTTCATTGGCCCTTGGTGTGCAGTCGCGGGGTTGGGCTCACGGCCTGGTGGAGTGGACGGCCGTTGCGATGGCAGGTGTGACCTTGTGGGTGTTCGGGCTGGCGTACCTGCCTCGCTTGCTGGTCGGCATGGCCGCTGTCAGTGCATTGCTGGGGCCGTTGTTGGTCCTGTTAGCCGGATGATGCCATGAGCCCCACGACGCAGAACGACGGCTCAGAGGGTGAATCGAGCGCTCGTGCCCGCTTTATCCAAGTGTTCATGGCCCAGCGCGCGCGCATGGAGGCGCTGGTCAGTCGCCGGGTAGGTTGCCGAGCCACCGCGTCCGACTTGGTCCAGGAGCTGTTCCTGCGCTTCTGGGGGCGTGCGCAAGTGAAGGTCGAAGCCCTGGACACCTACTTGATGCGCTGCGCCGGCAACCTGGCCATTGATCACCTGCGCAGCGAAAGCAGCCGCCAGCGTGCTTTGGCCGATGTTTCACAGGGCAGCGTGCACCTTGTGAGCCAGACGCTGGAGCAGACCCTGGAGGTGGACGACGATCTGCAACGCATCGAAAACGCCTTGCGTGCGTTGCCCGAGCGTACCCGGCAAATCTTTCTGCTCAACCGTGTCCACGGCTGCACGTACAGCGAAATAGCACGCGCCATGCAACTGTCCCAAAGCGCTGTGGAAAAACATATGATGCGTGCCCTGCAAGCGTGCAAGGCCAGTGTCGCCCAGGCCGCGCCCATTCCACGACGACCACGGGGCACGCCGTGACCACCACGTTACTTGCTGTCACTCAGGCACAATCCGATGCCGCCCTGCAGTGGCTTGTACGCATCAACGGGCAGCCCGAGCAAGCCCGCAGTGCGGCGTTCAGGCGTTGGCTGCTGGCCGACCCGCGGCATCCGGTTGCGTACGAGCAGGCGCAGGCGCTGTGGAACCACAGCGCCCCCGCTGCGGCGACCCTGGCCGATGAAGACCGGCTGGCCCTGCAACATTACCTCGACCGGATGAGCCCGCCCGCTGTCAGGCGCCCCGGACGTTGGCGTGCAGGGGCGTTGGCCATGGCCGCTTGCCTGATCATGGCCATCGGCATGCTCGGTGGGTGGCAGCCCGGTCATTGGCTGCTGGACCTGCGTGCCGACTACAGCACGTCGGCCGACCGGCGCGAAGTGACCTTGCCAGACCACTCGGCGGTCACGCTGGACGCCCACAGTGCGGTTGCCGTGCAATTCGAAAACGGCCAGCGCCACGTGCGGTTGCTGCACGGCGCTGCGTTCTTCAAGGTCACCCACACCGGCGAGCCCTTTGTGGTGCAGGCCGCCGATGGGCAGGTGCGAGTGCTGGGCACCGAGTTCGAAGTGCGCGAGCAGGGCGCCGCCACCCAGGTCACCGTCCGCGCCGGTCGCGTGGCGGTCAGCCCGTCCAAGGGGGCCGTGGCACGTGAGTTGATTGCCAATCAGCAGGTGAGCTACGGCGCGGGGCAGGTCAGCCACACGTTGTCGGTCGACAGCGAGCAGCACCTGGCATGGCGCGAGGGTTGGCTGACCTATTCCCAGGCGCCCCTGGCCCTGGTGGTTGAGGATCTGGGTCGCTATTACCCCGGCCACATCGTGCTGCTGAACGAGGCTTTGGGGCGGCGTGAAGTCAGTGGCAGCTTCCCCATTGCCGAACCCTTGCAGGCGCTGGACTCACTGGGCGCAGTGCTCGGCTTTTCGCGTCAGACAGTGCTTGGTCGGTTCACGGTTATCCGTTGATTGCTGGTCGTTGACCACCCTATTTCATGCCCTCCAAAAAAACTTCCTACCGCAGGTGAGGTAACAGCACGCCATAACCGTGTAGTGCGTGAAAGTGCGATTCATTCGCACTCAATACCCTCTCTCAGGTCAGCGTCCATGAAGTCTACTTTGCGTTGCGTTCCCCTTTGGCTCGGTCTTGCAGTACTCCCGCCGCTCATCTACACCCAGGCGGCGACTGCAGCGCAACGCGCGCAAGCTTATACCTTCGACCAACCTGCCCAGCCACTGCTCCAGGCCCTCGCCGCCTTCAGCCGCGTCACCGGGCAGAGCGTGGTCCATACCCTGACGCTACCTGCCGTGCAGGCGCCTGCGTTGCACGGGGCCTTGAGCGCCGAGCAGGCGTTGCAGCGCTTGTTGGGTAATGCCGGGCTGACCTGGCAACGGGTCGATGCCCATACCTTCACCCTGCAAGCGCTGGACACCGCCGGTGCCTTGAACCTGCAGGCCACCACCGTGACTTCGCAGCTCGACAGCTTGAGCTATCAGCCGCCCACCACCACCTCGATCATGCGCGGCCAGGGCCCCACCCAGGACATCCCCCAGGCGATCAACGTGGTGCCCGCCCAAGTGCTGCGCGACCAGGCGCCGCGCAACCTGGACGATGCCCTGGCCAACGTCAGCGGCATTACCCAAGGCAACAATTTCGGCGGTACCTCCGACACCGTCATGAAGCGGGGCTTTGGCGACAACCGCGACGGTTCGATCATGCGCGATGGCATGCCGTTGGTGCAGGGCCGCAGCCTCAGCGCCAGCACCGAGCGGGTCGAGGTGCTCAAGGGGCCGGCTTCGCTGTTGTACGGCATCCAGGATCCAGGCGGGGTGATCAACGTGGTCAGCAAGCGGCCCCAGCTGCAGGCCTACAACGCACTGACTGCACGCGGCTCGACCTACGGCGATGGCAAGAACGGCAGCGGTGGTGGGTTCGACAGCACCGGTGCGCTGGGCGACAGCAACTTGGCCTACCGCCTGATTGCCGACCACACGGACGAAGACTACTGGCGCAACTACGGCGTGCGCCGCGAGACACTGCTGGCCCCCTCGCTGGCCTGGCTGGGCGAGGATACCCAAGTAGTGGTGGCCTACGAGCACCGTGAATTTCTTTACCCGTTCGACCGCGGCACGGCCTTCGGCAACGACGGCCATCCGCTCAACATCCCGGCCACCCGGCGCCTGGATGAGCCGTTCAACGACATGCAGGGCCGCTCCGACCTCTACAGCCTGCAACTGGACCATCAGCTTGCCGACGACTGGAAGCTGCACCTGGGCTACAGCTTCAACCGGGAAACCTATGACGCCAGCCAGGTCCGCGTGACCGGGGTCAACCCGCGCACCGGCACACTGACGCGCAGCATCGATGGCACGCGCGGTGCCATGAGCCGAGACCAGTTCGTCACGGCGAGCCTGGCCGGCACAGTCCAGTTGGCAGGCCTGCAGCATGATCTGCTGGTGGGCCTGGACCATGAAGACCGCAAGGTGTACCGCGCCGACCTGATCCGCCAGACGCCGCGCACCCCCTTCAGCTACCTGAACCCTGTGTATGGGCGTGAAGTGGAGGGCAGCACAGTGCGCGCCTCCGACAGTGACCAGACCGACGAGCTGCGCACCGACGCCTTGTTCATGCAGGATGCGCTGCACCTGGACGATCACTGGATCCTGGTGGCCGGTGGGCGCTTCCAGCAATATGACCAGTACGCCGGTCGCGGACGCCCGTTCAAGGCCAACACCGACATCAGCGGGCAAACCTGGGTCCCCCATGCGGGGGTGGTGTACAAGGTCGATGAACAGCTCTCGTTCTACGGCAGCTACAGCGAATCGTTCAAGCCCAACTCGACCATCGCACCACTGGCCGGCAACGTGGTGCTCGACGGCGCCATCGCCCCGGAAGAGGGCAAGTCGTGGGAGCTTGGGGCCAAGCTCGACGTACCAGGGCGCATCACCGGCACCTTGGCCTTGTTCGACATCACCAAGCGCAACGTTCTGGTGTCCAACTTCGATTCGAGCACCCGCGAGACGGTCTACAGCAATGCCGGTGAAGTGAACTCCCGGGGCGTCGAGCTGGACCTGACCGGCCAGTTGAGCGAGCGCTGGAGCCTGATCGGCAGCTATGCCTTCACCGATGCCAAGGTCACCCAGGACCCGGCCCTCAAGGGCAATCGCCTGCAGAACGTGGCGCGGCACGGCGCTTCGTTGTCCGCCGTCTACGATTTCGGCAGCCTGTTCGGCGGCGACAGCCTGCGCGCCGGTGCCGGGGCGCGTTATGTGGGCGAGCGTACCGGCAATGCCACCAACACCTTCGACCTGCCGTCCTACACGGTGGCCGACGCCTTCGCCAGCTACGAGACCCAGCTGGACGCGCACACCGTTCGCCTGCAACTGAACGTCAAGAACCTGTTCGACAAGGTGTACTACAGCTCGTCGGTGAACCAGTACTTCGTGGCGGTGGGCGATGCGCGGCAGGTGAGCGTATCGGGTACCTTCGAATTCTAGCGACCAGCCCTGCGGCCCAGGGCTTGGCGATACTCCCCAGGCGTGGCCGCCAGCACCTGGCGGAAGCGATTGCTGAAATGGCTGGCGCTGGCGAAACCGCAGGCCAGGGCCACCTCGCCCAAGGGCGCATGGCCCAGCCGCAGCAGCAGGCACGCCCGGTGCAGGCGCCGGGCCAGCAGGTATTGGTGGGGGGGCAAGCCGAAGCTCACGCGAAACATGCGTGCGAAATGGTACTCGGACAGGTTGCAGCGCACGGCCAGCTTGCCCAGGGTAAGGGCGTGCTCCAGGTGTGCTTCGATGTAGTCGATCAACTGCCGGCGCTGGCTGGGCGCTAGCCCGCCCTTCAGGCGCAGCCCCTGGCGCAGGCCCACTTGACTGAGCAAGGCATGGTCGACGATCTCGTGGGCCAGGCTGCTGGCCAGCAAACGTTCGGCCGGCTCGTTCCAGTCAAGGCCTGACAGCTGGCGAAAGCGCAGGGCCTGCCTGGGGTCGTCCATGAAGGTCGCCTCCTGCAGTTGCAGCGCCCGCGGCTCCCGGTCGAGCAGGCGTATGCACCCCAGCGCGAACTGCGCCGGGCTCACATACAGGTGGGCCATGCGGATGGCCCCGTTGATCACCCAGTTCGATTCGTGCTCGGCCGGCAATACGCACAGCTTGTCCGGAGCACCCTTGTCGGCCGGGCGTTGGCGCCGAAAGGTGCCGGTACCGTCGGCCAGGTAGCAGGACAGGGTGTGGTGGCTGGGTGCCTGGTAGTCGCGGGCATCGTCGCGGTTGCGCCACAGCGCAGCCGCCAGCCCATCGCCCAGGTGCGCGCTGAGTTCCAGCCGGGCGTTGGGGGATGCATGCATGACATTGAACACTTGCAGCTGCGTGAATGGCGTCATTGGGGCCTACCTCTGCTGCACATGCTACTGCGGCCAAGGGCAGGTGACAGCGCCTTGATGCGCAAAAGCGCAAGTTTATGCAAGCAGGGCAGGGCTACCGAGCGAAATACTGGCGGTGCCCGTTACCCCAGGCATGCCTGCCTTGGCCGGGACACCCGTGGAAGGCCCAAAGGAAACACACCATGAACCTGTCGCTCTACCTGCTCACCGTGCTGATCTGGGGTACGACCTGGATTGCCCTGAAATTCCAGCTGGGTGGGGTCGCCATCCCCGTATCCATCGTCTATCGCTTTGCCTTGGCAGCACTGATCCTGTTTGCCGTGCTGTTGCTCACCCGGCGCCTGCAGCCCATGGGTCGGCGCGGCCACCAGATCTGCCTGGCCCAGGGGTTATGCTTGTTCTGCATCAACTTCATCTGCTTTCTCAGCGCCAGCCAATGGATCGCCAGCGGCCTCATTGCCGTGGTGTTCTCCACCGCCACCTTGTGGAACGCGATCAATGCCCGGCTGTTTTTTGGCCGGCAGGTGGCCCCGCATGTACTAGGCGGTGGCGCCTTGGGATTGCTGGGCCTGGGCCTGCTGTTCTGGCCGGAGCTGTCGCACCATGCAGCCAGCCGCCAAACCCTGTACGGTCTTGGTCTCGCGCTGCTTGGCACCTTGTGTTTTTCGGCAGGCAACATGCTTTCGAGTGTTCAGCAGGCGGCCGGGCTCAAGCCCATGACCACCAATGCCTGGGGCATGGCTTATGGGGCAGGCATGCTGGCAATTGCCTGCCTGGTGGGTGGGATTCCGTTCGAGATGGAGTGGAGCGCACGCTACGTGGGCTCATTGCTGTACCTGGCGGTGCCGGGCTCGGTGATCGCGTTCACCGCATACCTGACCTTGGTCGGGCGCATGGGGCCGGAGCGTGCGGCCTACTGCACGGTGCTTTTCCCGCTGGTGGCCCTGAACGTGTCGGCGGCCGTCGAAGGCTATCAATGGACGCCCACCGCCTTGCTTGGCCTGGTAGCGGTGATGGCGGGCAATGTGCTGGTGTTTCGCAAACCCAAGGCTGCGCGCGGCCCCGAGGTGCCTCGGCCTGCCTAGGCCTGTTCATGAAACAGGGCCGCATTGATTGCGGCCCGTGTCAGCTACGCCCGTGCTCAGCCTTTCCACACCTGAGGATTGACCAGGTCCCTGGGCCGTTCGCCCAGCAGCGCCGCGCGCAGGTTGTCGATGGCGCGGTTGGCCATGGCCTCACGCGTCTCGGCGGTGGCCGAACCAATGTGGGGCAGGGTCAGGGCATTGGGCAGGCTGAACAGCGGGGAGTCGGCCAGGGGTTCCTTTTCATACACGTCCAGGCCGGCACCGCGGATCGTGCCGTCCTGCAGGGCCTGGATCAGTGCCGCCTCGTCCACCACTGGCCCGCGGGCGATGTTGATCAAAAACGCCGAGGGCTTCATCAGCTTCAATTCGCGGGCGCCGATCAACTGGCGCGTGGCATCGGACAGCGGCACCACGATGCAGACGAAATCAGCTTCGCCCAGCAGTTGCTCAAGGCTGCGCATCTGTGCACCCAGTTCCTGCTCCAGGGCCGTCTTGCGGCTGTTGCCGCTGTAGATGACCGGCATGTTGAAGCCAAGGCGACCCCGCCGGGCGATGGCCGCGCCGATGTTGCCCATGCCGACGATGCCCAGGGTCTTGCCATGCACGTCACTGCCGAAAAGCGCAGGCCCCACGCTGGCCTGCCAATGGCCGGCCTTGGTCCAGGCGTCGAGCTCCGCGGTTCGCCTGGCGCAGCCCATGATCAAGGAAAAGCCCAGGTCAGCCGTACTTTCAGTGAGCACGTCCGGCGTATTGGTCAGGGCGATGCCGCGCTCGTTGAAGTAGTCCAGATCGTAGTTGTCGTAGCCCACCGACACGCTGGACACCACTTCGAGCTTGCCGGCCCCTTCGAGCTGGGCACGCCCCAGCTTACGGCCCACGCCAATCAGGCCGTGGGCATGCGGCAGGGCTTCGTTGAACTGCGCGTTGACGTCACCGCGTTTGGGATCGGGCATGATCACGGTGAAATCGTGCTGCAAGCGCTCGGCCATGGCCGGGGTGATCCGGCTGAAGGCAAGGACGGTCTTTTTCATCGTTCACCTGAAGGCAAAAGCCTGAAGCTACAGGTTGTGCGCAGCAGGCTGCAACCCTTGGCCCGGTGGTGGCTCAGTGCGCTTTCAAGTCGGCTTCATGGGCCGCGAGGATTTCCGGCAGCGAGTTACGCAGGTACTCCACCCACGTCTTGATCTTCGCGTCCAGGTACTGGCGCGACGGGTAGATGGCATACAGGTTCAGTTCCTGCAGCCGGTATTGCGGCAGGATTCGCACCAGGGTGCCGTTACGCAAGCCTTCGATGGCCGAATAGATCGGCAATACCCCCACCCCCATGCCACTGCGAATGGCCGTGCGCATCGCATCGGCCGTGTTGACCATGAACGGCGAGCTGGTGATGTTGACCATTTCCTGGCCTTCGGGGCCGTCAAATAGCCATTTTTCAAGCGGTATCACCGGGCTGACCATGCGCAGGCAGGCATGCTTGAGCAGATCGGCCGGTTTGTGCGGCACGCCATGACGGGCGATATAGGCCGGCGACGCGCAGACGATGCTGTAGGTGATGCCCAGCCGTTGCGACACGAAGCCTGAATCCGGCAGCTCGGTGGCCAGCACGATGGACACGTCGTAGCCTTCGTCGAGCAGGTCGGGTACACGGTTGGCCATGGTCAGGTCGAAGGTCACGTCCGGGTGCGATTCGCGGTAGCGGGCAATGGCATCGACCACGAAATGCTGGCCCACCCCGGTCATCGAGTGCACCTTCAACTGCCCGGCAGGGCGGGCATGGGCGTCGCTGGCCTCGGCCTCGGCTTCTTCGACGTAGGTCAGAATCTGTTCGCAGCGCATCAGGTAGCGCTTGCCGGCTTCGGTCAGCGCGATGCGGCGCGTGGTGCGGTTGAGCAGGCGTGTTTGCAGATGAGCTTCCAGGTTGGAGACGGCTCGCGAGACGTTCGCGGTGGTGGTATCCAACTGGCCCGCTGCGGCCGTGAAGCTGCCGAGCTGGGCCACGCAACTGAAGGCACGCATGTTTTGCAGGGTGTCCATGGGTCACTCTCGATGTAGAGGACAAAATTGTGTCACGAAGTCGTGCAACCAGGATGAAAAGTTGCCTTCGACCAAAGGCTGATTATCGCCGTTTCAGTAACAAAGATTCGCAGGAATCAGCGCTTATCGCCAGTGTGGCCGCCCCCTAGAATTGCCCAGCCCCTCCACCTCTTCCTCGGGATATCGCAGCTGTGCCGCGTTGCATCATCGGAACGCTTCAAGCGTTCAGTGCCTGTGCCCTTGCCCTCACCTTGAGCGGCTGTATCGGAACCTGGGGCATTGCCCCGCAGACCCAAACGCTGCAAGCCAACACCCTGAGCCCCAGTGCAGCCATCGAGCAGGCCGCCACCGATGCCCACTGGCCGGACCAGCAATGGTGGCGCGCCTACCGCGACCCCCAGCTCGATCACTGGATAGCAATGGCGCTGGCCGCCAACCCTAGCCTTGCCATCGCCGCAGCACGGGTGCGTCAAGCGCGTGCCCTGGCTGGCCTTGCCGAGTCGGCCGAACACCTGCAAGGCAACGGTCAGGCGACGCTCAACCGGCACAACTGGCCTGACGACCCCTTCTATGGCCCTGGCGACTTGTCCGGTGCCACCACCTGGGATAACAACGCAACCCTTGGCTTGAGCTACGCCCTCGATCTCTGGGGGCGCGAGCGCAATGCCAGCGAGCAGGCCGTGGACCAGGCCCATCGACAGGTGGCAGAGGCCAGGCAGGCCCAGTTGGAGCTGCAGCACACGGTAGTGAGCGTGTACATCGAGCTGAGCCTGCATTACGCCCGGCGCGACATCATCAAGGCTCAACTGGCGCAGCAAGAGCAGATCCTGGACCTGGCCCAGCGTCGCCTGGACGCGGGCATCGGCACCCATCTGGAGGTCAGCCAGGCCCAGGCGCCGCTGCCGGAAACCCATCGCCAGCTCGACAGCCTGGACGAGGCGATCGTCCTGGCCACCCATCAGCTGGCCGCCCTGGCGGGCAAGGGGCCAGGGGAGGGCGCGCAGCTGCAGCGCCCCAGCCTGGTCCTTGCCGCACCGCTGACGCTGCCCTCCAGGCTACCCGCCGAACTGGTCGGCCAGCGCCCCGATGTGGTCGCCAGCCGCTGGCAGGTCGCTGCCCAGGCGCGTGGGATCGACATGGCCCACGCCGGCTTCTTCCCCAACGTGGACCTGGTCGGCAGCCTGGGTTTCGTCGCCACTGGCGGCGGCCCGCTGGCGTTTCTCACCGGGCGCAAGTTCAACTACACCGTCGGCCCGGCCGTCACCCTGCCGATCTTCGATGGCGGGCGTCTGCGCGCGCAACTGGGGGCCGCCGCCGCCGACTATGATGTGGCCGTGGCGCGCTACAACCAGACGGTGATCGGCGCGCTCAAGGACATCTCCGATCAGTTGGTGCGTCGCGAGTCGATGCAGGCGCAGGCGCACTTCGCGGCCGAGTCGGTCGCCGCCGCGCAGAAAACCTACGACATCGCCATGGTCGCCTACCAGCGGGGCCTTACCGACTACCTGAACGTGCTCAACGCGCAAACGCTGCTGTTTCGTCAGCAACAGGTTCAGCAGCAGGTGCAGGCCGCGCGCCTGATCGCCCACGCCGCCCTGGTGACGGCGCTGGGCGGCGGTCTGCAAGCCGGCTCGGATGTACCGGACCAAGAGCGCCAGGCGCCGCCAGCCACGCCGGCAACCCTCGCCATTCTCAACGCCAAGCCGAGAGCACGCCCATGAGCACATGGGGTTTACCCCTGCGCTGGTTGCAGAGCTTGCAATGGCGGCGCGGTTTCCATGCCTGGATGCGGACCGATGGGGTCACCTGGGTGTACATCTTCAAGGTGCTGGCTGCAGCCTTCATCACCTTGTGGCTGGCCATGCGCCTGGAGTTGCCGCAGCCGCGTACCGCCATGATCACGGTGTTCATCGTCATGCAGCCGCAAAGCGGGCATGTGTTCGCCAAGAGCTTCTACCGGGTGCTGGGCACCCTGGCCGGCTCTGTGATGATGGTCGCATTGATGGCCGTCTTCCCGCAGAACACCGAACTGTTTCTGCCCAGCCTGGCCGTCTGGGCGGGCCTGTGCTCGGCAGGCGCCATGCGCTACCGCACCTTCCAGGCGTATGGCTTCGTGCTGGCCGGCTACACCGCGGCGATGATCGGCCTGCCGGTGTTGCAGCACCCCGACCAGGCATTCATGGCCGCGGTCTGGCGAGTGCTGGAGATTGCCCTGGGCATCCTGGTGTCCACCTTCGTCAGCGCCGCCATCCTGCCGCAGTCGGCCAGTGCCGCCATGCGCAACGCCCTGTACCAGCGCTTTGGCGCGTTCGCGGCGGTAGTCGTCGAAGCCTTGCGCGGCGACAGTCAGCGTGAGCGTTTCGAAAGCAGCAATGTGCGCTTCGTGGCCGAGGCGGTGGGGCTGGAAAGCCTGCGCAACGTCACTGCCTTCGAGGACCCGCACATGCGTCGGCGCAGTGGCCGGCTGGTGCGCATGAACAGCGAATTCATGGCCATCACCACCCGCTTCAACGCCCTGCACCGTCTGATCGAGCGGCTTCGCGCACGCGGGCCTGTGCAGATCGTCAGCGCCATCGAGCCCGGCCTGCACACCCTCGTCGCCCTGCTCGAACCCTACGTGGGGCGCGCGCTAACCGACGCCGACGCCTTGCGCCTGACCCTAGAGCTCGGTGCCTACCGCGAAGGGTTGCAGGCCCAGGTCCGCAGCTTGCGCGCCGACTACCTGGCCACCGCGCCCGGCGAAGCCGACCTGCTGGACTTCCACACCGCCTTCGAGTTGCTTTACCGCTTCGTGGACGAGATGTACAGCTACGCCGAAACCCACGCCTCCCTGGCCGTGCACAACCACGCGCGGGAGCAGTGGGACGAACCCTACGTGGCACAGACCAGTACGCTGGTATGCCTGGCAGCCGGGCTGCGTTCGGCGGCGGTGCTGTTGCTGCTGGGCAGCTACTGGCTGATCAGCGACTGGCCAAGCGGCGCCATGATGACCTTGATCGCCACGGTCACCGCCGGGCTGTCGGCGGCCTCGCCCAACCCCAAGCGGCTGTCGTTCCAGATGGCCTGCGGCACGGCGATCGGCGCGGTGGTCGGTTTTTTCGAAACCTTCTTCGTGTTTCCCTGGATCGACGGCTTCCCTTTGCTGTGCATGGTCCTGGCGCCGGTGTTCGTGCTGGGTGCGTTTCTCTCGTCGCGCCCGGCCTACTCGGGCTACGGCATTGGCCTGCTGGTGTTTTTCGCCATTGGCTCGGTGCCCAACAACCTGACGGTGTATGACCCGTACAGCTTCATCAACGACTACATCGCCATGGTCGTCGGCATGTTCGTGTGCGCGGCTGCCGGGGCGATCATCCTGCCACCCAATAGCCGCTGGTTGTGGAGCCGGCTGGAGCAGGCCTTGCGTGAACAAGTGCTGTTTGCCATCAGCGGGCGCCTGCGCGGCATCGGCACGGCTTTCGAAAGCCGCACGCGCGACTTGCTGCACCAGGCCTATGGCCTGGCGGCCGGCAAGCCCCAGGTGCAAAGCCAGTTGATGGGCTGGATGTTCAGCGTGCTGGAAATCGGCCATGCGGTCATCGAGCTGCGCAAGGAGCAGGCGCGGGCCCCCGTGCACCCGGCCTATGCCGAGTCCCAGCCGTGGCGCCAGGCTATCCGGGTCATGGGCCGTGCCCTGGCGCGCCTGTTCCTGCAGCCCAGCGTCGGGAATCATGAGCGTGCCCTGGTGGCGGTGGACCATGCCATTTCCCGAGTCCAGGCCACCGACGAGCCGTTTGCGCGGCACTTCGACACGTCAGTGCTACGCCGTGTGCAGAGCTACCTGCACTTCATCCGCTCGTCCTTGCTCGACCCCCACTCACCGCTTGCGCCACCCAAAGGGTTGCCCCATGCCTCGTGAAATCGCCTTCCACGGCGTGTACATGCCCACCCTGACCCTGATGTTCCTGTTTGCGCTAGGCCTGGCCTGGGGGCTTGACCGGTTCATTGCCAGCGTTGATGGCTACCGTTTCTTCTGGCACCCGGCGCTGCTGCGCCTGAGCCTGTTCGTCTGCCTGTTCGGCGCCCCGGCGCTGTCGCTCTACTGGTGAGAATCCTTCGATGAAAAAGTTCTTCAGCCTTGTCGCCACGTTGCTGGTCCTGACGGCCGCCGTGGTGATCGGTCGTCAGCTGTGGCTGCATTACATGACCACCCCCTGGACCCGGGATGGCCGGGTACGCGCCGACATCATCAACGTGGCGGCCGATGTGCCTGGCTACGTGGTCGATGTGCCGGTCAAGGACAACCAGCGGGTCAGCAAGGGCGACCTGTTGATCCAGATCGACCCGGAACACTACCGCTTGGCGGTCGAACAGGCCAAGGCCCTGGTCGCCGCCCGCAAGGCCACCTGGGAAATGCGCCGGGTCAATGCCAGGCGCCGTGCCGACCTGGACAACCTGGTGATCTCCAAGGAAAACCGCGACGATGCCAGCAACATTGCCAGCGCTGCTCTGGCCGACTACCAGCAGGCCCAGGCGGCCCTGGCGGCCGCCGAATTGAACCTCAAACGTACCCGGATCGTGGCCACGGTCGATGGCTATGTGACCAACCTGAACGTTCACAAGGGCGATTACGCACGCACCGGCGAGGCGGTGATGGCGGTGGTCGATGAGGCGTCATTCTGGGTGTACGGGTTTTTTGAAGAAACCAAGTTGCCCCATGTGAAGGTAGGCGACCCTGCCGAACTGCAGATGATGAGCGGGGAACGCTTGCAGGGCCATGTGGAGAGCATCGCCCGGGGTATCTACGACCGCGACAACCCGCAGAGCCGCGAGCTGATTGCCGATGTGAACCCCACCTTCAACTGGGTGCGCCTGGCCCAGCGGGTGCCGGTGCGCATCCATATCGACCAGGTGCCCGAAGGCTTCTTCCTGGCAGCGGGGACTACCTGTACGGTGGTGGTCGATCCGCAGTGAAGCACTCGGCGGCCTGACACTGCGGCACGTTAC
>NZ_JBICMI010000077.1:0-158822 GCF_043106155.1 Pseudomonas sp. FYR_7
TGATCGTGGGATGGCTGAAGTAGCGATTGCAGGAGCAACTGCCTTTCACCGCCTCTAAAGGCCAGTGCCCCTCATGTGGGAGCGGCCTCGCGCCGCGATGGGCCGCGAAGCGGCCCCGGCAAGGCAAGATGCGAAGCTAGAATACTGGGACTGCTACGCAGCACATTGCAGTAACTTACAGGCCAGACATCTTCTCAATAGCGGCCTTTAGCTCATCATCCGAACAATCCGCGCAGGTGCCCTTCGGCGGCATGGCGTTGATGCCCGTGATGGCCTTGGCCAGGATGCCATCCAACCCACCCTGGTGGTCGGCACGCTCCTTCCAGGCTGCGCTGTCGCCCACTTTCGGCGCGCCGAGCAGGCCCGTGCCGTGGCAGGCCGTGCAATGCTTGGCGATGATGTCGTCGGGCGTTCTGGCAGACCCGGCGCCAGCGCTGGCGGTCACGGCCATGCCCTTGCATTCCTGGCCCTGGATACACACCTTGCCGACTGGCTCCAGGCGCTTGGCGATATCGTCATTGGTCGCAGCGGTAGCGGTAATTGCCCACAGGGCCAGTACGGCGGCCGGGATGGCCAGCATCTTCTTGACTTGATTCACGCGAACACCCTCATGGTGGCTAATCATGCTCGCGGCCACGGATCCTCGAGCGCCGAAAAGTATAACGGCAAGCCCGAAGCCGGGAAACGACCCTACACAGGAAAGGGGTATTGACGCGTCAATGCACTGCGCTGGATCAAAAGTTCGAGGGGGTGGCGGCGCTGATCAAGCGTGCTGGCTGTTCGAACGGGTTGCGAAAACGGTGCGGGCGGGTGCTTTCGAAGTAATAGCTGTCGCCTGCTTCGAGAATGAACAGCTCGGTACCGACCACCAATTCCAGGCGGCCTTCAAGCAGAATGCCAGTCTCTTCGCCATCATGGGTCAGCATTTCGGCACCGGTGTCGGCGCCGGGCGGGTACACCTCGGTCAGAAAAGCGATGGCACGGTTGCGGTGCGATTTGCCAACCAGCTTCATGGTCACCGCACCATCGGAGATGTCGATCAGTTCGTGGGCTTTGTAGACG
Source organism: Pseudomonas sp. FYR_7 (assembly GCF_043106155.1). Lineage (NCBI taxonomy): Bacteria > Pseudomonadati > Pseudomonadota > Gammaproteobacteria > Pseudomonadales > Pseudomonadaceae > Pseudomonas > Pseudomonas sp. FYR_7. Next base: position 1,063 of record NZ_JBICMI010000077.1, read on the forward strand.
ATCTGCGCAGGGCTCTCGGGTTCGAGCTCCACGGAAAAGAACTCGACCATGGACATGGGAATGCCGCTCAGTACCTTGCGCAGCGAACTGATCGACGGGCTCACACTGTTTTTCTCGATCATCGAGATGGTGCTGTTGGTAACCCCCGCACGCTTGGCGAGTTCACGCTGGGACAGGCCCTTGAGCGTGCGGATGGCTTGCAGTCGTTCGCCGACGTCCAAAGCTGGAGCCTCCTGAGACGGGTTATGCGGGTGGATGTGAACGATATCATGGCAACGCCGTTCAGTATTTACAACACACCACCCGCCTGACGCCCTAGTCCCCAATGTATTCCCGGGGCACCCGCTTGAGATTGCAGAAGATCTGGTAAGGAATGGTACCGGCCTGGCTCGCCACCTCAGCGGCATGCACCTGCTTGCCCCATAGTTCGACTGGGCTGCCGACGGTCGCCTGCGGCACGTCGGTCAGGTCGATGCTCAGCATGTCCATCGACACGCGACCGATGAGCAGGGCCCGGCTGCCAGCAACCATGACCGGCGTACCGTTGGGCGCCTGGCGAGGGTAACCGTCGGCGTAGCCCATGGCGACCACGCCTACACGGGTGGGCCGCGTGCTGACGAACGTGGCGCCGTAACCCACCGGCTCGCCGGCCGGCAGCTCCCGCACACTGATGACCCGCGACTGAAGTGTCATGACCGGCTGCAGGCGTTGGGCCTGAGCTTGAGGCATATCGAACGGCGTTGCGCCGTAGAGCATCAGCCCTGGGCGCACCCAATCACCGGCTGCCTGGGGCCAACCTAGCACGGCTGGAGAGTTGCGCAGGCTGCACTCTGCTGCCAAGCCCTGGCGCGCGGTTTCGAAAACGGCAATCTGCTCGGCCGTGGCCTGCGCACCCAGCTCATCGGCACGGGCGAAATGGCTCATGAGCACAATGCGCCCTACCTTGCCGCAGGCCAGCAGGCGCTCATAGGCATCGCGATAGTCCTTGGGATGCAGCCCTACACGGTGCATGCCGGTATCGAGCTTGAGCCAGACGGTGAGCGGGCTGGCCAGCGGGCTTTTCTCGATGGCCTCCAATTGCCAGGCCGAATGCACGACGCACCACAGGTCATGTTCGACGATCAACGGCAGCTCACTGGCCTCGAAGAAGCCCTCCAGCAGCAGGACCGGGCCCCTGATGCCGGCCGCACGCAGCTCCAGCGCCTCCTCGATGCAGGCCACGGCAAACCCGTCCGCTTCGGGCTCGAGCGCCAACGCGCAGCGCACAGCACCATGGCCGTAGGCGTCGGCCTTGATCACGGCAAGCGCCTTGGCACCGGTCAGTTCACGGGCGAGACGGTAATTGTGGCGCAGGGCCTGGAGGTCGATCAGGGCACGGGCGGGGCGCATGCGGCTGCCTTAAAAGTCATACGGGTTGAAATCGAAGCTGGGGCATTCGCAGGTCACCGGCGAATACCCCAATGGATGGCTTACTGCTGATGGGCAGGCGAACCATGCCCGTGACGGGCCACTTCGCGGCTACTGCCATAGCGCGAGATGTCCAGCCCCTCTGCACTGATCTGCGGTTTCTTGCGCGCGATCAGGTCAGCCAGCAGACGACCCGAGCCACAGGCCATGGTCCAGCCCAGCGTGCCGTGCCCTGTATTGAGGAACAGGTTACGGAAGGCGGTTGCACCCACGATGGGGGTACCGTCTGGCGTCGCGGGACGCAGCCCAGTCCAGAAACTGGCCTGGCGCAAATCACCGCCGCGAGGATAAAGGTCGTTGACGATCATCTCCAGTGTTTCGCGTCGGCGGGGGTTGAGCGACAGGTCGAAGCCGGCGATCTCAGCCATGCCTCCAACACGGATACGGTTGTCGAAACGGGTGATGGCGACCTTGTAGGTTTCGTCGAGGATGGTCGAGGCAGGCGCCATGTCACCGTTGGTGATGGGTACGGTCAGGGAGTAGCCCTTCAACGGATAGACCGGCGCCTTGATGCCTAGGGGCTTGAGCATCTGCGGCGAATAGCTGCCCAATGCCAGCACGTAGCGGTCGGCGGTTTCGAGCTTGCCATCGATCCAGACACCGTTGATGCGGTCACCTGCATGATCCAGGCGCTGGATGTCCTGCCCGAAGCGGAACTCCACGCCCAGGTTGCGGGCCATTTCTGCCAGCTTGGTGGTGAACAACTGGCAATCGCCGGTCTGGTCGTTGGGCAGGCGCAGGGCGCCGGCGAGAATGCCCTTCACACTGGCCAGGGCAGGCTCGACGCGGGCGATGCCATCGCGGTCGAGCAATTCATAAGGCACGCCTGACTGCTCAAGCACGGCGATATCCTTGGCAGCTGCATCGACCTGGGCCTGGGTACGGAACAGCTGGGTGGTGCCCAGGCTACGGTTCTCGTACGCGATTCCGGTTTCGGCGCGCAGTTCGTCGAGGCAGTCGCGGCTGTACTCGGACAACCGCACCATGCGCTCCTTGTTCACGGCATAGCGGTTGGCCGTGCAGTTGCGCAGCATCTGGGCCATCCACAGGTACTGGTCTACGTCACCGGTCAGCTTGATGGCAAGCGGAGCGTGGCGCTCGAGCAGCCATTTAACGGCTTTCAGAGGCACCCCCGGCGCCGCCCACGGCGAGGCATAGCCAGGCGAGATCTGGCCGGCGTTGGCAAAGCTGGTTTCCATGGCCACCGCTGGCTGGCGGTCCACCACCGTCACTTCGAACCCTTGCCGGGCCAGGTAATAGGCACTGGCGGTTCCGATCACGCCGCTACCAAGTACCAGAACTCGCATCGTTTCTTTCCCCTCGCGGCCTGCCGCGGTGTGTTGTTGGACTGCCATTGATGGGCGAAGTATAGGAATTCGAGAGCAGTGCAATTCACTATATAAAAGCCTATTATTGGCGAGAATTCTCGGCACAATGGCCTTTGACGGAGGGGCATCCCCTATGAGAACCCAGCATCAAAGTAAGCGTGAGCTGGACAAGATCGACCGGAACATCCTGCGCATCCTGCAGAACGACGGGCGTATCTCCTTCACCGAACTGGGCGAAAAGGTCGGCCTCTCCACCACGCCGTGCACCGAGCGCGTGCGCCGGCTGGAACGTGAAGGCATCATCATGGGCTATAACGCCCGCCTGAACCCACAGCACCTCAAGGGCAGCCTGCTGGTCTTCGTGGAAATCAGCCTGGACTACAAGTCTGGCGATACCTTCGAGGAGTTTCGCCGGGCAGTCCTGAAGCTGCCGCACGTGCTCGAATGCCACCTGGTTTCCGGCGACTTCGACTACCTGGTCAAGGCGCGCATTTCGGAAATGGCTTCGTATCGCAAGCTGCTTGGCGACATCCTGCTCAAGCTGCCCCACGTGCGTGAGTCCAAAAGCTACATCGTGATGGAGGAGGTGAAGGAAAGCCTCTGCCTGCCGATCCCGGACTGACGCCGGGCCCTACCGCAAACGCCTAGACCAGCACTTGCCGGGTGGTGGCAATGAACTGGTGCACCAGTTGCTCGGCCGCAGGGTCGATCATGGGTTCGGGCCCACGCCCACGCGGGCAGGCCAGTCGTGGGGTGGTACCGAACAGGCGACAGATCAGTGGCCGCTCTTCATATACCGTGCAGCCCTGGGGCCCCAGGTGCACGCAGTCCAGGCGCTCCAGGGCAGCGTCCTGTTCGGCCTGGGATTTGCGCGGCAGCCGAGCCATCTCTTGCGCCGAGGTGGTAACCGGTCCGCAGCAGTCATGGCAGCCAGGCTCGCATTCGAACGAAGGGATGAGTTCGCGCAGGAAGTGGATCTTGTGGCGGTCGCAGGACATGACGAGGCACAGGTTGAAAAGGTCCGCCCATTATAGGCCGGTTGCCCGCCCTGGGCCTGCGGCTTATTCTCCCGTTCCAGCCCACGCACCAGGACTCGTCCAATGATCCACAGCGCGCAGCACGCCGCTTCCTACTACGCCGCCAGCAGCGCGCCTCACCCTGATCATGCCTATCTGCAAGGCGAGCACACCGCCGATGTGTGCATCATCGGTGGTGGCTACTCCGGTTTGAACACGGCCCTGGAGTTGGCCGAGCGTGGCTTCTCGGTGATCCTGCTCGAAGCGCGCAAGATCGGCTGGGGCGCCAGTGGGCGCAACGGTGGGCAGTTGATCCGCGGGGTCGGCCATGGTCTGGAGCAGTTCCTGCCGGTCCTCGGCGAGCAGGGCGTTCGCGACTTGCAACTGATGGGGCTGGAGGCCGTGCAGATCGTGCGCGATCGTGTAGCGCGGCACGCCATCGCCTGCGACCTGACCTGGGGCTATTGCGACCTGGCCAACAAGCCGGCGCAAATGGCGGGCCTGGCCGAAGAGGCCGAACACTTGCGCAGCCTGGGTTACGCCCACGAACTGCGGCTGGTCGCAAAGGATGACATTCACGATGTGGTGGGCTCGCAGCGCTATGCAGGCGGGCTGGTGGACATGGGCTCTGGCCACTTGCACCCCCTTAACCTGGCGTTGGGCGAAGCCGCGGCAGCCGCGCGCCTGGGTGTGAAACTCCACGAGCAGTCCGAGGTGACCCGCATCGACTATGGCCCGCAGGTGCAGGTACACACCGCCCAGGGCCGGGTCAGGGCGCATACGCTGGTCCTGTGCTGCAACGCCTACCTCAATGGTTTGAACGGTGAGCTGGGCGGCAAGGTATTGCCCGCCGGCAGTTACCTCATCGCCACCGAGCCGCTGGGTGAAGCGCGCGCACGCTCGCTGTTGCCACAGAACATGGCCGTGTGCGACCAGCGCGTGGCGCTGGACTACTACCGCCTGAGCGCAGATCACCGGCTGCTGTTCGGCGGCGCTTGCCATTATTCCGGGCGCGATCCAAAGGATATCGCCGCCTACATGCGGCCCAAGATGCTGCGCGTGTTCCCTCAGCTGGCCGACGTACGCATCGATTACCAGTGGGGCGGCATGATCGGGATCGGCGCCAACCGCCTGCCCCAGGTGGGCCGCCTGCCTGATCAGCCGAACGTTTACTACGCCCAGGCCTACGCAGGCCACGGGCTGAACGCTACTCACCTGGCCGCCCGCCTGCTCGGGGAAGCCATCAGCGGCCAGCAAAGCGGGCGTTTCGACTTGTTTGCCAAGGTGCCACACATGACGTTCCCAGGCGGCAAGCACTTGCGCTCACCCTTACTGGCCTTGGGCATGCTGTGGCACAGGCTCAAGGAGCTGGTGTGAAAGCAGTCACGGCTTCCAGAAAGGCTTGCAGCCTTCTGAGCGCGCCTCTTGCCAGCTGAGACCCACATCGCGCAGTTCATGGTCGCTCAACTGTAACAGCGCCCTGCGGGTGTGCCAGCGGCGCAACATCAGCCGCCAGCGGCTCAAAGCCTGGGGCGCAGCGTGGGTTTTGCTTCGCTGCAGGGCCTCTTTTTCGCCTACCGACTGTTCGATGCGCACATCGCTCAAGCTTCCCATCGCTGCTGTCTCCCTTTTGATGACAATGTGGGGACAGCATGCGGGGTGCACGGCCTGACAATACAGATCCAAAAAAGCGTTATTATTTGGATACAGATCGGGCTTCCAGGTAACTGAATGCTGCCTTTTCTGCCAATCTGTATGGTGCGTTGATCGGTGCAGCCCAGGAGTATGACGTGACGCTCTATCTGAACCTTGCCGAGGTACTCGGCGCGCGTATCGAACAGGGCCTCTATCGGCCCGGCCAGCGGCTGCCATCGGTGCGGGCACTGAGCGTGGAGCATGGGGTGAGCCTGAGCACCGTGCAGCAGGCCTACCGCATGCTCGAAGACAGTGGCATGGTCTCGCCACGGCCAAAGTCCGGCTACTTCGTGAGCGACCATCGCCACCTGCCGGCCTTGCCGGCGGTCAGCCGGCCAGCCCAGCGCCCGGTGGACATTTCCCAATGGGAGCAGGTTCTGGAGCTGGTGCGCAGTACCCCGCAACCGGGGGTGATACAGCTTGGACGGGGCATGCCGGACATCGAGAGCCCTACCCTCAAGCCGCTGTTGCGCAGCCTCGCCAGGCTCAGCCGTCGGCAGGACATGCCCGGGCTGTATTACGACAATATTCACGGCAACCTGGCCTTGCGTGAACAGGTGGCACGCCTGGCCCTGGACTCTGGTTGCAGGCTCTCGCCCTCTGAGTTGGTGGTGACGACAGGCTGCCACGAAGCCCTGTCGTGCAGCATCCGCGCCGTGTGCGAGCCTGGCGATATCGTTGCGGTGGACTCGCCCAGCTTCCATGGCGCCATGCAGACGCTCAAGGGCCTGGGCATGAAGGCGCTGGAGATCCCCACAGACCCGGTGACGGGCATCAGCCTCGAGGCGCTCGAACTGGCCCTTGACCAGTGGCCGATCAAGCTCATCCAGATCACCCCAAGTTGCAACAACCCACTGGGCTACATCATGCCCGAGGCTCGCAAAAAGGCCCTGTTGAACCTTGCACAGCGCTACGACGTCGCCATTCTCGAGGACGATGTCTACGGTGACCTGGCCTATACCTACCCTCGGCCACGGACGGTCAAGTCATTCGATACGCAAGGCCGCGTACTGTTGTGCAGTTCATTTTCCAAGACGCTTGCCCCTGGCCTGCGTGTCGGTTGGGTAGCGCCTGGGCGCTACCTGGAGCGGGTCCTGCACATGAAGTACATCAGCACGGGCAGCACCGCCAGTCAGCCTCAATTGGCGGTGGCGGACTTCATCGCCAACGGGCATTACCAACCCCATTTGCGGCGCATGCGCAGCCAGTACCAACGCAGCCGTGAATTGATGAGCGACTGGGTGACCCGGTATTTTCCGCAGGGCACCCGCGTAAGCCGTCCGCAAGGCGGCTTCATGCTGTGGGTGGAATTGCCGGAACATTTCGATACCTTGCAGCTCAATCACGCCTTGTTGGAGCAAGGCGTACAAGTGGCCGTGGGCAGCATCTTTTCCGCTTCCGGCAAGTTCCGTCACTGCCTGCGCATGAACTTCGCCGCCAGGCCCACTGCGCAAATCGAGGCGGCGGTGCGCAAGGTTGGTGAGACCGCCCAACGCTTGCTGGACGAGGACATCGTCGCGACGTAACTTTGCGTTGCCCGCCACTGTCCAATCCCAAAGCCCTGCTGCACAGGACGATCCACCGTTGAAACTCCAGCGAGCCCTACCCTTGCTGCTGACGCTGCTGCTCGGCGTCTGCGGCTGCGCCAGCGTCGATACGCCGCGCCAAACCAGTCAAGCCCTGCCCGCCGATGGCTCGGCGTTCGGCCGCTCGGTGCTGCGCCAGGCAGCCCCTTATGAAGGCCGTTCCGGCTTTCGCCTACTCCCCAACAGCAACGAGGCTTTCCGGGCGCGCGCCGAGCTGATACGCAATGCGCAGGCCAGCATCGACGTGCAGTACTACATCGTCCATGACGGACTCAGCACCCGCGCCCTGGTCCATGAGCTGTTGCGGGCGGCCGACCGGGGCGTGCGCGTACGCATTCTGCTGGACGACACCACCAGTGACGGCCTGGATGCAATCATGGGCACCCTCGCCGCCCACCCGAACATCCAGATCCGTGTGTTCAACCCCCTGCACCTGGGGCGCGCCACCGGGGTCACACGCGCCATGGGCCGGTTGCTCAATCTGTCGCGTCAGCACCGACGCATGCACAACAAGCTGTTCCTGGTGGACAACAGCATGGCCATCGTCGGCGGGCGAAACCTGGGCGACGAGTACTTCGATGCCGAGCCCAACCTGAACTTCACCGACATCGATCTGCTGGGTGTGGGCCCTATAGCAGAACAGTTGGGACACAGCTTCGATCAGTACTGGAACAGCGCCCTGAGCCGCCCGATCACCGATTTCCTCTGGCACCAGCCCAATGCCGGCGACCTGCGTACCAGCCGCCATCGGCTGGAAGTCTCGCTGGCCGAAGCCAGAACCCGGCGCAAGGTCTTGTACGACCGCTTGATGGCCTACCAATCCCAGCCGCGACTGGACACCTGGCGCAACGAACTCATCTGGGCCCATGCCCAGGCGCTATGGGACGCCCCCAGCAAGGTGCTGGCCGATGACGAGCCTGATCCACAGCTACTGCTGACCCGACAACTCGGCCCTGACCTGCGCGATGTGCGTCACGAACTGATTCTGGTCTCCGCTTATTTCGTACCCGGCGAACCGGGGCTGCTTTACCTCACCCAGAGTGCCGACGCGGGTATTTCAGTAAAGCTGTTGACCAACTCACTGGAGGCTACCGATGTGCCTGCCGTACACGGCGGTTATGCACCTTACCGCAAGGCGCTGCTGGAGCACGGGGTGAAGCTGTATGAAATGCGCCGCCAGCCCGGAGACCCCAGCGCGGGCAAACTGAGTTTCCATGGCAGCTCCAACTCCAGCCTGCACAGCAAGGCGATCGTGTTCGACCGTCAGAAGACGTTCATTGGCTCGTTCAATTTCGATCCACGCTCGGTGCTGTGGAACACCGAAGTCGGCGTACTGGTCGACAGCCCCGAACTTGCCGAATACACCCGTGCACTGGCGGTGCAGGGCATGGCACCGGCCCTGAGCTATCAGCCTGAGCTCGTGGCCGGCAAGCTGGTCTGGGTGACCGAGGAAGACGGACAGCGGCGGGTGCTCACGTCAGAGCCTGGTAGCCTGTGGCGACGATTCAATGCCTGGATCAGCAAGGCGGTCGGGCTTGAAAAGATGCTCTAGCGCTGCACCGTCACGCAGCCGCTGGCTCGAACGCTCCGCGCCGCCGGGTCAGCACCACAAGCCCAGCGGCGCCTGCTGCCATCAGCAGCGGCAAGGCATGCCCACTGATCCACTGGCTGCCTGCGCCGGCCAGCAACGGCCCAAGCAGGCAACCGATGCCCCACAGCTGGGCCACGTGGGCATTGGCCCGCACTAGAGCATCGTCTCGATAGAGCTCGCCGATCAACACCAGCGACAAGGTGAACAACCCCCCAGCGCTAGCGCCGAACAATACCCACACAGGCCAGATGGCCCAGGTGTGCAACAGCAGGGGGATGGCAAGGCTCGACCCCAGCAATGCCAGCGCGCAACCGGTGAACAGCGCGCGCCGCGACATATGGTCCGCCAGTGCGCCAATGGGCAACTGCAGCACCGCATCGCCGACCACTACCGTACTGACCATGAACAACGCGATTTCCGTGCTCAGGCCCTGTTGCAGGCAGTACACCGGCAGCAGGGTCAGGATCATGGCTTCGAACGAAGCGAACAACGCAATGGCCCAGGCGATCACGGGCAGCCTTCTGCAGAAGGCCAACAGGTCGGCAAAGGTGACGTTGCAAGCCTCTGTAGAGGGCGCGCCCCCGCGGCCCAGCAACAGCAAGGGCGATACCAGCAGCAGGCCGGTCGCCGCCCAGAAGCCGAAGTCGTCATCCGACCCCAGCATGCCCAGCACCAGCGGACCCGCCAGTTGGCTCAGCGCATAGCTACTCCCGTACAGAGCCACCAGCCGTCCGCGCCACTGCTCGACCACCAGTTGGTTGATCCAGCTCTCACCCAGCACGAACACCACGGTCAACGCCATGCCGATCAACAGCCGCAGCACCAGCCAAAGCGGATAGCTTGGCAGCAGGGCCAACAGGCCAATGGACAATGCCCCGCCCCACAGGCACAGGCGCATGGCCGCAGGCACGCCCACCCACCCGGCAAGCCGGCTGGCCAGGCTGGCGCCGGCCAGCACGCCCAAGGCAGGCATGGCGGCCATGACGCCAATGGCGAAGCTGCCATAACCCCAGGCTTCCAGACGCAAGGACACCAACGGCATGCTCACACCCAATGCGAGCCCGACACTCAGCACCGATGCCAGCACGGCAAAATAGGTTCCCCAACGCATGACGGCCTCCCAGGCAGCATTCTTGTACGGCAGAAACGACGAAGCCAGGACGGTATGCGCCGCCCCGGCCAGTGTTGGAATGTCAGGCCCCGCGGGCAGTCGAGCTTGCTCAGTCCCGGCTCAGCTCGCGAAAGCGTGCCAGGGCCTTGGAAGCCGACCTGCCGAGGGGCCGCTGGACTTACAGCTTGATCCAGGTGGCCTTGAGCTCGGTGTACTTCTCCAGCGCGTGCAGCGACTTGTCACGGCCGTTACCCGACTGCTTGAAGCCACCGAATGGTGCAGTCATGTCGCCGCCATCATATTGGTTGACCCAGACACTGCCGGCGCGCACGGCACGGGCCGTCCTGTGCGCCTTGGAAATGTCCGAAGTCCAGATGCCCGCCGCCAACCCATAGGGTGTGTCGTTGGCGATGGCAACCGCCTCCTCGGCCGTGTCGAAGGCAATCACGGACAGTACCGGGCCGAAGATTTCTTCCTGGGCGATTTTCATGGCATTGGTCACGCCGTCGAAGATGGTCGGCTCGACGTAGGTGCCGCCGGTATCTTCCAGCGTCCGCTTGCCGCCGGTCAGCAGCTTGGCGCCGTCCTTGTGGCCCGCCTCGATGTACGACAACACGGTATTCATCTGCTGGGTATCGACCAGTGCACCCACGGTGGTCTGCGGGTCTAGCGGGTTGCCGGGCTTCCAGGCCTTGAGGGCCTCGACCACCATGGGCAGGAAGGTGTCCTTGATCGAGCGCTCCACCAGCAAGCGCGAACCTGCGGTGCACACTTCACCCTGGTTGAAGGCGATGGCGCTGGCAGCAGCCTGGGCGGCGGCCTCAAGGTCTGGCGCGTCGGCGAAGACGATGTTCGGGCTCTTGCCACCGGCTTCCAGCCAGACGCGCTTCATGTTCGACTCGCCTGCATACACCATCAGCTGCTTGGCGATCTTGGTCGAACCGGTGAATACCAGGGTATCGACGTCCATGTGCAGGGCCAGGGCCTTGCCCACGGTGTGGCCATAGCCAGGCAGCACGTTCAGCACACCTGCTGGGATACCGGCTTCCACTGCCAACTGAGCGATGCGAATAGCGGTCAGCGGCGACTTCTCGGAAGGTTTGAGCACGACCGAGTTGCCCGTAGCCAACGCTGGGCCCAACTTCCAACTCGCCATCAGCAGCGGGAAGTTCCAGGGAACGATGGCACCCACCACGCCCACTGGCTCGCGTGTGACCAGGCCCAGTTGATCGTGCGGCGTCGGAGCGACTTCGTCGTACACCTTGTCGATGGCTTCGGCTGTCCAGTGAATGGCATTGGCAGCGCCTGGGATATCGATGCTGGAGGAGTCACCGATCGGTTTGCCCATGTCCAGTGTTTCGAGCAGCGCCAGCTCTTCGACGTTCTTGCGCAGCAAGTCGGCGAAGCGGATCAGGATGACCTTGCGCTTGGCTGGGGCCAGCTGTGACCATACGCCCGAGTTGAAGGTCGCGCGGGCGTTTTCGACCGCGCGGTTGGCGTCGGCCAGGTCGCAGCTGGCAACCTTGGCCAGGAAGCGTCCGTCGACCGGGCTCAGGCACTCGAAGGTTTCACCGGATGCGGCATCGGTGTATTCGCCGTTGATGAAGGCGCGGCCTTCGATCTTCAGTTGCTGGGCACGTTGTTCCCAGTCTGCACGAGTCAGGGTGGTCATACGAAACTCCTCCTCTTGTTTAGGTGCAACGCTGCACTGAGGACTTGCAGGCGTTGTCGGGGGTCCGGGCGTGCGACAGGCGCACACAGGCATGCGATACCCTAAACCAGCGCTTTCAAACTATCAATATATTTGACACTATCAGCTCAAACGCCCAGTGATGTTAATTTTATTGAACATACAGGAGCCTCTTTATGAGTATCGACAGTATCATCGACTTCGCCCAGGCCATCACCGAGGCCGAGCGCTATCGCCCCGCAGCCGAAAAAGTGCTCAAAGGCGAGCCGGACCAGGCCGTGTACAACCACTATGCAAGCCCCTGCGGGCAGTTTGCCGCTGGCGTCTGGGAGGGGGAAGTGGGCCAGTGGGAGGTCAACTACACCGAGCATGAGTACTGCGAAATCGTGCAGGGCGTGTCGGTGCTGCGCGACGAACAGGGCGCCAGCAAGACGCTGCGTGCGGGTGATCGGTTCGTCATACCCGCCGGATTCAAAGGGACATGGGAAGTGCTGGAGCCTTGCCGCAAGATCTATGCATTGTTCGAGCAGAAGTGATTCCTGGCCAGCTGACCCTTTCGGCCAGACATAAAAAAACCCGCCTCTCTTCAGAGGCGGGTTTTTTTCAGGTCGCCGATCAATTACTTGATCTTGGCTTCCTTGTACACCACGTGCTTGCGAACAACGGGATCGTATTTCTTGATCTCGATTTTGTCCGGGGTGGTGCGCTTGTTCTTGTCGGTGGTGTAGAAGTGGCCGGTACCGGCACTCGAAACCAGACGGATCAATTCACGCATGATGCTCTCCCTTAAACCTTGGCGCCAGCTTTACGGATGTCAACCAGTACGGCATCGATGCCGCGCTTGTCGATGATGCGCATGCCTTTGGCGGAAACGCGCAGACGCACGAAACGCTTCTCGGATTCAACCCAGAAACGGTGGTGCTGCAGGTTTGGCAGGAAACGACGACGGGTTTTGTTGTTTGCGTGGGAAATGTTGTTCCCGGTTACTGGACCCTTACCAGTAACTTGACAGACTCTCGACATGACTCAGCCCTCTAAAACCACATGCCCAACCCGGCATGGGTTGGCCGCTTAATCTCTCAGTCTTTGGCGCCGAGGCGCCGTGATTCTGGAGGTCTTATCGACCGGATTCGCTGATGCGACAGGCCGAGCCCCTAGAAAAGAGCGCTGCTTTATACCAGAAAGACTCGATTGCAACAATACCTGATCAACATTCGAGCCGAGGCAAACCGCCGCGAGCAGCATGACCGAAGGCCCTGTCAGGCGCCGACCGTTCGTCGCCAATATTGTAAAAAAGAGTGTGGTCATTTTCTGGCAGTCACACTAGGGTAGGCCTTTTCCAGACTGCACTGGCAGATGGGCCACTGACAGCCAAGGAGCCACCATGCGTGCCGCCGCCCTTTCCTTATTGTTCACCTCCCTGCTTGCCGTAGGTGCAGCCCAGGCAGCGCCACTGAGCGTTTGCAGCGAAGCCAGCCCCGAAGGCTTCGACGTGGTGCAGTACAACTCGCTGACCACCACCAATGCCACGGCCGATGTGCTGATGAACCGCCTGGTGGAATTCGACGCAGGCAAAGGCAAGGTGGTGCCGAGCCTGGCCGCCAGCTGGACGGTGTCGGCCGATGGCCTGGTGTACGATTTCACCCTGCGCGACAACGTGAAATTCCATACCACTGCCTATTTCAAGCCCAGCCGTACGCTCAATGCCGACGACGTATTGTTCAGCTTCCAGCGTATGCTCTACCCCGCTCACGCCTGGCACAAGACAGCGCCCGGCGGCTACCCCCATGCCCAGTCGCTGCAACTGGGCAGCCTGATCAAGACGATCGACGCGCCGGCGCCCAATACCGTGCGCTTTACCCTTACCCACCCGGATGCGACCTTCCTGGCCACCCTGAGCATGGGCTTTGCCTCAATCTATTCAGCCGAATATGCCGACAAGTTGCTCAAGGCAGGTACGCCCGAGAAACTCAACAGCCAACCCATCGGCACCGGGCCATTCGTCTTCCAGCGGTTCCAGAAGGACGCGGTGGTGCGCTATCGCGCCAACCCTGACTACTTTGCCGGCAAGCCAGCCGTCGACCCACTGATCTTCGCCATCACCACCGATGCAAACGTGCGCCTGCAGAAACTCAAGCGCAACGAGTGCCAGGTAGCCCTGTCGCCCAAGCCACTGGACATTGCCGAGGCCAGCCAGGACAGCAGCCTCAAGGTGGCCAGCACGCCAGCGTTCATGACGGCATTCATCGCGCTCAACAGCCAGCACCCACCACTGGACAAGCCAGAGGTGCGCCAGGCCATCAACCTGGCCTTCGACAAACAGGCCTACGTGAAAGCTGTTTTCGAAGACTCGGCGATTGCGGCCAATGGCCCGTATCCGCCCAATACCTGGAGCTATGCCAAGGACCTGCCCGGTTACCCACTGGATGTGAAGAAAGCCAAGGCCCTGCTGGCCAAGGCCGGTCTGGCGGACGGCTTCAGCACAACGATCTGGACACGCCCTTCCGGTAGCCTGCTCAACCCCAACCCTAGCCTGGGCGCGCAGATGCTGCAGGCTGATCTCGCCAAGGTGGGCATCAAGGCTGAAATTCGGGTGATCGAATGGGGCGAACTCATCCGCCGCGCCAAGGCCGGCGAGCATGACCTGCTGTTCATGGGCTGGGCAGGCGACAACGGCGACCCGGATAATTTCCTCACCCCGCAGTTCTCCTGTGCAGCGGTCAAATCCGGGACCAACTTCGCGCGGTTCTGTGACAATCGCCTGGATCAGCTGATCAGTGCCGGTCGCACCACCAATGATCAGAGCGTGCGCAGCCGGCTGTACCAGCAGGCGCAGACCCTGATCCAGCAGCAGGCGCTGTGGGTGCCATTGGCGCATCCGACGGCGGCGGCCCTGCTGCGTCAGGGTGTCGAGGGTTATCAGGTCAACCCGTTCGGCCGGCTGGACTTCAGCAAGGTGAGCGTGACCAAGTAGGCCTCGATCACGCTTGAGCGTTGCGGTGATCGGGGAAGGCGCCACCCTTACCCCAGTCATGACAGGTCATCCTGAACTGCGCCGCGCTCGCGGTGGCGTGCCCTAAGCCACGACCCACCCGTGCTCGGCCATGGACAGCGGCTCCCCGTCGCCAATGATGATGTGATCCAGCACACGTACATCGATCAAGGCCAGCCCACGCTTGAGCGAAAGAGTCAGGTGCACATCCTCTTTGCTGGGTTCGCTGTTGCCCGAAGGGTGGTTGTGACAGAGGATCAGCGCCGCGGCGTTGTGCATCAATGCACGCCGCACCACTTCCCGCGGATAGACACTGGCTCGGTCGATGGTACCCCTGAACAGGATCTCGAACGCCAACGGTCGGTGCTTGGTGTCCAGAAACAGGCAACCGAACACCTCGCTGGGTTCATGGCGCAGCATGGCCTTGAGGTAGCGCCGTACGGCCTGGGGTTCCTCCAGCGCCGCTGCGCGGGTGATCCCTTCATCGAGGTAGCGGCGACCAATTTCCAGCAATGCCTGCAGCTGTGCGTATTTGACCTCCCCTATGCCAGGCTCGCGCAAGACCGCCCGCCGATCGGCCTCGAGAAACGGCCGCAAGCCGCCAAAGCGCACCAGCAGGCCGCGCGCCAGGTCGAGCACATTGCGCCCTGCAACGCCTGACCCCAGCAGCACAGCCAGCAGCTCGGCGTCAGACAGCACCCCCGCCCCACGCTGCAGTAGCTTTTCCCTTGGCCGATCCTGAGCCGGCCATTCCCTGATGTTCATCGCTGCCCTGCCCTTGCTGCGGCCCATTTCGGCCCTGTGTTAATCTATTTGCCCTCGTACATGCGACGTTCTGCCGCACGCAGTTCCTGTCGCCGCCCGCTTTCACTGGAAAAAGGCAACCCTATGCAGCGGCTGTATCGCAAGCGCATCGTTCTTGGCGTCGGTGGTGGCATCGCCGCCTACAAGAGCGCCGAACTGATCCGCCGACTCCTGGAGCACGGCGCCCAGGTGCGTGTCGTCATGACCCGCGGTGGCGCTGAATTCATCACGCCGCTGACCTTGCAGGCGCTGTCCGGCCACCCGGTGCACCTGGACCTCCTCGACCCGGCAGCAGAGGCGGCCATGGGCCATATCGAGCTGGCCAAATGGGCTGACCTGGTACTGATCGCTCCGGCCACCGCCGACCTCATGGCACGCCTGGCCCAGGGCATGGCCGATGACCTGTTGACGACCCTGGTACTGGCCACCGATGCCACCGTTGCCGTCGCCCCGGCCATGAACCAGGCCATGTGGCGTGACGCTGCCACCCAGGCCAACCTCCAGGTGCTCAGGAGCCGCGGCATTCAGGTGTTCGGCCCTGCCTCGGGCAGCCAGGCCTGTGGCGACGTAGGCCTGGGCCGCATGCTCGAGGCCACCGACCTGGCCTGGTGCGCCGCCGAGAGCTTCAAGCGCCAGGCATTGACCGGCAAGCACGTGCTGATCACCGCCGGCCCCACCCAGGAGAACATCGACCCGGTGCGCTACATCACCAATCATAGCTCCGGGAAGATGGGCTTTGCCCTAGCCGAGGCGGCCGCCGAAGCCGGGGCTCGGGTGACCCTCGTGACCGGCCCTGTGCACCTGCCCACCCCCGACAGGGTCAGCCGTATCGACGTGGTCAGCGCGCGGGACATGCTGGCGGCCTGTGAGGCGGCCATGCCATGCGACCTGTTCATCGCGTCGGCGGCGGTGGCGGACTACCGCCCAGAGGTGATAGCGCCACAAAAACTGAAGAAAGATCCCACGACTGGCGATGGCATGCTGCTGCAGATGGTGCGCAATCCCGATATCCTTGCCACCCTGGCCGGTCGCACCGACCGCCCTTTCAGTGTCGGCTTCGCCGCCGAGACCGAACACTTGCTCGATTACGCCACGCGCAAGCTCAAGGATAAAAACCTCGACCTGATCGTCGCCAACGATGTGGCCAACCCCAGCATCGGCTTCAACAGTGAAGAGAACGCCTTGACCGTGATTGATCGCCAGCAGCACCAGACCCTCTTCGCGCAGACCAGCAAGGGCAAGATCGCCCGCCAGCTGGTTGCCTTCATCGCCGAACGGCTCAACCAGGTTCAATAAGTTACATGCACGCATTACAAGCCAAGATCCTCGACCCACGCCTGGGTACCGAATTTCCGTTGCCGCAATACGCCACGCCGGGCTCCGCTGGCCTTGACCTGCGCGCCCTGCTCGCGCAAGACACGGTGCTCGAACCCGGCCAGACGGTGCTGATTCCGACAGGCCTGTCCATCCATATCAGCGACCCGGGTCTTGCCGCACTGGTGCTGCCGCGCTCGGGCCTGGGCCACAAGCATGGCATCGTGCTGGGCAACCTGGTTGGGCTGATCGATTCGGATTACCAGGGCGAGCTGATGGTGTCGTGCTGGAACCGCGGCACCACCACCTTCACCATCGCAGTCGGTGAGCGTATCGCCCAGCTGGTGCTCGTGCCCGTGGTACAGGCGCAGTTCGAGATCGTCGAGTCGTTCGACCAGAGCCAGCGCGGCGCCGGTGGCTTTGGTCATTCCGGCACCCGTTGAACCGGACATGAGCGAAATCGCCACGGATGGCGAACTCCGGGCCGTAACCTTCGTCCAAGCGCTCTGCGTGCGCCTGCAACCGAGCGCTTCTGACTGATGGGGTTTTCCAGATGAACGACATGGCCCCGGCGGTTCGCGCCCACTTGCCGCCAGGTATCTTTCGCGCTTACGACATCCGCGGCATCGTCGGCAAGACGCTGTACGCCGATACCGCCTACTGGATAGGCCGCGCCGTCGGCGCACAGAGCCTGGCCATGGGCGAACCCCAGGTCAGCGTGGGCCGCGACGGTCGCCTGTCCGGCCCACTGCTCGTCGAGCCTCTGATCCGCGGCCTGGTCGAGGCAGGCTGCCATGTGAACGACCTCGGTCTGGTGCCCACGCCGGCGCTGTACTACGCCACCCACGTACTAGGCAGCAAGTCGGGCGTGATGCTCACCGGCAGTCACAACCCCCCAGACTACAACGGCTTCAAGATCGTCATTGCCGGCGACACCCTGGCCAACGAGCAGATCCAGGCGCTGCTCGGCCGCTTGCAGGCCAATGACCTGACCTTGGGCACAGGGCATGTGCAACAGGTAGCAATTCTGGAGCGCTATTTCCAGCGGATCGTCAGTGACGTGAGACTGGCCAGAAAGCTCAAGGTGGTCGTGGACTGCGGCAATGGCGTCGCTGGCGTGATCGCACCGCAACTGATCGAAGCGTTGGGCTGCGAGGTGATTGCGCTGTTCAGCGAAGTGGACGGCAACTTCCCGAACCACCACCCCGATCCCAGCAAGACGCAAAACCTTCAGGTGCTGATCGACACGGTCAGGCGCACGGGTGCGGACCTGGGCCTGGCATTCGACGGCGACGCGGATCGCGTCGGTGTGGTAACCGAGGCCGGCAGCATCATCTACGCCGACCGCTTGCTGATGCTGTTTGCCCAGGATGTCTTGGCTCGCAACCCAGGCGCCGAAATCATCTTCGACGTCAAATGCACCCGACGCCTCATCCCCCTGATCGAACGATTGGGCGGTCGTACCCTGATGTGGAAGACCGGTCATTCGTTGATGAAGAAGAAGATGCAGCAGACCGGCGCCTTGCTGGCAGGCGAGATGAGCGGTCATATCTTCATCAAGGAACGCTGGTACGGTTTCGACGACGGCATCTACAGCGCTGCGCGCCTGCTGGAAATCCTCAGCAAGACCGAGCAGAGTGCCGAAACCGTATTCGCCGCGTTCCCCAACGATATTTCCACGCCGGAACTCAATATTGATGTGACCGACGAAGGTAAATTCAGCATCATTGATGCACTGCAACGCGACGCCGATTGGGGTGACGCGCGCCTGACCACCATCGACGGTGTGCGAGTGGACTATGCACAGGGCTGGGGCCTGGTGCGTGCCTCCAACACCACGCCGGTTCTGGTACTGCGTTTCGAGGCCGACAGCGAGGCCGAGTTGCAGCGTATCAAGGATGTTTTTCGCACGCAGTTGCTGCGGGTAGAGCCTGACCTGCAACTGCCGTTCTGACCGACTATCTGGCCCTCACAGGAGCCCTGCATGACCCTCGATCGCGATGCCGCCACCCACGTAGCCGAAGTGCTGTCCGAAGCCTTGCCCTACATTCGCCGCTTCGTCGGCAAGACGCTGGTGATCAAGTACGGCGGCAACGCGATGGAAAGCGAGGAGCTCAAGACGGGCTTCGCCCGCGACATCGTGCTGATGAAGGCCGTGGGCATCAACCCGGTGGTGGTGCACGGTGGCGGCCCGCAGATCGGTGATCTGCTCAAGCGTCTCTCCATCGAAAGCCATTTCATCGACGGCATGCGCGTGACCGATTCGGCGACCATGGACGTTGTGGAAATGGTACTGGGCGGCCAGGTCAACAAGGACATCGTCAACCTCATCAACCGGCACGGCGGCAGCGCCATCGGCCTGACCGGCAAGGACGCGGAGCTGATCCGTGCACGCAAGCTCACCGTCAGCCGCCAGACGCCGGAAATGACCACCGCCGAGATCATCGACATCGGCCATGTGGGTGAAGTGGTGAGCGTGAACACCGACCTGCTGAACATGCTGGTCAAGGGTGATTTCATTCCCGTGATCGCCCCCATCGGCGTCGGCATCAATGGCGAGTCCTACAACATCAATGCTGACCTGGTAGCAGGCAAGGTCGCCGAAGCGCTGCAGGCCGAGAAGCTGATGCTGCTGACCAACATCGCCGGACTGATGGACAAGCAGGGCCAGGTCCTGACCGGGCTGACCACAGAGCAGGTCAACGAGCTGATCGCCGACGGCACCATCTACGGTGGCATGCTTCCGAAGATCAAATGCGCCCTGGATGCGGTGCAAGGCGGCGTGAACAGCTCACACATCATCGATGGCCGCGTGCCGAACGCGGTGCTGCTGGAAATCTTCACCGACAGCGGCGTGGGTACCTTGATCACCAACCACAAGTCGCTTTCCTGACCTGCATGGCCCTGTCGCCGGCAACCGGTGACAGGGCCAAACTGGCGACACAAAAAAGGCGACCTCAAACCGAGGTCGCCTTTTTCGCTTCCAGGCCCTGGGTCAGATCCCGTACTGCGCCCGATAGGCCTCAACCGCCGGCAGGTGCTGCTTGAGTTGCGGATCGTCAGCCAGGAACTCCAGTACCTGAGTCAGCGAGACGATACTGACCACCGGTATGCCGAAGTCGCGCTCCACCTCCTGGATGGCCGAGAGCTCACCATTGCCACGCTCTTCACGGTTCAATGCGATCAGCACGCCAGCGGCGTTGGCCTGCTGTGCCTTGATGATCTGCATGACTTCGCGAATGGCGGTACCGGCAGTGATCACGTCGTCGATGATCAGCACATCGCCTGCCAGGGGCGCACCGACCAGGCTGCCGCCTTCGCCGTGGTCCTTGGCTTCCTTGCGGTTGAAGCACCAGGGCACGTCTTGCCGATGCTGGTCAGCCAGCGCGACGGCAGTGGTCGCGGCCAGGGGAATACCCTTGTAGGCCGGGCCGAACAGCACGTCGAACGAGATCTTGCTGTCAACGATGGCGGCGGCGTAGCAACGCCCCAGCTCGGCCAGCGCCGAACCTGTGTTGAACAGGCCGGCGTTGAAGAAGTACGGGCTGGTACGCCCAGACTTGAGAGTGAATTCACCGAAACGCAGGACCCCGCGATCGATGGCAAAACGGATGAAGTCGCGCTGATACGGCTGCATGGAAAGTCCCGGACACCACGGATTTAGCTAAATGGGTTGAGCTCGGGTATCATACACGCACGAGATTTATGGGGCCATTTATGCGGATCATCAGTGTGAACGTTAATGGCATTCAGGCTGCGGCCGAGCGTGGTTTGCTCAGCTGGCTACAGGCCCAGAATGCCGACGTCATCTGCCTTCAGGATACCCGCGCCTCGGCCTTTGAACTCGATGACCCAGCTTTCCAGCTCGATGGCTATTTCCTTTATGCCTGCGACGCGGAGGTGCCTGCCCAAGGTGGTGTGGCCCTTTATTCGCGCATGCAGCCCAAGGCAGTCATCACCGGCCTGGGCTTCGAGACAGCCGACCGTTACGGGCGTTACCTGCAAGCAGATTTCGACAAAGTCAGTATTGCCAGCCTGCTCTTGCCTTCGGGCATGAACGGGGATGAAGACTTGAACCAGAAATTCAAGTTGATGGACGACTTCGCCAAGTACCTGGACAAGCAGCGTCGCAAGCGCCGCGAGTACATCTATTGCGGCTCGTTCTATGTGGCCCAGCAGAAGCTCGACATCAAGAACTGGCGTGACAGCCAGCAGTCGCCGGGCTTCCTGCCGCCAGAGCGTGCCTGGATGGATGCCATTACCGGCGAGATGGGTTACGTGGATGCCCTGCGAGAAGTCAGCCGTGAGGGTGACCAGTACAGCTGGTGGCCGGACAACGAGCAGGCCGAAATGCTGAACCTGGGCTACCGGTTCGACTACCAGATCCTTACCCCCGGCCTGCGCCGCTTCGTGCGCAACGCGCGCTTGCCACGCCAGCCGCGCTTCTCCCAGCATGCGCCGCTGATCGTCGACTACGACTGGACGCTGACCATCTGAGCAACCAGTGGGGCTGCCTTGCAGCCCCACCTGGCTATTTGATCGGTCGCCAGATCATGGGGTAGCGGTAAGGCTTGCCTTCGTTGGCCCGTACCGCAGCAATGACGATCAGAATCATCACCGCCACTGACAGCACGGCAAACAGCACCAGCCCGATCACCACGAATATCAGCAGGAGGCAGATGAACCCTGCCACGGTCACGCTGATCTGGAAATTCAGCGCTTCCTTGCCTTGCGCATCGATGAATGGGTCCTGCTCGCGCTTCAGATGCCACAGCACCAACGGCCCCAGCAGGTGCCCGAGCGGGATCACCAGGCCAAGGAGCGCGGAAAGGTGGCAGAGCATCGCCCACTGCCTGACCTCGGCACTGGGCGGGATGATCGAAAGATTCGGATCGGTCATGCCTGCACCCTCCTGATCAGGTTCAGTCTGCCAGCGCGGCTTGCTGCAGCTGGAAGATCTCGTCCATGCCCTTCTGCGCCAGGGCAAGCATGGCGTTGAAGTCTTCTGGCTGGAACGGCGCACCTTCTGCCGTACCTTGCACCTCGATGAACCCGCCAGCGCTGGTCATGACCACGTTCAGGTCGGTTTCGGCTGCCGAGTCCTCCAGGTAGTCCAGGTCGAGCACCGCTTCACCCTGATACATACCCACCGACACGGCGGCGATCATGTGCTTGAGCGGATTGCCCGCCTTCAGGCCACCACGCTTCTTGATCACGGCCAGGGCATCGCAGACGGCAACCATGGCACCGGTAATGGAGGCTGTGCGGGTGCCGCCATCGGCCTGGATGACATCGCAATCGATGTAAAGCGTAATGTCACCGAGCTTGCTCATGTCCAGTGCCGCACGCAATGAACGGCCGATCAGGCGCTGGATCTCCAGCGTGCGACCACCTTGCTTGCCACGGCTGGCTTCGCGCTGGTTACGTTCACCCGTCGAGCGTGGCAGCATGCCATATTCGGCGGTCAACCAACCTTGGCCCTGGCCTTTGAGAAAGCGCGGCACGCCGTTTTCCACGCTGACCGTGCAGATGACTTTCGTGTCACCGAACTCGACCAGTACCGACCCTTCGGCGTGCTTGGTGTAGTTGCGGGTGATGCGGATCGAGCGGAGCTGATCGGCGGCGCGACCACTTGGACGTTTCATCTGGGATACCTGTACTGGGACATTGAATCTGGCAGGCATTATAGAGCCCGTAGCCTAGTGAGGACACGCCTATCGTCGCTGACGGTCCAGCGCGCCTGCATTTGCGGCGGTCCTGTCCGTCGCTCAGGCGCAGCGGCGCATTGGGCCGCAAGGCCCCAGTGCGCTACAATCCTGCGCCTCGCAGCCAGCAGGCTGCAATGTCCAACCTATACGCGAGGTACCCCCATGGTGCACAGCATGACCGCGTTCGCACGGGTCGAGCGCGCCGGCAGCCAAGGCACCCTGGTCTGGGAGCTGCGCTCGGTCAACCACCGTTACCTGGAGCCGCACCTGCGCCTGCCCGACGCCCTGCGCGACCTTGAAGGTGGCGTGCGTGAAGGCCTGCGCCAAGGCCTTTCCCGAGGAAAGGTGGAGTGCACCCTGCGCCTGAACGAGGACAGCAGCGGCAAGCCGTTGCAGGTCGACCGCGAGCGCGCTGCGCAGCTAGTGGCCGCCGCCGAGCAAGTGGCGGCGTTGATCCAGCAGCCGGCGCCGCTCAACCCCTTGGAAGTGCTGTCTTGGCCGGGCGTATTGGTCGCTGATGCCAGCGACCCACAGGCACTCAATGCCCAGGCCATGGCACTGTTCAACGACGCGCTTGCCGAACTCAAGGCCGGGCGTCAGCGCGAAGGCCAGGAACTGGCCCGTCTGATCAACGAGCGCCTGGACAGCATGGCCGAAGAGGTCACGACGCTGCGAGCGCTGGTGCCGCAGATGCTGGCCGCGCAACGTCAGAAGATCCTGGACCGCTTCAACGACCTTCAGGTTGAAATCGACCCGCAGCGCCTGGAACAGGAAATGGTCCTGCTGGCCCAGAAGAGCGACGTGGCCGAGGAGCTTGATCGCCTAGACACCCATGTAGCCGAAGTACGACGCGTACTCAAGGGTGCAGGTGCCGCCGGGCGTCGTCTGGATTTCCTGATGCAAGAACTCAATCGCGAAGCCAACACGCTCGGTTCCAAAGCCTTCGATCCCCGCAGCACGCAGGCGGCGGTCAATTTGAAGGTACTGATCGAACAGATGCGTGAACAAGTACAGAATATCGAGTAAGGCCACACCGACCATGAACCACACCAGCGGCACCCTCTATATCGTTTCCGCTCCGTCCGGCGCCGGCAAGACCAGCCTGGTCAACGCCCTGACCCAGGACGACAAGCAGATCCGTGTTTCCGTCTCGCACACTACCCGCGCCATGCGTCCTGGCGAGCAGCATGGTGTGAACTACCATTTCGTCGAGCATGATGCGTTCAGGGCACTGATCGAACAGGGCGATTTTCTGGAGCATGCCGAGGTGTTCGGCAACTTCTATGGCACCTCGCGCAGCGCCCTGCAGCAGACGCTGGACCAAGGCTTCGACCTGATCCTGGAAATCGACTGGCAAGGCGCGCAGCAGGTGCGCAAGCTGATGCCACAGGCGCTGTCGGTCTTCATCCTGCCGCCAAGCCAGGCCGCATTGCGCGAGCGCCTTGATGGTCGAGGCCAGGACAGTGACGCGATCATCGCCGGGCGCATGAAAGAGGCCGTCAGCGAGATGGTGCATTACAACGAGTACGACTACGTGATCATCAACGATGTTTTCGATACGGCACTGGCGGACTTGAAGGCCGTGTTCCGTGCCAATCGGCTGCTCCTGAAGAAGCAGCAACACCGTCATGGGGCACTGCTCGAGCAGTTGATCGGCTGATGTGCACGGGCCTCCTGGGAGGCCCTTGCATAACCTTCAGCACGTCTTAGGCAAGGCCCTGGCCCTGGTCAGTCCTGCAACGGCAAAGTGGCGTGCTGACGCAGCGTAGCCCCCAGGAAGTAGGCCGGGGCTCGCAGCCGGGACATCAGCATCAACACGATCCCCAGGACAGAGATGATCGCCGCGATCACGAACACCAGCCCGACCCCGCCCACGTGCGAGCCACTGCCGAAGTCCGGCGAGGCGCTGTCTATGGCCGTGCGCACGAAGATCACCGACAGAATCACCCCGCCCACCAAAGGGCACAGCCCGCGCATGAGTAAATGCCGAAGGCTGCCGAACAGGCTGCTGCGGAAATACCAGACGCAGGCGAAGGCCGTGAGTGAGTAATAGAAGCAGATCATCATGCCCAGGGCGGTGATGGTGTCGGCCAGTACGTTCTCGCTGAGCGTGCGCATGGTGAAGTAGAAAAGTCCGGCGGCCACCCCGGCGCAGATCGTGGCGTAACGCGGCGTCTGTGAGCGCGGGCAGACCTTGGCAAACTTCTGCGGTACCGCCCCGTAGTAGCCCATGGCAAGCAGGGTGCGCGCAGGCGAGACGAAGGTCGATTGCAAGGAAGCGGCAGTGCTGGCCAGTACCGCGATGGACATCAGGATTGCCAGCGGCCCCATGACCGGGCCGGCCAGGTGAGCGAACACGTTTTCCTGGATGCGCGGGTTATTCAGGCCCAGCCCCGACTCGCTGATGCCGGCGAACTGCAAGGTGGCAATGGCCGTCAGCAGGTACAGGCCCAGAATCAACAGCACGGTCCAGGTGGCTGCCTTGCCCGGAACCTCTTCGCTGCCTACCGACTCTTCACTGACGGTCAGGCATACGTCCCAGCCCCAGAAAATGAAGATCGACAACGATAGGCCGGCGGCGAACGCCGAGAAGGATTCAACCCCGAACGGGTTGAACCAGGCGAAATCGAACGCCAGGGGCGGTGGCGCCGTTGTTTCGCCGAACGCTGCGAAGGCAAAGCCCACCAGTACCAGCAGTTGCAACGCCACCAGACCGTACTGCACGGTCATGGTCGTGGTCATGCCTCGGCAACAGATCCATACGGCCAAGGCAATGAACACGCAACAGGTCACGATGTTGATCAGCAAGTTGTCGGCAAGCGCCGCCAGTTCAGGGTTGCCCGTGATCTGGCCGAGGAACAGGTAGAAGAAATCCACCGCCACACCGGCCAGGTTCGACAGCACGATAGTAGTCGCCACCACCAGCCCCCAACCGCCGATCCACCCGATCATCGGGCCGAAGGCTCGCGCCGACCAGGTGAACGACGTACCGCTGTCCGGCTCGGCCGAATTCAGCTCGCGATAGCCCAGGGCGACCAGCAGCATAGGCAGGAACCCGACGATGAACACCGCCGGCAGGTGAGCCCCGACCTCGCGCACGGTCGGGCCCAAGGCGCCGGTAAGGGTGTAGACCGGCGCAATGGTGGAGATGCCCAGCACCACGCTGGCCAACAGCCCCAATCGGCCCTTGGCCAGGCCCTTGCTACCCTGTTGGATGCTTTCGCCAGCCGCCACATCGGGTGGGCGGCCGGCTTCTGTGTAATCGCTCATGAGTATCAGCCGTAGATGTTGGAATTGTTTTTAACAAGCCTCTCGCCAAGGCCTGCCCACTCAGAGCCCGCTGCGAAACCTTCCCCTGGCCTCATGCAGGCGCCTTGGCGCTACACCGTGTGCAGGTACCAGTTGTATTCGAGGTCGGAAATCGACGCCTCGAATTCGGCCAGCTCGCTGTCCTTGCAGGCCACGAAGACATCGATGTAGTGCGCACTGATGTATTGCCTGAGTACGTCACTGTCTTCCAGCGCACGCAACGCGTCGCGCAGGTTGTTCGCAAGGCTCTGCTCCAGTTGCTCGAAAGCATTGCCTTCAATGGGCGCCTGCGGCTCGATCTGGTGGGTCAGGCCATGGTGAACGCCAGCAAGAATCACAGCAAGCATTAGGTAGGGATTGGCGTCTGCACCTGCCACGCGATGTTCCAGACGCGTGCTTCGGCTGTTATCTGTCGGTACACGCAGGGCGACGGTACGGTTATCCAAGCCCCAGCCTGGGGCATTTGGCACATTGAACTGGGCGCCGAACCTGCGATACGAATTGATGTTCGGGCACAGGAAGGCCATGGACGCAGGGAGCGTCTGCAGCATGCCGCCGATAGCATGGCGCAGCGCGTCGCACCTCAGTGGGTCTTCGCTTGCAAAGAGGTTCCTGCCGCTGTGTTTTTCCACCAGCGACAGGTGAACATGTAGACCACTGCCCGCCTGGCCGGGATAGGGCTTGGCCATGAATGTCGTGTCCATTTCGTGGTCGTAGGCAACGTTCTTGATCAGGCGCTTGAGCAGGATCGCTTGATCACAAGCTTTCAGAGGGTCAGCCACGTGATGCAGATTGACCTTGAACTGCGCAGGTGCGCTTTCCTTGACGATGGCATCCACCGGCAAGCCCTGGGCCTTTGCCGCTTCGAGAATGTCCTGCAAACAGTCGGCGTACTCGTCCAGGTCGTCGATGAAGTAGGCCTGGGTCGAATGGGCACGCTTGCCGGATAACGGCGAGCGCGGCGGCTGCGGTCGCCCATTGAGGTTGTCCTGGTCGATCAGGTAGAACTCGAGCGCCAACGCAACGCACAGGGACAGGCCCAGCGCGTCGAACCGGCTCACGACCTGACGCAAGACCTCGCGCGGATCAGCGAAGAACGGCTGACCGTCCAGTTCGTGCATGGTCATGAGCAACTGGGCGGTGGGACGCTTCTGCCAGGGCTCGTGCGCAAGCGTATCGGCAATGGGGTAGCAGATGCGATCGGCATCGCCCATATCCAGGCCCAGCCCGGTGCTTTCTACGGTGGCGCCGTTGATGTCGAGCGCAAACAGCGATGCCGGCAGGTTGATGCCTCGCCCATACACCTTGTGCAAGCTGGCCCGCTCGATGCGCTTGCCGCGCACGACTCCATTCATATCGGCAATCAGCAAGTCGACGTACTGGGTGTCGGGGTGTGCCTGCAGGAAGTCATTCATCTCGCGTGAGGAACGGGCGCACGGGGCTACCGACGTCATGGCTGTACATCCTTTGCTGGGCTGCGGCGATGTGGAGAGACGGCTGGCGCCTGGTAGGCGACGATGGTTGCAGCTGTTGTTCTTTTCACTTTCCCATCGTGGGGATTGGTAACCGCAGCGGGCGCATTGATTCCCGGGGGTCGTTTCACTATAAAATGGCTCTCACGCAACAGACATTGGCAATTCGGCAACGAGAGCGTGCACCAATGCAATATCAAATTACCCATGCCGATCTTTCCCTGGTTCTGGCGTTGGAACGCGGGCGCTCTCTGGCCAAGGCGGCCGAGTTGCTCAAAGTGGACGTATCGACCGTTTTCCGGTCGATACGCCGCCTGGAGTCGGCGCTGGGCACGGCTCTGTTCGTCAAGAGCCGCAAAGGCTACTTGCCTACCGATACTGCACAGGCCCTCGCCGAGCAGGCCGAGCGCGCCGAGCAAGCACTCGAGGCGGCGCGCATTGCCATGACCAGCGGTGAACAGGTCGTCAGCGGCACCGTGCGCCTGACCTGCACTGAGGCCGTCATGCACAGCCTGCTGCTGCCTGCACTGGCCGACTTCATGCAGAATTACCCCGCGCTGTCGCTGGAGATGGGCACCTCAAACGTGTTCGCCAACCTCAGCCGGCGAGATGCAGACATCGCCCTGCGTTTGACCAACACGCCTCCCGAACACCTGGTGGGGCGCAACCTGGGGTCAACGTCCTACGTGATATGTGGCCAACCTCAGTGGCGCGACCGCCTCGGTGAAAGCGCCAGCGCGGTGCCATGGATCGCGCCGGATGACGCCATGCAGGACCATCCGACGGTGGTCTGGCGCAACCAGCAACACCCTGGCCTGAGCCCGCGCTACCAGTGCAGCGGCATGTCCACCATTGCCCAACTGGTCACCGCTGGCCTGGGCGTGGCAGCGCTGCCGGACTACATGGTGCATAGCCTGCCAGGGGTCGATGCACTCAGCGGGCCGCTGCCAGGTTGCGACACCCAGTTGTGGCTCTTGACCCGACCGGACTGCCGCGCGCTGCGCTCGGTCCAAACCCTTTTCGAGGAGCTCACCCCGCGGTTGCGCGACGCAATGCTCTGAGGTTATTGTCGGGGCCATTGCAAGGCGTCTATGGCGGTCCTTGCACTGCGCCCCAGAGGTATCGTCAGGCCTGGCAAACGCGGGCATGCACCGCAGTACCTGAATGACTCGCAGCGCACCGCACGGCGGCGCTCGACAAAACAGCGCTTCCCTATTGGCTGGTGAATTTTTATACTATCGAGTCCGCCTGCCCACTAATGGGCTGCACGCCTACCGCATTTGCTACTGAGGAAGACCATGGCCCGCGTAACTGTTGAAGACTGTCTGGAACACGTGGATAACCGTTTTGAGCTGGTCATGCTCTCGACCAAGCGCGCTCGCCAGCTGGCGACCGGCGGTAAAGAGCCACGCGTTGCGTGGGAAAACGACAAGCCCACCGTCGTTGCCCTGCGCGAAATCGCCGAAGGCATCGTGACCAACGAATTCATCGCCGCTGAAGAAATTGTCACCGAGGATCCGGTCTTTGCCGCGTTCGAGGACGAGTCGAACGAGGCTGTCTGATTGATGCCCGGTCGACGTCGCAAGGCGCAAGGCCCCCTATCTCGGCAGGAGGCTAAGCCATGCCGGGTATAGAGGCCTTGGCCGAACGGCTGTCGACTTACCTGGGCCCCGAACAGGTCAACCTGGTACGGCGTGCCTACTTCTACGCAGAACAAGCGCACGATGGGCAACGTCGCCGCAGTGGCGAGCCCTACGTAACGCACCCGTTGGCCGTGGCCAGCATCCTTGCCGACATGCACATGGACCATCAAAGCCTGATGGCAGCCATGCTCCATGACGTGATCGAAGACACCGGCATTGCCAAGGAAGCCCTCAGCCAGCAGTTTGGCGAGACGGTTGCCGAGCTGGTGGACGGCGTCAGCAAGCTGACCCAGATGAACTTCGAAACCAAGGCCGAGGCGCAAGCCGAGAACTTCCAGAAAATGGCCATGGCCATGGCACGCGACATTCGCGTGATCCTGGTCAAGCTGGCCGACCGCCTGCATAACATGCGCACCCTGGAAGTGCTGTCCGGCGAGAAGCGACGCCGGATTGCCAAGGAAACCCTCGAGATCTACGCCCCCATCGCCAACCGCCTGGGGATGCACACGGTACGCGTCGAGTTCGAAGACCTTGGCTTCAAGGCCATGCACCCGATGCGCTCGTCGCTGATTCATCGCGCCGTCAAAAGTGCACGGGGCAACCGCAAGGAAATCGTCGCCAAGATCGAGCAGTCGCTGGCCAACTGCCTGGCTGCCGACGGTATCGAAGGCGAGATCAGTGGCCGGCAAAAACACCTCTATGGCATCTACAAGAAGATGCGCGGCAAGCGTCGCGCCTTCAACGAGATCATGGACGTGTATGCCTTCCGCATCATCGTCGACAAGGTCGATACCTGCTACCGCGTCCTCGGTGCCGTGCACAACCTGTACAAACCGCTGCCAGGGCGGTTCAAGGACTATATCGCCATTCCCAAGGCCAACGGCTATCAGTCGTTGCACACCACCTTGTTCGGCATGCACGGCGTGCCCATCGAAATCCAGATCCGTACGCGCGAAATGGAAGAGATGGCCAATAACGGTATCGCTGCGCATTGGCTGTACAAGGCCAATGGGGATGAGCAGCCCAAGGGCAACCATGCCCGTGCCAGGCAGTGGGTCAAAGGCATCCTTGAATTGCAGCAACGTGCAGGCAACTCGCTGGAGTTCATCGAGAGCGTCAAGATCGACCTGTTCCCGGACGAGGTGTACGTCTTCACGCCCAAAGGCCGCATCATGGAGCTGCCCAAGGGTTCCACTGCCGTGGACTTCGCCTACGCAGTGCACACCGACGTTGGCAACAGCTGCATCGCATGCCGTATCAACCGGCGCCTGGCACCGCTCTCCGAGCCGTTGCAGAGTGGCTCGACGGTAGAGATCGTCAGCGCACCGGGGGCTCGACCCAATCCGGCGTGGCTCAATTTCGTGGTCACCGGCAAGGCGCGCACACATATTCGCCATGCGCTCAAGCAGCAGCGCCGCTCCGAATCCATCAGCCTGGGCGAGCGGCTGCTCAACAAGGTACTGACTGGTTTCGACAGCGCGCTGGATCAGATTCCCCGCGAGCGCGTGCAGGCCATCCTCAGCGAATACCGCCTGGAATTGATCGAAGACCTGCTTGAAGACATCGGGCTGGGCAACCGCATGGCCTACGTGGTCGCGCGCCGTCTGCTGTCTGCAGAAGGCGAGCAACTGCCGGCCCCCGAAGGTCCGCTGGCGATTCGCGGTACCGAAGGCCTGGTGCTCAGCTATGCCAAGTGCTGCACGCCGATTCCGGGCGACCCGATCGTGGGTCACCTTTCGGCGGGCAAGGGCATGGTCGTGCACCTTGAGAACTGCCGAAACATCAGTGAAATTCGCCACAACCCCGAGAAATGCGTCCAGCTTTCCTGGGCCAAGGACATCACTGGCGAATTCAACGTCGAGTTGCGCGTAGAGCTGGAGCACCAGCGCGGCCTGATTGCCTTGCTGGCCAGCAGCGTCAACGCGGCCGATGGCAACATCGAGAAGATCAGCATGGACGAACGCGACGGCCGTATCAGCGTGGTCCAACTGGTGGTCAGCGTGCACGACCGCGTGCACCTGGCGCGTGTGATCAAGAAGCTGCGTACCCTGACCGGTGTGGTTCGCATCACCCGCATGCGTACGTAGTCCGCCAACCGCAAGGAGTCATCATGAGCAAGACCGTCATCAACAGCGACAAGGCCCCTGCCGCCATCGGCACCTATTCGCAGGCGATCAAGGCCGGTAACACCGTGTACATGTCTGGCCAGATCCCACTGGACCCCAAGACCATGGAACTGGTCGAAGGCTTCGAGGCCCAGACCGTCCAGGTGTTCGAGAACCTCAAGGCTGTGGCGGAAGAAGCAGGCGGTTCGTTCAAGGACATCGTCAAGCTGAACATCTTCCTGACCGACCTGAGCCATTTCGCCAAGGTCAACGAGGTGATGGGTCGCTACTTCGAGCAGCCCTACCCCGCTCGCGCCGCCATCGGCGTGGCCGCGCTGCCAAAAGGCGCGCAGGTCGAGATGGACGCCATCCTCGTCATCGAGTGATGCCCCAGGCGGCGGGCATTGCACTCGCCGCCTTTCCCTCTCCTGGAAGGTTCCCGACATGCGCATAGCATTGCCTCTTACGCTGGCAGCCCTGGTCCTGGGCGGCTGCGCCAGCCACAAACCTGAAGACTTCAACGGCACCTGGATCAACCAGGACGCCATCACTGCGGCCGTCAAGCAAGGCAACCTTCGCCAGGCCCTGAATGAGCATGGCCCGGTCTTCGAGTGGAAGCTCGATGTTGCTACCCAGCGCGCCAGCTATAGCAACGGGTTCGAGGCCTCGGATGGTCAGCTCAGCGCCAATGACAAGCAGTGGCTGGCCACCTTCGAAGGCGGTGCCACCGAGCAACTGTCGCTGGACGGCGACGAACTGCAAACAGTCGACCAGCGAGGCGCGAAACAGCGCTTCGAGCGTGCCAAGACGCCCAGTGGCAACAATGCGCCACTGGGCAGCAGCTTCGAGCAGGCGCTGTACCAGGCTTATCTCGGCGGCGCCTGGACAATCATGGAGGGCCCAGGCAAGGGCGCCAACGTAACGTTCAGCGACAGCGGCAACGTCACCGGCCTGCCCGGTCCGGATCGTTTCGCCCTGTGCCTGGCCGGTGATTGCGCAACGATGGGCGGCAGCAATGACAGCCTGTGGCTGGAGCGCAACCAGCGCGGGGCCCCGTTCATCATCAAGCGCAATGGCAATCAGCTGGAAATCTTCCAGGCGGTGAACCGCGCCCAGCCGGATGAAATGCCGATGCTCGCAGCCGGCAAGCGCCAGTGGCTGCTGCAACACAACTGACGATACCCCAGCCGGCGCGCAGGTAACGCAAGCTACCTGCGCGCCGGCCAGGGGATCATTGCCCGAGGATCGCTGCGTAGCCTTCCTTGTAACTGGGGTACTGCGGGGACCAGCCTAGCCCCCGTGCGCGGGCGTTGCTGCAGCGCTTGCTGCCCGTGCGACGCACACGCTCCTCATCGGACCACTGCGTAACCCCCAACTGTTCACGCAGCCAGGCCACGACTTCGGCCAGCGGTGCCGGGCTGTCGTCCACGCCGATGTAGCAATCGTCCAGCGCCTTGCCTTGGCTGTCGCATTGCAGCAGAAATGCCAGCAGGCTGGCAGCATCGTCCACGTGAATACGGTTGCCATACAACGGCGGTTGCTCGGCGACGCGATAACCCTGACGCACCTGACGCAACAGCCACTCTCGACCTGGCCCGTAGATGCCGGTCAGGCGAACCACGCTGGCTGGCGCAGCACCGGACAGCGCCAGCCTTTCAGCCTCGAGCATGATGCGCCCCGAGTACCCCTCAGGTTCGGTGGCCGATTGCTCATCAACCCACTCCCCACCCTTGTGCCCAAACACGCTGCTGCTGGACACGAACAAAAGGCGTCGGGGTTGTTGCCCACGCTCGGCCAGCCAGCGCTGCACGTGACGCAACCCCTGGACATACGCCGCCTGATACCCTGCCTCGTCATGCTGGCTGGCAGCCACGCAATACACCACGTAGTCAGGTGCCCGCTCAGGCCAGGCAGCTGGGATGTTCGGGTTCGACAGATCAGCCGCAATCGGCGCTACGCCATCAGGCAACTGCGCCACCGAACGGCGCAGGCCGCTGACCTGCCAACCACGCGTCAGCATCTGCCGAGCCAGGCGACTGCCGACGTCCCCACATCCTACGATCAACACACTCAAGTCAGACATCTGAAGCCCTCTAGGGCCGATTGCTCAGCCCGTCTGCAGGAGAAAAAGCAACAATATTACTTTTGTTAACAAGAATTACTTGCAATAATGGCGGCCAAATTGTTCTCGGCCTGCCTCGAGGCCTTGAAGAACGCTCACCCATCATCTTCATCAGGTCCGGCCAGCATGACACGTACCCAACCTTCCGCTTCGCCAACCCCATCGCGCGCCTGGCGTGCCACCGCTGCGCTGATTCTCAGCCTGGCGCTGGCCCCGGTCGCCATGGCCGATGAGCCCAATGCCGCTGCCCCAGTGACGGCCCCGGCGGCCAGCGCTGCTGCACCAGCTAGCGCTCCGGCCGGCGAAGCGGCACCGGGTACCGTTGCACAGGCTCCGGTTGCTGCAGACCCGGACGCCCAAGCCCTGGTGGAAGATACCTCGCTCGGCATGGCCCATGACCTGTCGCCTTGGGGCATGTACAAGAACGCCGATGTCGTGGTCAAGGCCGTCATGATCGGCCTGGCCATCGCCTCGATCATCACTTGGACCATCTGGATCGCCAAAGGCTTCGAGTTGATGGGGGCCAAGCGCCGCCTGCGCGGGGAAATCGCCCGCCTGAAGAAATCGACCAGCCTCAAGGAAGCCAGCGAAGTCTCCGACAAGCAAGGCACCCTGGCCCATACCCTGGTTCACGATGCGCTCGAGGAAATGCGCCTGTCGGCCAATGCCCGTGAAAAGGAAGGCATCAAGGAGCGCGTGAGCTTCCGCCTGGAACGACTGGTACACGCCAGCGGGCGAAATATGAGCAGCGGCACGGGCGTGCTGGCCACCATTGGTTCCACTGCGCCATTCGTGGGCCTGTTCGGCACCGTGTGGGGCATCATGAACAGCTTCATCGGCATCGCCAAGACTCAGACCACCAACCTCGCCGTGGTCGCCCCGGGTATTGCCGAAGCGCTGCTGGCCACCGCACTGGGCCTGGTTGCCGCCATCCCGGCCGTGGTCATCTACAACGTCTTCGCCCGCTCCATCGCCGGCTACAAGGCACAGGTGTCCGACGCTTCGGCCCAGGTGCTGCTGCTGGTCAGCCGTGACCTGGACCATCAGGGCAGCGATCGCGCCGCCCCGCACATGGTGAAAGTGGGGTAAGCCATGGGCCTGCATCTGAACGAAGGTGGCGACGACCTCGCCGAAAACCACGAAATCAACGTGACGCCGTTTATCGACGTGATGTTGGTGCTGCTGATCATCTTCATGGTCGCAGCGCCCCTTGCCACGGTCGACATCAAGGTCGACTTGCCTGCTTCGACGGCCAAGCCGGCGCCCAGGCCCGAGAAGCCTGTCTTCGTCAGCGTCAAGGCCGACCAGAAGCTCTATGTCGGCGATGACCCGGTCCCAACGCCCGAGCGCCTTGGCCCGATGCTGGACGCCAAGACCAAGGGTGACAAGGACACCACCATCTTCTTCCAGGCCGACAAAGGTGTGGACTACGGTGACCTGATGGAAGTGATGAACAACATGCGCGCGGCCGGCTACCTCAAAGTCGGTCTGGTAGGTCTTGAGACGGCAGCCAAGAAATGACGAAGACGCGGCACAATCTGGCGCGTTACAGCGGCAGCCTGGCGCTTGTGCTGGGTGTCCATGCCGTCGCTGTGCTGCTCATGCTTAACTGGTCGGTGCCCCAGGCCATCGAGCTGCCCCCGGCAGCCATGATGGTCGAGCTGGCACCGCTGCCGGAGCCTGCGCCACCACCCCCTCCCAAAGCAGTTCCCCAACCACCGGCGCCGGTCGAAGAACCCCCGCTGCCGAAGGTCGTGGAAGCCCCTAAACCCAAGATTGCCATTCCCAAGCCGCCCAAGCCGAAGGCCAAGCCACAGCCGCCCAAGCCTGAGAAAAAGCCTGAGCCGCCGAAGGAAGCGCCGCCGACCAAGGAAACGGTAGACGCACCACCGAGCAATACGCCGCCGCAGAAGTCCGCAGCGCCCGCACCGAGCGTCGCCTCCAACAGCACCGCACTGCCGACCTGGCAGAGTGACCTGTTGCGCCACCTGGCGAAGTACAAGCGGTACCCGGAAGACGCGCGGCGCAGAGGCTTGCAGGGCATCAATCGCCTGCGTTTCGTGGTCGATGCCGAGGGTAAGGTCGTGTCGTATTCACTGGCCGGTGGGTCGGGTAGTGCGTCCCTGGACCGGGCAACCATGGAAATGATTCGGCGAGCGGGCAAGGTACCCAAACCGCCAGCTGAGCTGCTGAACAACGGGACGATCGAAGTCGTCGCGCCGTTCGTGTACTCACTGGACCGCCGCTGACGTTTTGTTTCTGTCACAAGTCGGCAAGTCTGATAACGTGCGTCTATCGATTGCAGCCGCTATGCTGGGCTCGCAACTTCATGGACGCACGTTATGACCCTCACAGAACTCCGTTACATCGTCACACTCGCCCAGGAACAGCACTTCGGCCATGCAGCCGAGCGTTGCCATGTGAGCCAGCCTACCCTTTCGGTGGGTGTGAAGAAGCTCGAGGATGAGCTCGGCGTACTGATCTTCGAGCGCAGCAAGAGCGCGGTGCGCCTCACGCCGGTTGGCGAAGGCATCGTGGCCCAGGCCCAGAAAGTGCTCGAACAGGCTCAGGGCATCCGCGAACTGGCCCAGGCCGGCAAGAACCAATTGACCGCCCCGCTCAAGGTAGGCGCGATCTACACCGTCGGCCCCTACCTCTTTCCTCACCTGATCCCACAGCTGCACCGTGTGGCCCCGCAGATGCCGTTGTACATCGAGGAAAATTTCACCCATGTGCTGCGTGAGAAGCTGCGTAACGGTGAACTGGATGCGGTGATCGTCGCCTTGCCCTTCAACGAAGCCGACGTGCTGACCCTGCCGCTCTACGACGAGCCTTTCTGCGCACTGATGCCAGCCGACCACCCGTGGACGGCGAAGAAAACCATCGATGCGGCATCGCTCAACGACAAGAGCCTGTTGCTGCTGGGCGAAGGTCACTGCTTCCGTGACCAGGTGCTGGAGGCTTGCCCTACCCTGAACAAGGGCGGTGAAGGCGCACGCCACACCACGGTCGAATCCAGCTCGCTGGAAACCATCCGCCACATGGTGGCCTCTGGGCTGGGTGTCTCCATCCTGCCGCTGTCTGCCGTGCACAGTCATCACTACGCACCGGGCGTGATCGAAGTGCGTCCGCTGACAGCACCAGCGCCATTTCGTACCGTGGCGATCGCGTGGCGCGCCAGTTTCCCGCGGCCCAAGGCCATCGAGATTCTTGCCGACTCGATCCGCCTGTGCTCGGTCGCCAAAACGCCCACCGAGCAAACTGCCTGAGCCATGAGTGAGTTGTCGAAGGTACCGGTCACTGTGCTCAAGGGTGTCGGTGACGCCATGGCGCAGAAGCTTGCCAAGGTGGGCCTGGAAAACCTGCAGGACGTGTTGTTTCACCTGCCCTTGCGTTACCAGGACCGCACCCGCGTGGTGCCGATCGGGCAACTGCGGCCAGGGCAGGACGCGGTGATCGAGGGCGTGGTCAGCGGCGCGGACGTGACCATGGGCAAGCGACGTAGCCTCGTCGTTCGTCTGGGCGACGGGAGCGGCGTGCTGAGCCTGCGCTTCTACCATTTCAGCAACGCACAGAAGGAAGGGCTCAAGCGCGGCACTCACCTGCGTTGCTATGGCGAAGCCCGGCCGGGCGCATCGGGCCTGGAGATCTATCATCCGGAATACCGTGCACTGAACGGCGACGAACCCCCGCCGCCGGTCGAACAGACGCTTACCCCGATTTACCCGTCTACCGAGGGGCTCACCCAGCAACGGCTACGCCTGCTCTGCCAACAGAGCCTGGCCTTGCTCGGGCCGCGCAGCCTGCCGGACTGGCTGCCCGAGGAGCTTGCGCGCGATTATCAGCTGGCCCCGTTGGACGATGCCATACGGTACTTGCACAACCCGCCGGCTGACGCCGACCTCGATGAGCTTGCCGAAGGCCACCACTGGGCCCAGCACCGCCTGGCATTCGAAGAGCTGCTGACCCACCAGCTGTCGCAGCAGCGATTGCGCGAAAGCCTGCGCAGCCTGCGCGCACCGGTGCTGCCCAAGCCTTCACGCCTGCAGGACGAGTACCTGGCCAATCTCGGCTTCAAGCCTACGGGGGCGCAGCAGCGGGTCGCCAATGAAATTGCCTACGACCTCAGCCAGCACGAACCCATGCTGCGCCTGGTGCAAGGTGATGTGGGCGCCGGCAAGACCGTGGTCGCGGCACTGGCAGCCCTGCAGGCGTTGGAGGCGGGTTACCAGGTGGCGCTGATGGCACCTACCGAGATTCTTGCCGAGCAGCACTACATCACCTTCAAGCGCTGGCTGGAGCCACTGGGCATCGAAGTCGCCTGGCTGGCCGGCAAGCTCAAGGGCAAGGCCCGGGTCAGTGCACTGGAGCAGATCGCCGCCGGTGCGCCAATGGTGGTGGGTACCCACGCCCTGTTCCAGGAAGAGGTCAAGTTCAAGCACCTCGCCCTGGCCATCATCGACGAGCAGCACCGTTTTGGCGTCCAGCAGCGTCTGGCGTTGCGCAAAAAGGGTGTGAATGGCGAGTTGTGTCCTCATCAGCTGATCATGACGGCGACGCCCATTCCGCGTACCTTGGCCATGAGCGCCTATGCTGACCTGGATACTTCCGTGCTGGACGAATTGCCTCCCGGGCGTACACCGGTCAACACGGTGCTGGTGGCCGACAGCCGTCGCTTCGAAGTGGTCGAGCGGGTACGCGCCGCCTGTGCTGAAGGGCGTCAGGCCTACTGGGTCTGTACCCTTATCGAGGAGTCTGAAGAGCTGACCTGCCAGGCCGCCGAGAGCACCTACGAGGAACTTGGCAGCGCCCTGGGCGAATTGCGGGTCGGGCTGATTCACGGGCGTATGAAACCGGCAGAAAAAGCCGAGATCATGGCGCAATTCAAAGCCGGTGATCTGCAGCTGCTGGTTGCCACGACCGTGATCGAAGTTGGCGTCGATGTGCCCAACGCCAGCCTGATGATCATCGAAAACCCGGAGCGCCTGGGGTTGGCCCAGCTGCACCAGTTGCGTGGGCGGGTGGGCCGTGGCAGCGCTGCCAGCCACTGCGTTCTGCTGTATCACCCGCCCTTGTCACAGGTGGGCCGCGAGCGCCTGGGCATCATGCGCGAAACCAACGATGGCTTCATCATCGCGGAAAAGGACCTGGAGCTGCGCGGCCCGGGCGAGATGCTCGGCACGCGCCAGACGGGTCTGCTGCAGTTCAAGGTCGCTGACCTGATGCGCGATGCCGATCTGCTTCCGGCCGTTCGTGATGCAGCCCAGGCATTAGTGGCCCGCTGGCCGGAACATGTCAGCCCCTTGCTTGAACGCTGGCTGCGTCACGGGCAACAGTACGGCCAAGTCTGACCCAAGCGGTCAATGGATCCAGCCTCCCGGCGAGGCTGGTTATACTTCGCTTTTAGGAACCAGTGGACACGGACCATGACTCAAGCTGCCTTGGACACCGCAACCCCACAAACACCGTCGGTTATCCGGTTGCTGCTCGACAAGCTCGGCGTTGCCTACCGTGAAGTGTTGGCGCATCCCCCCCCGCCGGCTCAAGCCTGTGTACAGGCGGTGCTGCTGGACGACGAGGTGGGCGCACTGATGGTGCTGCTGCCGCAAAGCCAACTGCTGGACCTGAGCCGGCTCACCGAGCTGACTGGCCGGACACTTACCGCTGTGCCGGTGCCCCGCTTGCGCCAAATGCTGGAGAAACACCATCTCAAGGTTCTTCCAGGCATACCGGCGCTGACCAGCTCACCTTGCCAGTACGAAAAAAGCCTGCTCGAACCCGCGACCGTGTTCATTCAGTCAGGCCAGGAAGGCCTGCTGCTGGCCATCGACCGTGACCCGTTCAAACGCCTGCTGAGCAAAGCCAGCGCCAGCGCATTCGGGCAGGAGGTGCAGGCCATTGCCCTGAACCTGGACCGTCCGGACGATGACACCCGCGAGATCAGCCAGGCAGTTCAGGCCTTCACTGCACGACGCATTCAAAAGCGGCTCGAAGAAACCATCGAAATCCCGCCCCTGGCCGATACCGCGCAGAAGATCATGAAGCTGCGTGTCGACCCGAATGCCAGCATCGA
Organism: Pseudomonas sp. FYR_7; assembly: GCF_043106155.1. Lineage (NCBI taxonomy): Bacteria > Pseudomonadati > Pseudomonadota > Gammaproteobacteria > Pseudomonadales > Pseudomonadaceae > Pseudomonas > Pseudomonas sp. FYR_7. Next base: position 40,089 of record NZ_JBICMI010000077.1, read on the forward strand.
CGATATCACCGGGGTGGTGGAAACCGACCCGGCGCTGGCTGCGCAGGTCGTGAGCTGGGCGGCATCGCCCTATTACGCCTCGCCCGGCAAGGTACGCTCGGTCGAGGATGCGATTGTCAGGGTGCTGGGTTTCGATCTGGTGATCAACCTGGCTTTGGGCCTGGCCATGGGCAAGACGCTCAGCCTACCCAAGGACCAGCCTCAGCAAGCGACGCCTTACTGGCAGCACTCCATCTACACAGCGGCTGTCATCGAGGGCCTTACCCGTGCAATGCCCCGTGCCGAACGACCTGAGGCAGGCCTCACCTACCTTGCCGGTCTTCTGTACAATTTCGGGTACTTGCTGCTGGCACATGTGTTTCCACCGCATTTTTCGCTGATCTGTCGGCATCTGGAGGTCAACCCCCATCTGTGCCACACCTATGTGGAGCGCCACCTTCTAGGGATCAGCCGCGAGCAGATTGGTGCCTGGCTGATGAAGCTGTGGGACATGCCCGAGGAGTTGTCCACGGCGCTGCGCTTCCAGCATGACCCCAACTACGAGGGCGACTATGCAGCCTTTCCCAACCTGGTCTTCCTCGCGACTCGATTGCTTCGCTCACGGGGTATCGGCTCGGGCCCGAAAGAGGAGATTCCCGATGCATTGCTTGAGCGTCTTGGGCTTTCCCGCGACAAGGCCAATGATGTCGTGAACAAGGTACTCGAGGCTGAGACCTTGCTGCGCGAGCTTGCGTCCCAGTTCGCTGCGCCACACTGATTGACTGGGGCCGTCGCTCGGCCCCTGCGCGGTCAATGCTTCTTTTTAGGTTTCAGGTACTTCATCAGGCCCTGGAACCACATCACCAAGGCCGGGTTGCCCTTGATCTGGATCGCCTTGTCCTGGATGCCCTGCATGAATGCCAGCTGCTTGTTGCGCGCCTGCAGGGTAGTGAAGCCATAGGCAGCATCCTTGAAGGCGATGGCGAAGGCAGGCTGCGCGAACGCGCCCCCTTTGCTACGGATGCGTTCGTTGGCGACGATGAAGTGCCGAGCGATCTTGCCGTCGAGGGTTTGCATCTGGAACACCAGATCCTTGCCCTTGAGCTGCTGCTGGAAAGCCGGATTGTTTCGGCTTGCCCTGGCCATCAGCAGGCCCAGGACCCAGAGAAGTAAGCGGAACTTCATTTGAGCGTCTCGTCTAAGAAGTGACTGTGAGCGCCAGTTTATCCGCTTTATGTGCTTTTCAGGGAATCGAAGAATCTTTTTCGTATGCGAAGACAACGGGCGCTGTGGGCGCCCGATTGATCGTCATGCCGCTGACAGGCCTAGGTCATTTAGTCTTTTTAGCAGGCTTGGCGGGCACGTTGATACTGTCGCGCAAGTTCTTGCCTGGCTTGAAGGCTACCGTGTTGCTTGCCTTGATCTTGACGGGCTCACCCGTCTGCGGGTTTTTACCGGTTCGCGCCCCACGATGACGCTTCTCGAACGTGCCGAACCCCACCAGCGTCACTGTATCGTTGTTCACAGCCTGGGTAATGCTTTCGAGAATCGCGTTCAGCACCTCGTTGGCCTGGTCTTTGGTCAGGTCGGTCTTCTCGGCGATGACAGCGGCGAGTTCTGGTTTGCGCATGATGATGAAGCCTCTTTGACGGAATTCTTGTTGTTATGCCGTGCCGCCTCAAGGGCAGCGTTCAAGGCGCCACGGGCTCTAAGCCGCGGCAGACGAGTGTGAGAATGGCACGCGCTTGAGTACCGCGCCAGTATCGGTACGGCCAGAATGCACAAGCAAAAAAGGCATACCCGACAGTTCGTGCGCTATTTACGCCATGACGGGTGGAAGCTGGCGGTTGAGCATCAGTCTTTCCATCACGGTACTGCCGGTAAGGGCGTACCCGATCAGCTGGCCATCGGCGGCGTGGCAGAGCGCTTTGACGTCATTGCCCTCACCCTCTGCCTGCCACGTACCAATCTGCCCATTCGGCGGTGGCGACACCACCACAGGACAGGCAGGCGTCTTGACGGTGATGGGCATTGGTCCATAGCTGACGGCAGTGGGGGTGCCTGTCAGTGTCTGCGCCAGCGCTCGAACGCCACTCATCAACGGCATCACGTAGAGCAGGTTGATGCCGTCAACCTCGGCACAATCGCCCAAGGCGTGGATATTGGCATGGGAGGTACGCAGGAATCGGTCCACACAGATACCCCGCCCAGTCTGCAGGCCCGCTGCGGCAGCCAGGTCCGTTCGTGGGCGCAGGCCTACGGCCGACACGACCAGGTCGCACGCGATGACCTGGCCGTCGGACAGCTGTGCACGCACGCCATGCCCCTGGCGCTGCAAGCGCGTCAGCACGGGCCCGAGATGAAAGCGAATGCCGATACCCTGTAGCCCGCTCTGTACCGCCTGGGCCGCTGCCGGGTGCAACAGGGTGGGCATGATCTGCTCGCAGGGCGCGACCACATCAACCTCGAAACCACCAAGACGCATGTCGTTCGCAAACTCACAGCCGATAAGACCGGCGCCCAGGATCAATACCCGCTGCTTGCCGTCAGCCGCGGCGCGCAGGCGCGCGTAGTCTTCAAGGTCGTTGATCGGGAAGATCAGGTCGCTGGCGTCACCTTCCACAGGCACGCTGATGGTCTGTGCACCCAGCGCCAGGACGAGATCGCGATAGGGCACTGCCTCCTCGCCAATCCATAGGCGCTTGTGGCCTGGGTCGATACCCGTTATGCGCGTATGGGTGCGCACCTCGACGTTCAATTGCTCGGCCATGGCGCCGGGCTCGGCCATGCACAGCCCCTCGGCGTCCTTCTGCTTGGCGAAGCCGGTCGAGAGCATGGGCTTGGAGTAGGACCGCCCATCATCGGCAGTGATCATCAGCACGGGGGTGAGTGCATCGAACTTGCGTAATTCCCGGGCGAGGTTGTAGCCCGCAAGCCCGGTGCCAATGATGACTACAGGAGGCGTCATGGGGTTTCCTCGATCAACCGATGGCGATCATTTCAAAGTCGCTCTTACCAACCCCGCAGTCTGGGCAGAGCCAGTCTTCGGGTACGTCTTCCCAACGCGTGCCGGGCGCGATTCCATCATCCGGCCAGCCATCGGCTTCGTCATAGATCAGACCGCAGACAATACATTGCCACTTTTTCATCGGAACGGGTTTCCTCGGTTCAGGCTCGGCTTGGGTTTGGACGTGCGGCCTCTTCACGGGCCAAGGTGCAATCGAAAGGCTTTGTAGCGGCCCTGCCGGCAGTATGCAAGCAGTCGGGGCATTCATGCTAAGCTCGCGGCCTCTTTGGTTGTAACAAGCAGACCGACGTGTCGTACCCAACCCCGCACGCAGCCGCTGTCGCGTGGCTAGCGTATCCACAGGTGCAGGCCAGCCTCGCCCCCTCCATGCTGGACTGGTTGTTCGATGAGGGCTCGCTCACACGTCGGCTGACCCGACTGTCCGGCGACGATTTCTGCGTAACGCCCCTGTTCGAAGGCTGGCAGTCGCTGCGCGAGGATGAATGCCAAGCCCTTGGCATCGCGCTCGGCGCCCAGGGTTGGGTCAGGGAAGTGTTCCTGCGCGGGCATGGCCAGCCGTGGGTATTCGCCCGCAGCGTAGCCAGCCGTGCGACGCTCGAACGTGGCGGCCTGGACCTTGAATCGCTCGGTAGTCGCTCGCTGGGCGAGCTGCTGTTCTGCGATCAAGCGTTCACCCGCCATCCCCTGCAGGTATGCCACTACCCCGAAGCCTGGCTCCCTGCTGAAGTTGCAAGCCCAGGCTTGTGGGGACGTCGTTCACGCTTCTCCCGAGATGAACTCGACCTGCTTGTCGCCGAAGTGTTCCTGCCGGCGTTGTGGCAGGTGGCACGCGAGGATACCCGCTGATGTACCTGCAACTGCTCAAATCGCTGAACCGTCTTCATCCGCGCGCCTGGGACTTTGTCCAGCTAAGTCGCATGGACAGGCCCATCGGCATTTATCTGCTGCTCTGGCCAACCCTGTCGGCGGTGTGGATTGCAGGTCAGGGTTCACCCTCGTTGGCCAATGTGCTGATCTTCGGGTTGGGCGTGGTGCTCATGCGCGCGGCCGGGTGCTGCATCAATGATTTTGCCGATCGCAAGGTGGATGGATACGTCAAGCGCACCGCCGATCGACCCTTGGCCAGCGGGCGTGTACGCCCCCGCGAAGCGCTGACGCTGTTTGCCGTTTTGGTAAGCGTGAGCTTCCTGCTGGTGCTGTGCACCAACAGTCAAACCGTCTGGCTTTCGTTCGCGGCCGTCGCGCTCGCATTTTGCTACCCCTTCATGAAGCGCTACACCTACTACCCACAGGTGGTGCTGGGCGCCGCCTATTCGTGGGGTATCCCCATGGCCTTCACCGCTGCTGGCGGCGAGCTGCCGGCCGCTGCCTGGCTGCTGTACATCGCCAACCTGCTGTGGACGGTGGCTTACGACACCTACTACGCCATGGTCGATCGCGACGATGACCTGAAGATCGGCGTGAAGTCCACGGCCATTCTGTTCGGCGAGGCTGACCGGGTGATAATCCTGAGCTTGCAGGGCCTTTCGCTGGGCTGCCTGATGCTGGCCGGCAGCAGCTTCGCCCTCGGCGGCTGGTTCTACCTGGGCCTGCTGGGCGCCGCGTGCTGTTTCGCCTGGGAATTCTGGTCCACCCGCCGCCTGGATCGAGACGCATGCTTCAAGGCGTTCCTGCACAACCACTGGGCCGGGCTGATGGTGTTCATGGGCGTGGTACTGGATTACGCGCTACGTTGAGCGGTGGGTTGAGGCGCGGCACCACCTAAGCAAGGTCCACCTGGTGCACACCGCATGAGGATTCACCGTATCGAGGGGGTAAAGCGTTGGTTACAGGTGCAACCGCCGCCCCGGTCAAGCCTGGCCCAGTCATTGAATGTCGCGAGAACCGCCAACACCCTGTCACACAGCTGCAATAATTCCGTTATCTAATGCGGGGCCAAGACAGCGAATCCAGGAGAGGTTTTGAGCATGGCTGGCAGGAATATTCTGATCGTCGACGACGAGGCGCCCATCCGCGAGATGATTGCCGTGGCCCTGGAGATGGCAGGTTATGAGTGCCTGGAAGCAGAAAGCTCCCAACAGGCCCATGCCATCATCGTCGACCGTAAGCCGGACCTGATTCTGCTGGACTGGATGCTCCCCGGCACCTCGGGCATCGAACTGGCCCGGCGGCTCAAGCGCGACGAGCTGACCGGGGACATTCCGATCATCATGCTCACCGCCAAGGGCGAGGAAGACAACAAGATCCAAGGCCTGGAAGTGGGTGCGGACGACTACATCACCAAGCCGTTCTCGCCGCGTGAGCTGGTAGCCCGCCTCAAGGCCGTGCTGCGACGTACCGGCCCCAGTGATGGCGAGACGCCGATCGAAGTGGGCGGGCTGCTGCTGGACCCTATCAGTCATCGCGTCACCATCGATGGCAAGCCGGCCGAGATGGGGCCCACCGAGTACCGCCTGCTGCAATTCTTCATGACCCATCAGGAACGCGCCTATACCCGCGGCCAGTTGCTGGACCAGGTATGGGGGGGCAATGTCTATGTCGAGGAACGCACGGTCGATGTCCACATTCGCCGCTTGCGCAAGGCGCTGGGTGAGGCGTATGAAAACCTGGTACAAACGGTTCGCGGCACAGGCTACCGCTTTTCGACCAAGGTCTGACCTGAAACGCAGCACTCGGCTCAAAGCCGTCGAATGGACGTGAACGCGCTACCGATCCGCTTCTGCATGCAGGTTCGTGCTTGCTGTTGATCGCTGGATTCGAAGGATCCCCAATTGAACCAGAACTGGCATGCGACCTTGATTCGCCACCTGCTGCTGTTGATCACCCTTTGCCTGATCGGTGGCCTGGTCAGTGGCTACTATGGCTGGAGCCTGGCCATTGGCCTGGCTCTCTACCTGGGCTGGACGCTCAAGCAACTGCTGCGCCTGCATGCCTGGCTGCGCAATCACCAACCGGACGAAGCACCGCCTGACGGCTACGGCCTATGGGGCGAGGTGTTCGACAGCATCTACCATCTGCAACGACGCGACCAGCGTGTGCGTGGCAGGCTTCAAGCGGTGATCGACAGGGTGCAGGAATCCACCGCAGCGCTGCGCGACGCCGTGATCATGCTCGACAGCCACGGCAACCTGGAGTGGTGGAACCGCGCAGCCGAGACGCTCCTGGGCTTCAAGACACCCCAGGACGGCGGCCAGCAGGTGACCAACCTGGTGCGGCACCCGCGCTTCAAGGAATACTTCGAAACCGAAAACTATGTCGAGCCACTGGAGATTCCATCCCCCATCAACGATCGCATGCGGGTGCAACTGCACATCACACGCTACGGTAACAACGAACACCTGATGCTGGTTCGGGACGTCACCCGCATCCACCAGCTCGAACAGATGCGCAAGGACTTCGTGGCCAACGTGTCCCACGAACTGCGAACGCCGCTGACCGTGATTGCCGGCTACCTGGAAACCCTGCTGGATAACGTCGAGGACGTGAACCCCCGCTGGCGCCGAGCGTTGCAGCAGATGAGCCAACAGGGCTCGCGCATGCAAACGCTGCTCAACGACCTGCTGCTGCTGGCCAAGCTGGAGGCCACCGACTACCCGTCCGACAACCAGCCAGTGGCCGTGGACACCCTGCTCAGTGCGATCAAGCAAGACGCGCAAGCGTTGTCCGGGCCGCGCAACCAGCGCATTACCCTGGAGGCCGAGCCAGGCATCTGGCTCAAGGGCAGCGAGTCGGAATTGCGCAGCGCGTTCTCCAACCTGGTGTTCAATGCCGTCAAGTACACCCAGGACGAGGGCAGCATTCGCATTCGCTGGTGGGCCGATGCCCAAGGCGCCCATCTGTCGGTGCAGGACTCAGGGCCCGGCATCGATGCCAAGCACCTGCCACGGCTGACGGAGCGGTTCTATCGGGTGGATTCGAGCCGTGCATCTCATACCGGTGGCACGGGCCTTGGGCTGGCAATCGTCAAGCATGTGCTGATGCGCCACCGCGGGCGCCTGGAGATCAGCAGCGTGCCAGGCCATGGCAGCACCTTCACCTGCCATTTTGCAGTGGCGCAACAGGTCACAGGTAAGGTTTGAGGCCGTTCGGGCCACTTTGCAGCATCGATCAAGTGGTCGCCCTTTGCTTTTGCGGCCCTAGCCGCTACATTTGATCCCTTGCGCCGGCTGGAGCCGGCACTTTTCTCATCTTCAAGACGGATCCCGTAAAAACTCCATCATGGACCCTTCCCCTGGTATCAGCCTCACCTCCCTGTTCGCCGATTTCGGCATGATCATTTTTGCTTTGGTTCTGGTGCTGCTCAACGGCTTCTTCGTTGCCGCCGAGTTCGCCATGGTCAAGCTGCGCGCAACCCGCGTGGACGCCATCGCCGAGCAGCACGGCTGGCGCGGCAGCATCCTGCGCAAGGTTCACAACCAGCTCGATGCCTACCTCTCTGCCTGCCAGCTCGGCATCACCTTGGCCTCGCTGGGGCTGGGCTGGGTGGGCGAGCCGGCCTTCGCGCACTTGCTCGAACCGCTGCTGGCCTACTTTGGCGTCGATACCCCTGAGCTGATCAAGGCCGTCTCGTTCTTCGTCGCCTTCTTCGTGATCTCCTACCTGCACATCGTGGTGGGTGAGCTGGCGCCCAAATCGTGGGCCATTCGCAAGCCGGAACTGTTGTCGCTGTGGACCGCAGTACCGCTGTACCTGTTCTACTGGCTGATGTACCCGGCCATCTACCTGCTCAATGCCAGCGCCAACACAATCCTGCGCATTGCCGGCCAAGGCGAACCCGGCCCGCACCACGAGCACCACTACAGCCGGGAGGAGCTCAAGCTGATCCTGCACTCCAGCCGCGGCCAGGACCCAAGCGATCAAGGCATGCGCGTGCTGGCGTCCGCGGTGGAAATGGGTGAGCTGGAAGTGGTGGACTGGGCCAACTCTCGCGAAGACATGGTCATCATCGACGCCCATGCCCCGCTCAAGCAGATACTGGCCCTGATCCGCCGTCACAAGTTCAGCCGCTACCCGGTGTACGACACCGAGCGCGAGGAGTTCACGGGCCTGCTGCACATCAAGGACCTGCTACTCGAACTCGCCGAACTCGAACACCTGCCTGAAACCATTGACCTGGAAGACCTGGCTCGCCCACTGGAGCGCGTTTCCAGGCACATGCCGCTGTCCCAATTGCTCGAGCAGTTCCGCAAGGGCGGTGCGCACTTCGTGCTGGTCGAGGAGGCCGATGGCAAGGTCATCGGTTACCTGACCATGGAAGATGTGCTGGAAGTGCTGGTGGGCGACATCCAGGACGAACACCGCAAGACCGAGCGCGGCATCCTGGCCTATCAGCCAGGAAAGCTGCTGGTGCGCGGCGATACTCCGCTGTTCAAGGTCGAGCGCTTGCTGGGCGTGGACCTAGACCATATCGAGGCAGAGACACTGGCCGGCCTGGTCTACGAAACGCTCAAGCGCGTACCCGAAGAAGAAGAGGTGCTCGAGGTCGAAGGGCTGCGCATCATCGTCAAGAAAATGAAAGGCCCCAAGATCGTGCTGGCCAAAGTGCTCAAGCTGGACTGAGCACATCGACGCCCTGCCCCGATCAAGCCCTGATCAGGGGTTGCCTGCGGTGTAGTCGGGCAACCCACTGATCGGCCGGTCGAACCGATAGGGAATCGACTCAAGCGCCAGCCCCACATTGCGCTGAACCACGAAGTGCAGATGGGGCCCGGTGCTGTTGCCGGTGTTGCCCGACTTGGCCAACACCTGCCCTTGGCGCACACGCTGCCCGGACGCGACCACGATCGACCCGCGCATCAAGTGCAGGTACACCCCCATGGTGCCGTCAGGGTGCAGAATGCGGACAAAGTTGCCCGAGGGATTGTCCCCTCGCCCGCTCTGCTCGCTGCGCGTGCTCACCACTACCCCTTCGCGTGCCGCCACGATAGTGGTGCCCTCGGGCATGGCGATATCCATTGCATAGCGCCCCTTGGGCCCGAAGTGGCTGAACCTGCCATTGGGCCCTTGGCTCACACGAAACGGCCCACCTACCCATGGAAACGCATAGCGATAACCTTGTGGGCGCTTGCCGGGGTCGCCCATGGCCTGCAGCAGTGTGGAGCGGTAGTTGAGCAGCTTGCCTGGCTGGCCCCGGACGATGCTGAGCACTTGGGTCGAACGCGGCGGCAACAGACGCCGCACGGTCCGCGGCGCGTCGCCACCCTGCGCGTTAACCAGGTTATCCAGGCGCAGTTCCACCTGCACGGCGACCGGCAGTTCGTTGCGGGCCGAGAAGCTCACGCCGCCCTGGAACACGATCGCGTTGAGACGCACATCGTGTTCGTTGATCTCCACGGTGGACTCATCCACGACCGTGGGCTTGATGCCCGGGCCGGGTCGCTGCGCATAGGACACCCTTCCCGTTTCATCGGTGACTGGGTGCAGCGTCACGCCCAGGCTAGAGGCGCTGACCAGGGTTAACGCACATAGCAGCAGGCGTGAATGCATGATGGTGGCTTTTTGACAGTGAAGGACCTGTCCAAGCCTAGCAGCAGACACCCTGGTCACCATGACAGTTGGTCGGATGCTGCTGGCCAGCTCGCTGTTGCGGCGGCCCGTCAGGCCCCTGGCGTGAAATGCTTCTGGGCAGTGCCGCGGGCGATCAGGCGGGACAGGTAGTCCAGCTTCTGGGCGTCTTGATCGACGAACTTGAACGTCAATTGCAGCCAGTCGCTGTCAGGCTTGGGCTCGAAGGCCGCCACCGCGTGCAAGTAACCATTCAAACGCGCGATTTCCGCGTTCTCGCCCTGCTCCAGGTTCAGCACGGCGCCTTCGAGCACTTGCGGCAGTGTCTCACTGCGCCGTACGACCAGCAGGGCTTCCTTCAAGCTCAAGGCCTTGATCACGCAGGCTTGCATGCCGCTCGCCAAACGCAGCTGGCCCTGGCCGCGACCGCTGGGTGCGGGTGTCGCTGCGCTGGACTTGGCAGGGGTGGCGGCCGCCTTGGCAGGCACAGGTGCTGGCGCAGCTACCTTGACGGCTTCTGGCCGTCCAGCGGTCAGGGCGTTGAGCGAGTCGTTGGCGAACGCGGCATTAGCCCGCGCAGGCCCTGGGCTCATCAAGCTGTCGAGCTTGCCGATCTTGGCCAGGGCCTTCTTGACCTTGGTCAGCAACTGCTCGTTGGTGAACGGCTTGCCGACGAAGTCCGACACGCCGGCCTGAATCGCCTGGATGACATTTTCCTTGTCGCCACGGCTGGTCACCATGATGAACTGAAGGCCCTTGAGCTCAGGTTGCTGACGGCACCAGGTGAGCAGCTCCAAGCCCGACATTTCTGGCATTTCCCAGTCGCACAGCACCAGGTCGAACGCCTCTTTGCCCAACAGGGTCATGGCCTTGCGACCGTTTACGGCGTCATCCACGGTCATGCCCGGGAACGCGTTGCGCAGGCACTTACGGATCAGGTCACGGATAAATGGCGCGTCATCCACCACCAGCACATTCACTTTACTCATCGATACTCCTTCTGAACCCGACTAGCCTACTGCCATTTGCTGGCCACTTGCCACCACCTGTGTCACGCCGGGTCGTCTACAGCCGGTCGATGGTCTCTGGCACCTCCAGGCGTACTAACGAAAACGCCCGGCACAAGCCGGGCGTCGATGCTCGGAGAGAACTTTATTTATCGCCCGCTTCGGCTGGAACATTAGGTATTTCACCCTCGGCATTGGCGCGACCCTGCACCTCCGCTGTCATGCGCTTGAGGCCCATGTGGCGTACATCGGTGCCGCGCACCAGGTAGATCACCAGTTCGGAGATGTTGCGTGCATGGTCGCCGATCCGCTCCAGCGAACGCAGGACCCAAATCACACTTAGCACACGGGAGATCGAACGGGGATCTTCCATCATGTAGGTCACCAGTTCACGCAAGGCTGTCTTGTACTCACGGTCGATGGTCTTGTCGTATTGAGCCACTGACAAGGCCAGGTCGGCATCGAAGCGGGCGAAGGCGTCGAGTGCATCGCGCACCATGTTGCGCACCTGATCGCCGATGTGCCGCACCTCCACATAGCCCCGCGGCGATTCACCCTCCTCGCAGAGCTGGATGGCCCGCCGGGCGATCTTGGTCGACTCGTCGCCGATACGCTCGAGGTCAATCACCGACTTGGAAATACTGATGATCAGCCGCAGGTCCGATGCTGCCGGCTGGCGACGCGCCAGAATACGCAGGCATTCCTCGTCGATGTTGCGCTCCATCTGGTTGATCTGCTCGTCGACCTCGCGCACCTGCTGAGCCAGGCCGGAATCGGCCTCGATCAGCGCAGTGACCGCATCGTTGACCTGTTTCTCGACCAGCCCGCCCATGGCCAGCAGGTGGCTGCGTACCTCTTCGAGCTCGGCGTTGAACTGCTGGGAAATATGATGCGTCAGGCTTTCTTTGTTGATCATGCTGTGGCTCCGCGAAGCTGCTGGCTGCGAGCTTCAAGTCGTTCGAGGCGTGCCCCTGCGCTGCGCCGAGTGCCTTCACGCGGCGAGCAGCAGTGCGCGGTGTTTCTTCAGCCGTACCGGCCAGTGATGTAGTCTTCTGTCTGCTTCTTGGTGGGGTTGGTGAACAGGGTATCGGTGTCACCGAATTCCACCAGTTTGCCCATGTACATGAAGGCGGTGTAGTCCGATACGCGGGCCGCCTGCTGCATGTTGTGGGTCACGATGACGATGGTGAACTTGGTTTTCAATTCGTAGATGAGCTCTTCGACCTTGAGCGTGGAAATCGGGTCCAGCGCCGAGCAAGGCTCGTCCAGCAACAGTACCTCGGGCTCGACCGCAATGGTGCGGGCGATGACCAGGCGCTGCTGCTGCCCACCGGACAGGCCCAGCGCCGACTCGTGCAGACGGTCCTTGACCTCGTCCCACAGCGCCGCGCCCTTGAGGGCCCACTCGACGGCCTCGTCCAGGACACGTTTTTTGTTGATGCCCTGAATCCGCAGGCCATAGACCACGTTCTCGTAGATGGTCTTGGGGAAAGGGTTGGGTTTCTGGAACACCATGCCCACGCGGCGGCGCAGCTCGGCCACGTCCTCGCCCTTGCGGTAGATGTCATGCCCGTACAGGTTGACGGCGCCTTGCACACGACAGCCGTCGACCAGGTCGTTCATGCGGTTGAAGGTCCGCAGCAAGGTGGACTTGCCGCACCCGGAGGGGCCAATGAACGCCGTCACGCGCTGCTTGGGAATATTCATGCTGACATCGAACAGGGCCTGCTTGTCGCCGTAGAACAGGCTAAGCCCAGGCACTTCGATGGCGACCGTTTCCTCGGCCAGGCGCAGGCCCTGTTTGCTGCGGCCCAGCGCGGACATGTCGATGCCGTGGGTAGGCGGTTGTTGCTGCATGGTCTCACTCCATTGGGTGCTGCCGGCGTATGGCCGCCAGTGGCACGTTGGGACGAAGCGGCCGCTTCGCGTCGGCGACGCCGCTTGAACGTTCGACGCCTGGCTCAGCTGTCGAGCGCCTTGTATTTCTCACGAAGGTGGTTACGGATCCACACGGCCGACAGGTTCAGTGTCGCGATGACCATCACCAGCAGCAATGCAGTGGCGTACACCAGTGGCCGTGCCGCCTCCACGTTCGGGCTCTGGAAGCCTACGTCGTAGATGTGAAAGCCCAGGTGCATGATCTTCTGATCCAGGTGCAGGTAGGGGTAATTGCCATCCACCGGCAGCGATGGCGCGAGCTTGACCACCCCCACCAGCATCAGCGGTGCGACTTCACCCGCAGCCCGGGCCACGGCCAGGATCATGCCGGTCATCATGGCCGGGCTGGCCATGGGCAGAACAATCTTCCACAGCGTTTCGGCCTTGGTGGCACCCAATGCCAGCGAGCCTTCGCGCAGGGTGCGCGGAATGCGCGCCAACCCCTCCTCGGTGGCCACGATCACTACCGGCACCGCCAACAATGCAAGGGTCAGTGACGCCCACAACAGGCCCGGCGTGCCCAGGGTGGGCGCCGGCAAGGCTTCGGCAAAGAACAGGCGGTCGATCGAGCCGCCCAGCACGTACACGAAGAAGCCCAAGCCGAAAACGCCGTAGACGATGGCCGGTACACCGGCAAGGTTGTTGACCGCGATGCGAATCAGGCGCGTCACCGGCCCCTGCCGGGCATACTCGCGCAAATAGACCGCTGCCAGCACGCCAAAGGGCGTGACGATCACGGCCATGATCAGGGTCATCATCACAGTACCGAAGATAGCCGGGAATATACCGCCCTCTGTGTTGGCCTCACGCGGGTCGTCGCTGAGAAACTCCCACACCTTGGCAAAGTAAGCCCCCAGCTTGGCCAGGGTCGACATGCCGTTGGGCTGGAAGGCATGGACCACCTTGCTGAGGTTGATCTCGACTTCACGGCCATTGCCATCGCGCGCGACCAGCGTGTCGCGGGCAAAATCCCGGTGAAGCGTGGACAGGCGATCTTCGATGGCCGTGTAGCGGCTGTTGAGCTCGGCACGGTCAGCCTCGATATCAGCCTGGGCCGCAGCGTCCAGCTTGCCTTCGAGCTCGAGCTTGCGCGCCTGCAGGCGCAACCGCTCCAGGCCATGGTTGATGGCACCGATGTCTTTCTTCTCCAGCGCCTGCAGCGTCTTGTTGAGCTCGCTGGCCCGGGCCAGCCGCGCTTGCAGCTCACCCCAGGCCGCTGCTCCTTCTGCCACCACCCGGCCTTGTTCCTTGACGCTCACCAGGTAGCCATAGAAGTTGCCCCACTCGCGCCGTTCCAGGGCCATCAGCTGCTCGGGGCGCTGCTGATCGACGAGCCAGTCGCCCACGACCCAGGTGAAGTCGCTGCCATTGAGGTCCCGGTTTCCGACCTTGATCAATTCGCGTGTCATGAACTCCGGGCCCTGGTCGGGCACTGGCAAACCGGCGCCCTTGAGGCGCGCACGCGGCACTTCTTCCTGCTGTACCACTTCGCCGATGACCGTCTGCTGGGCCTGGCCCGGCACGGCGTAGCTGGCCTGAATCAAATCGGCCGGCCAGAAATGCCCCAGGCCGCGTACTGCGATCACAGCCAGTAGACCAACGGTCATGATCACCGCCATGGCCACGGCGCCGCCGCTCATCCAGACACCGGGGGCACCGCTCTTGAACCAGCCTTTGAGGGAATCCTTTTTCACGGATCGCTACCTTTCTATCAAAGCGACGAGTATTTCTTGCGCAGACGCTGGCGAATCAGCTCGGCCAAGGTGTTCATGACGAAGGTGAACATCAGCAGCACCAACGCGGCGAGGAACAGCACCCGGTAGTGGCTGCCCCCAACTTCGGATTCCGGCATTTCCACCGCCACGTTGGCAGCCAGCGTGCGCATGCCTTCGAACAGGTTCATCTCCATCACCGGTGTGTTGCCGGTGGCCATCAGCACGATCATGGTTTCACCGACGGCCCGGCCCATGCCGATCATCAGCGCCGAGAAGATGCCGGGGCTGGCGGTCAGGATCACCACCCGGGTGAGGGTCTGCCAAGGCGTTGCCCCCAGCGCCAGGGAACCCAGCGTCAGGCTGCGCGGCACGCTGAAGACGGCGTCCTCGGCTATCGAGTAGATGTTGGGAATGACGGCAAAGCCCATCGCGATCCCGACCACCAGTGCATTACGCTGGTCATAGGTGATACCCAGGTCATTGGTGATCCACAGGCGCATGTCGCCGCCAAAGAACCAGCTTTCAAGGTGTGGGCTCATGCCAAGGGCAAGCCAGCCGGTGAGCAGAATGACCGGGATCAGGATCGCCGCCTCCCAGCCATCCGGTACCCGCAGACGAATGGATTCAGGCAGCCGGCTCCAGGTGAACCCTGCCAGCAGGATGCCGACCGGCATGAGCAGGAAAAGGCTGAAGACCCCTGGCAGATGGCCTTCCAGGTACGGCGCCAGGAACAGCCCCGCGAAGAACCCCAGAATGACCGTGGGCATCGCCTCCATCAGTTCGATTACTGGCTTGACCTTGCGGCGCATGCCAGGGGCCATGAAGTAGGCCGTATAGATCGCGGCGGCAATGGCCAGCGGCGCGGCCAGGATCATGGCGTAGAAGGCCGCCTTGAGGGTACCGAACGTGAGGGGCGAAAGGCTCAGCTTGGGCTCGAAATCGGTATTGGACGCGGTCGACTGCCACACGTACTTGGGCGCGTCATAATTCTCGTACCACACCTTGCCCCACAGCGCGCTGAAGGACACTTCCGGATGGGGGTTGTGCAGCTTCAATGGCAACAACCTGCCGGGCTCTTCGATCATGATGCGGTTGGCGCGCGGTGACAGGGCAAGGATACCCGGGCCCTGGGCCACGGACTCGACCAGGAGGGTACGGTGCGCCGTGCTGTGGAAAACACCCAGCTTGCCTTCTGCGTCCAGGGCGATGAAGCCCTTGCGACGCTCCTCGGCGTCGATCTGCACGATGGGCGACGTGCCCAACTGGAAGGTACGAATCTGCTTGAAACGAGACTCCCCGTCCGGGTCACGGGCCATGAACCACTGGGCCAGCCCACCGTGCGAGTCACCGATGATCAGTGAAATGCCGCCTACCAGCTGGGCAGTGGCCGTCACTTCGGTATCGGCGCTCTGCGCCAGGGAATAGCGCCCGTTGAGGCTCTTGTCGCGCAGGCTGAACACGTCGGCAGTGGCGCGACCGTTGATCACGTACAGCCACTGCTGGCGCGGATCGATGAAGATGTTCTTCACCGTTTCGGTCATTTGCGGCAACTCGATACGGGTCTGCTCGGTGGTGACTTCGGCGGTCAGCATGTTTTCGCTGCGCGTCAACGCGAGGACCTGCAGGTGCGCGCCCGTAGAGCCTGCCAGCAACAACGTGTCGCCATTGACACTGGCGCTGACGTGCTCCAGCGCCCGCGCCTGCTCATCCAGCACGAAAGGCTGTTCGCCATAGGGGTAGTCGATGGCCGGCGTAATGGTTTTCTTGTTGCCGGGGTAGGTGATCTTGTAGGTATGGGTGAACACCAACGCCTGGCCATTGGACAACCCCAGCATCACCATCGGGCTGCCTGGCTGATCGGTACCGATCGAAGACACCTGTACGCCGGCAGGGATGGGCAAGTCGACGCGTTCGAGCGCTGCGCCGGTCTTGGTATCGAAGAACAGCACCTGGCCCTTGTCCGAAACCCGCATGCCAACCAGGTTCTGCTCCTCGAGGGCGATCATCAACGGCTTGCCCGCCTCCTCTTTGAGCCAGGCAGGCTGCAATGCCTGCCTGCTGGTCAGCTCGGCGCCCTGGAACAACGGCAGTACCACGTACGCCAGGTAAAAGAAGATCAAGGTGATCGCAGCCAGCACTGCCAGCCCGCCTACCAGCACGTACCAGCGCGTCAGGCGGTCCTTGAGCGCACGCAGGCGGCGCTTGCGCTGCAACTGCGGGGTATTGAAATCGATGCGTGCAGGCTGGGAATCTTGGGTCATTGTGGAGTTGGCCAGATCATTCATGGGGCACACCCTAGCGGTCCCGTATGACAAAAACATGACAATGCAGTGACGCACGAAAGCCCGAAGCACAGTAAGGCTGGCCCCGGGCTGGGAGTGCTGAAGAGGCTAGCCCAACGGCTTGCCCCTGCAGGGTTCGATTACTGCTTGGCGACGTTGCCGGCGTGGGACAGGCCCAGGTCGGCCAGGGTCTTGTCGACGACTTTGGCAGGCAGCGGGATGTAGCCATCCTTGACGACCACCTGCTGGCCGGCCTGCGACAGTACCAGCTTCACGAATTCGGCCTCCAGCGGGGCCAGCGGCTTGTTCGGTGCCTTGTTGACGTAAACGTACAGGAAGCGCGAAAGCGGGTAGCTGCCGTTCAGGGCGTTGGTCTCGTTGTCCTCGACGAACTCGCCGCCGTCTTTCTTGGCCAGCGGCACGGTCCTGACGCTGGCCGTCTTGTAGCCGATGCCCGAGTAGCCAATGCCATTGAGCGACGAGCTGATGGACTGCACCACGGAGGCGGAACCGGGTTGCTCATTGACGTTGGGCTTGAAGTCCCCTTTGCACAGGGCTTCTTCCTTGAAGTACCCATAAGTGCCGGACACCGAGTTGCGGCCGAACAGCTGGATCGGCTTGTTGGCGAGGTCGCCGGTTACTCCGGCATCGCCCCAAGTCTTGATCTCGGCCTTGCCACCACACAAACGAGTCGAGGAGAAGATGGCATCGACCTGGGCCATGGTCAGGCCCTTGATCGGGTTGTCCTTGTGCACGAACACCGCCAGGGCGTCGACCGCAACCGGGATGGCGGTCGGTTTATAGCCGTACTTCTGCTCGAACGCCTGCAATTCGACGTCCTTCATCTTGCGGCTCATGGGGCCGAGGTTGGCGGTGCCTTCGGTCAGCGCCGGTGGCGCCGTGGAAGAGCCCGCTGCCTGAATCTGGATGTTGACGTTCGGGTATTCCTTTTTGTAAGCCTCGGCCCACAGGGTCATCAGGTTCGCGAGGGTATCGGAGCCGACGCTGGAGAGGTTGCCCGAAACACCCGTGGTCTTGGTGTAGGTCGGGATAGCAGGATCGACAGCGGCCACTGCGTTGGCGGTTGCAACGCCAGCGGCGGCAAAGGTAAGGGCCGCCATCAAACGCTTCAATTTCATGCCTTGCTCCTAGCTGGAATGGGGGTGCTGAGAGGGAACGGGGGCCAGTATCTGCAGCGCGCATGAACACGATATGACTTGATTGTGACAATTGGATGAAATGCCATCATCGTGTCGAAGCGCTGCCTGCAGGGAGCAAGTGTCAGTGGGCAAGGCGATTCAACGCTTTTTGGCGAGCAAGTACAGACCTACCGAAAAGCCGACCACGCACAGTACAGCCACATAGTAAGCAGGCGCCATGGGGCTGACTTTCAGAAGCCCGGTTACCGCCATCGGCGTCAGGCCGCCGAAGATGGCATAGGCGACGTTGTAGGAAAACGACAAGCCGCTGAAGCGCACCGCAGCCGGGAATGCCTTTACCATCACATAGGGCACTGCGCCGATCACACCCACGCACAAGCCGGTCACCGCATACAACGGGAACAACAGCTCCGGCCGCGTTGGCAAGCTGTGGTAGAACGCCCAGGAACTGACCAGCAACATCAGGCTACCGATGACGAACACACGGCCTGCACCGAAGCGATCGGCCAGGCTACCGGCGCCAATGCAACCCAGGCTCAACAGCACGATCGCCAGGCTGTTGGCCTTGAGCGAGTCGGTAGGGCTGATGTGATAGATGCTCTGCAGCAAGGCTGGTGTCATGAGGATCACCACCACGATGCCTGCCGACAACACCCAGGTCAGCAACATGGACAGCACGATGGGCCCGCGATGATCGCGCAGCACGGCCCGAAGCGGCAGCCCTTCGGCCAGGGCCTTGCGTTGCTGCATTTCTGCGAATACCGGGGTTTCATGCAGCCAACGGCGCAGGTAAACCGAAAACAGACCGAACACGCCGCCCAGCAGGAACGGGATTCGCCAGGCATAGCTGGCCACTTCTTCAGCGCTGTAGACGCTGTTGATCAAGGTCGCGACCAGCGAGCCCAGCAAAATACCGGCAGTCAAACCGGCAGTGAGCGTGCCGCAGGCATAACCGGTATTGCGCGCCGGCACATGCTCCGAGACGAATACCCAGGCGCCTGGCACTTCCCCGCCGATGGCCGCCCCCTGGATCACCCGCATCAACAGCAACAGGATCGGCGACCACAGGCCAATCTGCGCGTAGGTCGGCAACAGGCCCATGATCAAGGTGGGCAGGGCCATCATGAAGATGCTCAGGGTGAACATCTTCTTGCGGCCCAGCAGGTCGCCAAAATGCGCCATGATGATGCCGCCCAGGGGCCGTGCCAGATAGCCTGCGGCGAAAATGCCGAACGTCTGCATCAACCGCAGCCACTCGGGCATGTCGGCCGGAAAGAACAGCTTGCCAACCACGGTGGCGAAGAACACAAAAATGATGAAGTCGTAGAACTCCAGCGCACCGCCCAGTGCAGATAGTGAAAGGGTCTTGTAGTCACTGCGGGTCAGCGGCCGCGGGGCCTGCTCGATACTGCTCGGCGCGGAAGTCATCACGGTTATTCTCTTTATAGGGCAAGGCCACACGGGATGCGGCTTGTTCAAGGCGAAGGCGAAGATAGCAAATTGCCGGACACGGCTGAAAGCGACACGCAATCCTTACCGACCTGCAAGAACGCATGGTCGTCGCTCGCGTAGATGCTCTATATACTGGCGTTTCGTACGAAATGTGTCTTGCTAGCGTGGGATATTGTGCGAAAACACCGGTCACTATACTCAGACGGTTTCGAAGCATTTCCCACGGCCGTCCCGTCATACGAATCGGCGTAGTATGTTGTCAGCTGAATCGTTTACCGGCCTAAGCGCCGCATCCAAGAAAAGCGTCACGGGTCAGAGGCCCCCACCGCATGATTGAGCTCGAACAAGAAGATCCAATTCCGCAGGGCGACCTTGCTCTGCAGATCACCGCACTGCCACGGGAAACAAACGGCTTTGGCGATATCTTCGGCGGCTGGCTGGTCGCCCAGATGGACCTGGCAGGTACCGCCATGGCCAGCCGTGTTGCCGGTGGCCGCGTTGCCACCGTGGCGATAGATCGCATGGCGTTTCTGGTACCGGTGGCCGTGGGCGCACAGTTGTCTTTCTATACGCAGACGCTGGAGATCGGACGCAGCTCCATCCAGATGATGGTCGAAGTATGGAGCGACGATCCACTGTCCAGCGAATGGCGCAAGGTGACCGAAGCCGTCTTCGTCTTCGTCGCCATCGATGGCAGCGGCCGTACCCGTTCCGTCCCTCGTCGCTGAGGCCTGCCGGCGGTAAACTCATTGCCTGCGACCGGGTCCAAGGCCCACTGGCAACTAATGAGATGACGCAATGGCCACCTTCCAGGTATCGACCGAGCAACATGGCGAGCTTCACTGCTGGCGTATCCGCAGCAGCTTCGCCGAACTACTGATCGCCCGCCAGGGTGCGCAGGTCCTCAGCTATCAGCGCACTGGCGAGCCGCCATTGCTCTGGTTGAGCGACGAGGCCATTTTCCGCCAGGGGAAGTCGGTTCGGGCAGGGGCGCCTGTGTGCTGGCCCTGGTTCGGCAACCTGCAGCGCAACCCCGAAACCGTGCAGTCCATGTACCACGCTGAACACGCGCCAGCCCATGGGCTTGTCCGGACGCGTGACTGGCAATTGCTGGGCGTTGAGGAAGTGGGCGAAAGCCTGCGGATCGAGTTCGAAATGGCCGAAGCGCAAGGTGGGTTGCCCGGGTGGCCGCACACTGTGGAGCTCAAGCTGGTGGTCGTGCTGGACGCGGCGTTGACGCTGCAACTGACCAGCCGCAACCTTGGCCATAGCCCGGTCACCCTCAGCCAGGCCTTGCACAGTTACTTTGCAGTCAGTGATGTGCGCCAGGCCGAGGTCCACGGTGTCGAAGGTTTGTCTTACATCGAAACCCTGTCCGACTGGCAACAGCGCCATCAGGAGGGCGCGCTGGTGTTTAGCGGCGAGACGGACCGGATCTATCTGAATACGCCGCAAACGTTGACCATCGTCGACCCGTCCTGGGGCAGGCGGATCATCCTGACCAGCAGCCGATCCCGTTCAGCGGTGATCTGGAACCCCTGGACCGCACGGGCCAAGGAATTACCGGACATGGCCGATGACGGCTGGCAGCGCATGCTGTGCATCGAGACGGCGAACGTATGGGATGACGTGGTGCAGTTGCAGCCCGGGGCCAGCAGCTCGCTGGGGGTCAGGATCGATTGTGAAGTGATCTCAAAGGCCTAGTCCCACACACGCCTCAAAGATCGGCGTCCACCACTACCCGCACCTTCGCGGCGTCCAAGGCATAGGCCGCGTCGGCCAGGTCGTTGCTGACCTTTTCCACCTTCAGCGTGCCGCTGACCCACACCGGTGTGTAGATGTCATCGATCTTCAGCCCTTTTGGGTAGCGCACCAACACCAGCTGGTTAGGTGGTGGTGGCGGGACGTGGATGCACGCACCAGGGTAGGGCACCAGAAAGAACAGGGTGCTGTTGCCCTTTGCATCGCTTTCAAGCGGCACAGGGTAGCCGCCCAGGCGAATGTCCTTGCCGTTGAGGGCAGGCACGGTTTTGGTCGAGTACATGACCGCAGGCAACCCCTTGCTCTGCTTCAAGCCGCCTTTGGCGGTGAAGGTACCCATGGCTTCAGGGGAGTTGTGGTCGATTTCAGGCATCTGCTCGAGTGCCTTTTGGTCCGACTTGGGCATCAATTCCAGCCAGTCGGTCTCGGGCAGTTCGGCATGGGCCAGGGAACTGGCCGACAACAGGAGGGCAATGAAGAAGGCACGCATGGAATGCTCGGCAACTCGGGATGAATTGCCGGCATTCTAACCAGTATTCAGCGTTTCTTGATGAATCCGTAGATCACCAGGAGGATGATGGCGCCTACCAGTGCACCAAAGAAGCCGGCTGCCTGACCTGCCTGATAGATACCAAGCGCCTGACCGCCATAGGTGGCCAACAGCGAGCCAGCGATACCGAGCAGGATGGTCATGATCCAGCCCATGCTGTCGTCGCCCGGTTTGATGAAACGAGCCAGCAAGCCGACGATGAGGCCGATGAAAATGGTTCCGATGATACCCATGGCAATCCCCTTGCAGTAAAGATGGAACACGCCAAAGCCTAGGCTGCGCTTTGGCGTGTTGCCACTTCAGAGGGCCCGCCGGATGCAGAAGTTCGAATTGACGCTCGATCAGTTGCCGATCAGCGCCTGCACTTGCGCAATCTTGTGCTCGAGCGTGGCCATGTCCTGGCACCGCAATGTGGCATGTCCGACCTTGCGCCCGGCCTTGAACGCCTTGCCATAGTGGTGCAGGTGGCAGTCGTCGATGGCCACGACCTGCTCCACTGGGGGAACTTCACCGATGAAGTTGAGCATGGCGCTCTCGCCGACCTTGGCCGTGGAACCCAATGGCAAACCGGCGATGGCACGCACGTGGTTTTCGAACTGGCTGCACTCGGCGCCTTCGATGGTCCAGTGCCCGGAGTTGTGCACGCGCGGTGCAATTTCATTGGCCTTGAGCCCGCCGTCGACCTCGAAGAATTCGAACGCCATGACCCCGACATAATCGAGTTGTTGCAACACGCGACCGACGTAGTCTTCAGCCAGCGCTTGCAGCGGGTGCGCCTGACTGGCGACCGACAGGTGCAGGATGCCGCTGTTGTGCGTGTTGTGCACCAGCGGGTAGAACCGTGTTTCGCCATCGCGGGCCCGGACAGCGACCAGCGATACTTCACCGGTAAAGGGTACGAAGCCTTCGAGCAGGCACGGCACGTTGCCCAGTTCGGCAAAGGTGCCTACCACGTCCTGCGCGGTGCGCAGGACTTTCTGGCCCTTGCCGTCGTAGCCCAACGTCCGGGTCTTGAGCACCGCTGGCAGACCGATGCTCGCCACTGCGGCGTCTAGGTCTGCCTGCGACAGGATGTCGGCGAACGCAGGGGTGGGGATCCCCAGGTCACGGAACATGCTTTTCTCGAACAAACGGTCGCGGGCGATGCGCAGGGCCTCGGCACTTGGGTACACCGGCACGAACTGCGAAAGAAAAGCCACGGTCTCGGCCGGAACGCTCTCGAACTCGAAGGTAACCAGGTCAACCTGGTCGGCCAGCTGGCGCAGCTGCTCCTGGTCGCTATAGCCTGCGCGCAGGTGCTCGCCCAGAGAGGCGGCACAGGCATCAGGCGCCGGGTCGAGGAAGGCGAAGTTCATGCCCAGCGGAGTACCCGCCAGTGCTAGCATGCGACCCAGCTGGCCGCCTCCGATTACACCGATTTTCATGGGTTGAACCTCAAGCCTGACGCGGATCTGGGTTATCCAGCACGGTGTCGGTCTGTTCCGTGCGGAACTGCTTCAACGCCGCGTGGTACTGAGGGTGCTTGGCGCCGAGGATGCTGGCCGACAACAGCGCGGCATTGATCGCGCCCGCGCGGCCGATGGCCAGCGTGGCAACCGGCACGCCGGCCGGCATCTGCACGATCGACAGCAGCGAATCAACACCTGAAAGCATCGACGACTGCACGGGCACGCCCAGCACCGGCAGGTGGGTCTTGGCCGCGCACATGCCAGGCAAGTGGGCCGCACCACCGGCACCGGCGATGATCACCTCGATGCCCCGGCCGTCAGCTTCTTCGGCGTACTGGAACAGCAGATCCGGCGTACGGTGGGCGGAAACCACCTTCACCTCGTAGGGAATGCCGAGTCTTTCCAGCATATCGGCGGTGTGGCTAAGGGTGGACCAATCGGACTTGGAGCCCATGATCACGCCAACCAGTGCACTCATCGTCGAGCCTCTCCTGCAAGCGCCTTCTGGCGCGCTAAAAGCAACAAGCCACGCAGGTGGACCGGCGTGGCTTGTCATACGGATTATGAATCGACCAGGTCGGCCGAAGGCGCAGGATTGTAGCGTATTCATGAAGGGAGCGCCCACCCCCATAAGCACATGCCGGATCAAAGGGCAAGCTGTCTCGCGGGACAAGTTTTTCCCGCTGCTGCCTGGGCGCTGCACGCTGAATGCTAGGGCCTTCAATCAATGACCCAGGCAGGTGCACATGACTATTCCACGCCTCTCAACGATCTCGCTTGCCCTTCTGTTCAGTGTGCAGGCATTGAACGCTTCGGCAGCCCGTTCACTGACCGTCAACGTCTATATTCATGACGACTTGGCCGACATGCAGGACGCTCAACTGCACAACGACTACTTTGAGCATTGGCTTAAGGAAATGCGCCGTTTTACCGATCACCCCATTGAAGTGATCTTTCAGCGAAACGTACCTCTTATCACCGATATTGCGTATGCAGGCATGCCATCGTCGCAAATACTGGAAGTGTTTACCGACGGCATCCATGAAAAAACGCGGCATAGCCCTTTTTCATTCGTGGACAAACACCTGCTGCTAACCCGCGACAGTTACGATCGAAGCGGTTGGAACTACACCGCTGGACTTGCCTACACGAAGCAGAACACGGCTATCTCATCAATCGCCGCGTATGGCGCTCCCGCCCATGAAATCGGCCACATGCTGGGCGCTACCCACGAAGATGCCGAACTTAAGTTCAACGGCTGGGTATGCGAAACCTACACTCACCCACGGGTAACCGCTCGCTCGAACTGCTATCGCTACAGCGACAAGAACCGCGCAACCATCGCGGATTATCTGAAATACAATTCAAAATGATGCCTCGCCTTGGACGCTGGTCGACTCCAGTTTGCGCCACAGCAAGCGCACGTTGGCCTTGCGGACCAAGGCGCAGCGATACAGGCGAATTTCCAGCGGCACGTGCCACTGGCTGCCACCGCAGATCGCAAGTTCCCCACGCTCCAGTTCACCGCGCATGGACAGTCGCGGTACCCATGCCACCCCCATCCCCTCCAGGGCCATGCTCTTGAGGCTGTCAGCCATGGCGGTTTCATAGACGGTGGTGTAGCGCAGATTGCGCTGGCGCAGCAGCAGGTTCACCGAACGGCCAAGGAAGGCGCCGGCGCTGTAGGCCAACAATGGCACGCTGGTTTCACCCTCCAGGGTGAACAACGGTTTGCCTGCGGCATCCACGGCACAAACGGGCAACATCTCGGTGGTGCCCATGTGCAGCGAGGGAAAGATTTCGGCGTCCATCTGCAAGGCTGCATCAGGGTCGTAGAACGCTAGCATCAGGTCGCAGCCGCCTTCCCTCAAGGCATGCACTGCATCGCCGACGTTGGTGGCAACAAGCCGGGTGGCGATGTTCAGCCCATCGTTGCGCAGCTGGGCCACCCAGCGCGGGAAGAAGCCCGACGCGAGCGAGTGCGCGGCCGCCACTTGAATCACTTCGCCCTGGCCACCCTCGAGATGATGCAAATGGCGAAGAATTTCGCTCAGTTGGTCGACAACCGTACGGGCTGTTACCAAAAACAGCTGGCCCGCCTCTGTCAGCTCGATAGGGGTGCGGGAACGGTTGACCAGGGTAAGCCCCAAGGCTGCCTCCAGGCTACGAATCCGGCGGCTGAAGGCCGGCTGCGTCACGAAGCGCCGCTCCGCCGCCTGGGAAAAACTGCGGGTTGAGGCCAGGGCACTAAAGTCCTCCAGCCATTTGCTTTCAAGGTTCATTGGGCCGCTCCCCTGCCGTGCACCAAAATGGAACACGCTCGAAAATCAATCGGCGTCACATCTATCACTATGCCGTTTGTGCATAGGTTAGCGTGCAACAGCATTGGCCGCAAAAACACCTTAGGGCCTAGGATTGGCGCCATTCCGGCATGTGCCGGGTCAAACTCGAGATGATATTTATCATGTCCGCTGCTGCATCGTTCCGCGTCGAAAAAGATCTGTTGGGCACCCTTGAAGTTCCTGCCGATGCCTACTACGGCATCCAGACCCTGCGCGCTGCCAACAACTTCCACCTCTCTGGCGTCCCCCTATCGCACTACCCCAAGCTGGTCGTGGCCTTGGCCATGGTCAAGCAGGCGGCTGCCGATGCCAACCGTGAGCTGGGCCACCTGAGCGATGCAAAGCACGCTGCCATCAGTGCAGCCTGCGCCCGTCTGATCAAGGGCGACTACCACGAGCAGTTCGTGGTCGACATGATTCAAGGGGGTGCCGGTACCTCCACCAATATGAACGCCAACGAAGTCATCGCCAACGTTGCGTTGGAGGCCATGGGTCACCAGAAGGGTGAATACCAGTACCTGCACCCCAACAACGATGTGAACATGGCGCAGTCGACCAACGACGCCTACCCCACCGCTATTCGCCTGGGCTTGCTGCTGGGCCACGACGCCCTGCTGGCCAGCCTCGACAGCCTGATCCAGGCCTTTGCTGCCAAAGGTAAAGAGTTCGACCACGTACTAAAGATGGGTCGTACCCAGCTGCAGGACGCCGTGCCGATGACTCTGGGCCAGGAATTCCGCGCCTTTGCCACCACCATGACCGAAGACCTCAACCGTCTGCGCTCGCTGGCACCTGAGCTGCTCACCGAGATCAACCTGGGTGGCACCGCGATTGGCACCGGCATCAACGCCGACCCGGGCTATCAAGCTCTGGCCGTACAGCGTCTGGCAACCATCAGTGGCCAGCCACTGGTACCGGCTGCCGACCTGATCGAAGCCACCTCCGACATGGGCGCCTTCGTACTGTTCTCCGGCATGCTCAAGCGCACCGCGGTCAAGTTGTCGAAGATCTGCAACGACCTGCGCCTGCTGTCCAGCGGCCCGCGTACCGGCATCAACGAGATCAACCTGCCGGCTCGTCAGCCAGGCAGCTCGATCATGCCAGGCAAGGTAAACCCGGTGATTCCTGAAGCCGTGAACCAAGTGGCCTTCGCCATCATGGGCAACGACCTGGCCCTGACCGTCGCGGCCGAAGGCGGCCAGCTTCAGTTGAACGTGATGGAGCCGTTGATCGCCTACAAGATCTTCGACTCGATTCGCCTGCTGCAACGCGCCATGGACATGCTGCGCGAGCATTGCATCGTCGGCATCACCGCCAACGAACAGCGCTGCCGTGAACTGGTCGAGCATTCGATTGGCCTGGTCACTGCCCTGAACCCTTATATCGGCTACGAAAACGCCACCCGTATCGCTCGCGTTGCCCTGGAAACCGGCCGCGGTGTGCTTGAACTGGTGCGCGAAGAGAAGCTGCTGGACGACGCGATGCTCGACGACATCCTGCGCCCGGAAAACATGATTGCCCCGCGTCTGGTTCCGCTCAAGGCCTGACCAGCACGTTGTAACCGTCTCACCAGGTCGAGGGACTAGACACCTCTCAACCTTTCCTAAGCCCGGGCGCATGCTTCGGGCTTTTTTTTGCCCGCCCGGTGCCGGTTGGCAGGCATTGACGGCACTCGGCATACAACTTGCTCGGTAATGCGTCCCAGACCTACGGGACCACCCAGCATGCTGCACAGCCACCTGACCACCC
Source organism: Pseudomonas sp. FYR_7 (assembly GCF_043106155.1). NCBI lineage: Bacteria > Pseudomonadati > Pseudomonadota > Gammaproteobacteria > Pseudomonadales > Pseudomonadaceae > Pseudomonas > Pseudomonas sp. FYR_7. The sequence continues at coordinate 67,004 of NZ_JBICMI010000077.1, forward strand.
TCAACGCGGTTTCGCTGATTCTCAACGTCTTCCAGGCTCAAGGCTGCGAAGCCTCGGAGCTGCTGGCCGGGAGCGGCATAGGCCCAGCGGACCTTGGCCATGCCGATGCACGCATCACGACCCAGCAGGAACTGCAGGTCTGTGCCAATGCCGTGGCACGTCGGGAGGATATTGGCCTGGAGTTGGGCCAGCGCATGCGCGTGTCTTCCTACGGCATGCTGGGGTACGCGCTGCTGTCCAGTGCCACTTTGGGTGACGCCCTGAGCCTGGCATTGGAGTATCCGGCACTGCTGGGAACAGTTTTTACCTTGCGTCTGGTCGACGACGGCCACCGTGTCTGGCTCAGCGCCAGCGATTATCGGGACAGCCCTGCGCTCAGCGCTTTCAACGCCGAATTCTGCATGGTGTCGTTGAAGGTTATCTGCGACGACTTGCTAGGCCTCGATCTGCCGCTGCTCGGGGCTCGCTTCGAGCACCTGCGCCCGGATTACCACGCGTGCTACAGGCGCATGTTCCAGTGCCCGACCACCTTCGCCTCCCATGACAATGCCTTTGCCTTCGAGCGGCACTGGCTAGACGCGCCACTTCCCCTGGCCGATCCGATCACCCACAAGGCCATGAAAGAGCGATGCCGACGCCTGAACCTCGAGTTCACCGGCCGGCAGGCATGGCTGGGGCGCGTCCGCCAACTGCTTGTCAATCAACTGGAAGCGGCGCCGGGCCTGGAGGGCCTGGCACGGCAGATGAACTGCTCGTCCCGTACGCTTCGCCGTCATTTGCAGGCGCTGGGCAGCAGCTATCAGCAATTGCTCGATGAGTTGAAGTTCGAACGGGCCAAGGAACTGCTCGCCGACGGGCACATGCCGATCCACCGCATTGCCGAAACGCTTGGGTACAGCGAGACGGCCAGTTTCCGTCATGCCTTTGTGCGCTGGAGTGGCGTGGCGCCGACTCGGTTTCGTGGCTGACCCTGCTGCTAGGCCCAGGGAAACTGCCGCGAAGATGAAGGTGGTCGACGTTGGCCATATCTATCCTCTTTTGGCCGATTCGGACGTTCTCGCTAAGCGGCCCCGTTCGTGACAATGGATGCACGCCAGTACCCACCGGAGAACAACAATGCTGACGATCTATTCCGATGATCACCGTCTGCACCATGGCCGCTGCGAGCTGATCGACGGCAAGCTCATGCCTTGCTTCGAAATGCCCTCGCGTGCCGATCACGTCCTGGCCCAGGTACGCAAACGCGAGCTGGGTGAGGTCAGAGGCCCTGACGATTTTGGCCGTGCGCCGTTGCTGCGCGTACACAGTGCCGACTACCTCGACTTCTTCGAAGGTGCCTGGGCGCGCTGGGCAGCCATGGGCCAGGAGGGCGATCTGCTTCCCTATACCTGGCCTGCTCGCACGTTGCGGGCGGTCAAGCCCACCGGGTTGCACGGTGAGCTGGGTTACTACAGTTTCGATGCAGGGGCGCCCATCACGGCAGGCACCTGGCAGGCCGCCTACAGCGCAGCCCAGGTCGCGCTCACGGCGCAAGCGGCCATCGAGCAGGGTGCCCACGCCGCGTTCGCATTGTGTCGTCCACCGGGGCACCACGCGGCAGGCGACGTCATGGGGGGCTACTGCTACCTGAACAATGCAGCCATCGCTGCCCAGGCCTTCCTCGACCAAGGGCGAGCAAAGGTGGCCATCCTCGACGTGGACTACCACCACGGCAATGGTACCCAGGACATTTTCTATAGCCGCGCCGATGTTTTCTTCGCCTCCATTCACGGTGATCCTCAGGATGAGTTCCCCTTCTTCCTGGGCTATGTCGACGAAACCGGAGCGGGTGCCGGCGAGGGCTGCAACGTGAATTATCCGCTACCGGCAGGCAGTGACTGGTCGACCTGGCGGGCAGCTCTGGAAGACGCTTGCGAGCGCATCGCCGCGTATGAGCCGGAGGTAGTGGTGGTATCGCTGGGGGTGGACACGTTCAAGGACGATCCGATCTCCCAGTTCAAGCTCGACAGCCCTGATTACCTGGAGATGGGCAAGCGCATCGCGCAGCTCGGCAAGCCCACCCTGTTCGTGATGGAAGGTGGCTATGCCGTGGAAGAAATCGGCATCAACGCCGTCAACGTGCTCGAAGGCTTCCAACGCGCACAACCCGGAGCTCGATAATGGCCACCCTCAAACAGCTACTCGCCCCTCTCGTTGCTGCAGTACTGTGCGCGGGTACCCTGCCCGCCCAGGCCGAACAGCGCACGCTGCGCGTGTACAACTGGTTCGATTACATCACCCCGCAGACGCTAACCGACTTCCAGAAGGACAGCGGTGTGAAGCTGGTGTATGACATCTTCGATACCAATGAAGCGCTGGAAGCCAAGTTGCTGACCGGCAACTCTGGTTACGATGTGGTGGTGCCATCTAACGTGTTTCTGGCCAAGCAGATCGAGGCCGGCGTGTTCCAGCCGCTCGATCGCAGCAAGCTGCCGAACTGGCAACACCTGGACCCGGCCCTGATGAAGCTGATCGAGGCCAACGACCCCGGCAACCGCTTCGCCGTGCCGTACATGTACGGCACCATACTGATCGGCTTCAACCCGGCCAAGGTCAAGGCTGCCCTCGGCGACAATGCGCCGGTGGACAGCTGGGACCTGATCTTCAAGGAAGAGAACATTGCCAAGCTCAAGCAATGTGGCGTGGCCCTGCTCGACTCGCCTTCGGAAATTCTGCCGCTGGCCCTGCAGTACCTGGGCTTGCCACCCAACAGTGACAAACCGGCCGACTACAAGAAGGCCGAGGCGCTGATGCTGAAGATTCGCCCGTCTATCACCTACTTCCACTCCTCGAAGTACATGGCAGACATCGCCAATGGCGACATCTGCGTAGCAGTGGGCTACAGCGGCAGCTTTTCTCAGGCCGCCAACCGCGCCCGCGAAGCCAAGAACGACGTGGTGGTGGACATGCGCCTGCCCAAGGAGGGCGCACCGATCTGGTTCGACATGCTGGCGATACCGAAAAACGCAGCCAACCCGGAAGACGCCTATAAGTTCATCAATTACCTCCTGCGGCCGGAGGTGATTGCGCCGATCAGCGACTTTGTCGGGTACCCCAACCCGAACAAGGATGCGACCGACAAGGTGAACCCAGCGATTCGCAACAATCCCAACCTGTACCCGACGGCAGAGGCAATGACCAAGCTGTACACCCTCAAGCCATTGGCGCGAGATGCAGAGCGTGCGCGGACCCGCGCATGGACCAGAATCAAGTCCGGGACCTGAGTCGCCTGCTTCGCGGGTAAACCCGCTCCCACAGGTACAGCGCTGACCTTGAGTGCTGTGCAGATCCTGTTGGAGCGGGTTTACCCGCGAAGTGGCCGCCAAGCCTTGCGCAGTTTCATCAAGGCCTCGGCAATTTCCCCTTCCGGCACCGCTGCAAACCCCAGCACCAGCCCTGCCCGCTTATCCACAGGCACCTCGCTGTCCGCCAACCAGAAATTGCTTAGCGCCGTCACCTCTATACCCACCGCCTCAGCCTTGGCTACCAGTTCCTGCTCACGCGCAAAGTTATCCACATCCACCTTCACATGCAGCCCGGCCGCCACTGCCGGCATGGCACCCAACCCGGGAATATCCACAGGCCAGCCGGCCTTGAGCACATTGCGCCGGCTCAACGCCGCCTTGCGCATGCGCCGGATATGCCGCTGAAAGTGCCCACGGGCCATGAACTCGGCCATCACGCACTGGCTGCTGAGCTCGGAATGCCGCACCGCCAACGCCTTGCCCTGGCTGAACGCTTGGGCCAGCGGCGGCGGTAGCACCAGGTAACCCAGGCGCAGCGCCGGGAAGGCGATTTTGCCGAAGGTGCCGACATACAGCACCCGCCCGTGAAGGTCGAGCGCTGCAAGCGGGGCCAAGGGCGCGCCACGGTATCGGTACTCACCGTCATAGTCGTCCTCGATAATCCAGGCGTCGTTACGCTCGGCCCAGGCCAGCAGTGACAGGCGACGCGCCAGGCTCATGGTCACCCCGGTCGGGTACTGATGAGCAGGCGTCACGTAGGCCAGCCGGCAATCCTCCAATTGCGCTAGCCGAGTGCAATCCATCCCCTCTTCATCCACCGCTACACCACGCACCCGGCCACCCGCCAGTACGAAGGCATGACCGGCTGCCCGATAGCCCGGGTTTTCCACAGCCACACCGTCGCCTGGTTGCAGCAGCAACTGTGCACAAAGGCTGATGGCCTGTTGTGCACCACTGGTGATCACAATTTGTTCAGCCATGCAACTCAGCCCACGCGAGCCTCGCAAGTAGGCAGCGATGAGTTCGCGCAGCATCGGCTCGCCCGCCGGGTCGCCATAACCCAGTTGAGCGGGGCTCGGATGACGCCAGAAACCCGCCTGCAGCTTGGCCCAGACGTCAAACGGGAACAGGTCGAATGCGGGAATACCGACGCGGAAAGCACGCGGCTGACCGCTTCTTGGCGGCGGCAAGTGGTTGGTTTTCAACCGCTGAAAAGCGTCACTGAAACACCGTTTGCTGGATAAATCCTCAGTATCATTTACTGAAAATGTGGATAAGTCTGTTGATAACCCATGGGATAAGCCTGTGGATACTCGTGTGGATAGTTTTGGTAGCCGACTTACGTAAGTACCATCACCCACCCGGCTTTCGATGTAGCCCTCGGCGTACAACTGGTCATAGGCTCGCACCACACTGTTGCGTGATAGCCCCAGCATGGTGGCCAACTCACGGGTGGCCGGCAGCCGGGTTCCGCTGCTCAGGCGCCCATCCAGCACCCGCGCTCGCAGCGCCTGGTACAGCTGCTGGCTAAGCCCGCGGCGGTGATCCAAGGCGATCCCGGAAGGGTCGAAAGGCAAAACGAGGGGGCTATCACTCATGGTATTGGACCTATCAAAACAGGCAGTAATGGCTCTTACCCAGAACCAATAGCCTGCTTAGGATGGCACCATTGCACAAGGAAACCGAGCATGTACAACAGCAAACCTCACCAGGAAGACGACCTCGGCCGCCTGCATCAGCATATGCTCGATACCCGCCTGGCCGTGCTGGTCAGCCAAGGAGAACAAGGCTTGTTGGCCACACACCTGCCGGTGCTGGTCGATACCGGCGAAGGCAAGCTAGGGACCGTCTATGCGCACCTGGCACGGGCCAACCGCCAATGGGAGGACCTGGCACAAGGTGGCGAAGCCCTGCTGGTCTTCCCCGGCGCCGATGCCTATGTCAGCCCCGGGTACTACCCAAGCAAAGCCGATAACCCCAAGGTCGTGCCGACCTGGAACTACCTGGCAGTACACGCTTATGGTCCGGCCGAGATAATCCAAGACCCAGCAGCGTTGCTGACTATCGTCAGCCGCCTGACCGAGCGCCACGAACAAGGCCGCAACGAGCCATGGAGCGTCACCGACGCCCCGGCTGACTACCTCGACGGCATGCTCCGCGCCATCGTCGGTATCCGCCTGCCCATCGCCCGCCTGCAAGGTGCGCGCAAGCTCAGCCAGAACCGCTCCAAACAAGACATCGCCGGCGTGCGCGAAGGCCTGACCGCCAGCCCCGATCAACTGGATAACCAACTCGCAGCGCACATGCGCCAGCTTTGAAGGAATAGCCCATGCCCAGCGTTACCCTGCGCCCTGTCACCGCTCAAGATCACGCCGCCTGGCACGCCCTGTGGCAAGCCTACCTGCACTTCTACGAAACCGAGTTGGCAGATGACGTCAGCCTGAGCACCTGGCAGCGCCTGCTCGACCCGAGTGAGCCGACCCATTCGGCACTGGCCTGGGTGGATGGCAAGGCGGTGGGGATGGTCAACTTCATCTACCATCGTTCCAACTGGAGCATCGAGAACTCCTGCTACCTACAGGACCTGTACGTCGACAGCGCGCAGCGTGGTCTGGGCGTTGGTCGCCAGCTGATCGAGCACGTCTACACCACAGCCAAGGGCGATAACTGCATTAAGGTGCACTGGCTGACCCACGAAACCAACGCCACCGCCGTCAGCCTGTATCAGCAGGTTGCCGAGCGCTCGGGCTTTATCCAATTTCGCAAAGGCTTGTAGGCTGAACATGACAGACGCATTGAACTGGAAACCCGCCGCAACGCCCCAGGCCGAGCCCATCAAGGGCCGCTTCATCCGCCTGGAAAAGCTCCACCCTGCGCGCCATGGCGACGACCTCTGGGAAGTGCTGCAGGGCCCAACCGCCGACCCGGTGCTATGGGACTACCTGCCTTATGGCCCGTTCACCGAGCGTGCCGCCTTCGACCGCTGGCTGGACGGCAACGCCGCAGGCCGCGACCCGCTGTTCTACGCCGTCATCGACCGTACCACCGGCCAGGCTCAGGGCATTCTCAGCCTGATGTCGATTGTGCCCGACCACGGCCGGATCGAAATCGGCCACATCGCCTTCGGCGCCGCCATGCAGCGCACCCCTAAGGGCACCGAGGCGGTGTACCTGCTGGGTAAGCTGAGCTTCGAACTGGGCAACCGCCGGCTGGAGTGGAAGTGCAACAACGCCAACGCCCGCTCCAAGCGCGCGGCAGAGCGCTTTGGTTTCACCTTCGAAGGGGTGTTCCGCAAGCACTTGGTGGTGAAGGACCACAACCGCGATACGGCCTGGTATTCGATTACCGATGATGAGTGGCCGCAGGTGGCTACCGGGTTTGAGCGGTGGTTGAGTGATGAGAATCAACAGCCAGAGGGCCAAGTAGAAACCCTCGAGGCTTGCCGCAAAGACTGATTTTTGCGCTGGCTTCACCGGCCCTATCGCCGGCAAGCCAGCTTCCACAGGATTAACTCGATGTCGGAACCTGCGGCGATCCTATGGGAGCGGGTTACCCGCGAAGAGGCCGGTGAATCCAGCAAAGAAAAAGGGGAGCATCCGCTCCCCCGAGGTAAACCGCTTATAGATTAGGGTCTGAATCAGCCCTGGATCTCGATCAGGATCTCACCCGGCGTGACACGGTCGCCCTTGGCCACGTGGATTGCCACGACCTTGCCGGCTATGGCCGCCTGCACTTCGGTCTCCATCTTCATGGCTTCGGTGATCAGCACGGCCTGGCCGGCCTTGACCATGTCACCCTCCTTGACCAGCACATCGACGATGTTGCCGGGCATGTTGGTACTCACGTGACCCGGCTCGCTAGCCTGCTTGCGCTTGCTGCCGCCGCCGCCAACGAACTCGTTAAGGGGTTCGAACACCACTTCTTCCGGCATGCCGTCGATCGACAGGTAGAAGTGGCGCTTGCCTTCGGCTTTCACACCAACGCCAGTGATGTCGACGCGGTAGGTTTCACCGTGCACGTCGATGACGAACTCGGTCGGGACGCCTTCACCGCCTGGCGCAGAAACGGCGCCAGCCTCCGGAATTGGCAACAACGCTTCCGGGGTAAGGGTGCCGGCTTCGCGTTCTTCGAGGAACTTGCGACCAATGTCCGGGAACATGGCAAAGGTCAGCACGTCCTCTTCGCAACGGGCCAAGGCACCGATGTCGGCACGCAGCTTGGTCATCTCTGGCTTGAGCAGGTCGGCCGGGCGCACGTCGATCACTTCTTCGCTGCCGATCGCCTGGCGGCGCAGCTGCTCGTTGACCACGCCAGGGGCTTTACCGTAACCGCCTTGCAGGTACAGCTTCACTTCGTTGGTGATGGTCTTGTAGCGCTCGCCGGCCAGCACGTTGAAGAACGCCTGGGTGCCAACGATTTGCGAGGTCGGCGTCACCAGCGGCGGGAAGCCGAGGTCTTCACGCACACGCGGGATCTCTGCCAGCACTTCGTTCATGCGGTTGAGCGCGCCCTGCTCTTTCAGCTGGTTGGCCAAGTTGGAAATCATGCCACCCGGCACCTGGTTGACCTGCACGCGGGTATCCACGGCGGTGAACTCGCTTTCGAACTGGTGGTACTTCTTGCGCACGGCGTAGAAGTACAAGCCGATTTCCTGCAGCAGTTCCAGGTCCAGGCCGGTGTCGAACTCGCTACCCTTGAGCGCAGCAACCATCGACTCGGTACCCGGGTGGCTGGTGCCCCAGGCGAAGCTGGAGATGGCGGTATCGATGTGGTCGGCGCCGTTTTCCACAGCCTTGAGCTGACACATGGCGGCCAGGCCGGCGGTGTCGTGCGAGTGAATGAAGACAGGCAGCGATTGCTCGGCTTTGAGCGCCTTGACCAACTCGCCCGTGGCAAACGGGGTCAACAGGCCGGCCATGTCCTTGATGGCGATCGAGTCGCAACCCATGGCCTCCATTTGCTTGGCCTGGTTCACGAACGCCTCGATGGTGTGCACCGGGCTGGTGGTGTAGGCGATGGTCCCCTGGGCGTGCTTGCCCGAGGCTTTGACCGCCTCGATGGCCACACGCAGGTTACGCACATCGTTCATGGCGTCGAAGATGCGGAATACGTCGATGCCATTGACGGCGGCCTTGGCGACGAATGCCCTGACCACATCGTCGCTGTAGTGACGGTAACCCAGCAGGTTCTGGCCGCGCAGCAGCATTTGCAGGCGCGTGTTGGGCAGTGCTGCACGCAGTTTGCGCAGGCGCTCCCACGGGTCTTCCTTCAGAAAGCGCACGCAGGCATCGAAGGTGGCGCCCCCCCAGACTTCCAGCGACCAATAACCGACCTTGTCGAGTTTCTCGCAGATCGGCAGCATGTCTTCGGTGCGCATACGGGTGGCCAGCAGAGACTGGTGGGCGTCGCGCAGGATCGTATCGGTTACGTGAATCTTCTTGGACATTGTTATCTCCTCGTCGCGGCAAGCTTCACGCCTCAGCCGGCCTGCACAGACGCGTTGGCGCTGGCTGGCAATCTGGGTTTCGCAGCTTGCTGCTGTATTCAAATGCCTGCGTGGGCGGCGATGGCGGCAGCGATGGCCAGGGCCAGCTCTTCGGGTTTGCGCTTGATCGAATAGTTGGTCAGTTCCGGGTGGGTCTCAACGAAGCTGGTATTGAACTGACCGCTACGAAATTCCGGGTTACGCAGGATTTCCTGGTAATACGCCGCAGTGGTCTTGACCCCTTGTACACGCATGTCATCCAAGGCCCGCAGGCCCCGATCCATGGCCTCTTCCCACGTCAATGCCCACACCACCAGCTTCAGGCACATCGAGTCGTAGAACGGTGGAATGGTGTAGCCGGTGTAAATGGCGGTATCGGTACGCACACCGGGGCCACCTGGCGCGTAATAACGAGTGATCTTGCCAAAGCTGGGCAGGAAGTTGTTCTTCGGGTCTTCGGCATTGATGCGAAACTGCAGGGCGTAACCACGGTGCTGGATATCTTCCTGCTTCACCGACAAAGGCAGGCCCGATGCGATGCGGATCTGCTCACGCACGATATCGATACCGGTAATTTCCTCGGTGATGGTGTGCTCGACCTGCACGCGTGTGTTCATTTCCATGAAATACACTTCGCCATCGGCCAGCAGAAACTCAACGGTACCGGCGTTCTCGTAGTCCACCGCCTTGGCTGCACGTACTGCCAAGTCGCCGATGTACGCGCGTTGCTCTGGGGTAAGTTGCGGGCTCGGTGCAATTTCGATGAGCTTCTGGTTACGGCGTTGGATGGAGCAGTCGCGCTCGAACAAGTGCACGACATTGCCGAAGCTGTCGCCGAGAATCTGCGCCTCGATGTGCTTAGGGTTGACGATGCACTTTTCCAGGAACACTTCCGCCGAACCGAATGCCTTGGTGGCCTCGGAAATCACGCGCGGGAAGTTCTGCTCCAACTCTTCGCGACTGTTGCAGCGGCGAATACCACGGCCGCCACCACCCGACGTCGCCTTGAGCATTACTGGGTAACCAATACGATCACCTTCACTGAGCGCCTCGTGAATGTCGGCGACGTTGCCCTCTGTGCCTGGGGTGACCGGAACGCCCGCGGCGATCATGGTGCGGCGCGCTTCGGTCTTGTCGCCCATGCGGCGAATGACGTCGGCAGCAGGCCCGATGAACTTGACCCCGCGCTCGGCGCAGATCTCGGCCAACTCCGCATTTTCCGAGAGAAAGCCATAGCCCGGGTGCAAGGCATCGCAGCCCGTTTCCACTGCCAGGTTCACCAACTTGCGAGGATTCAAATACCCGGCCAGTGGCTCTGCGCCAATGCTGTAGGCTTCGTCTGCACGCTTCACATGCAGCGCATGCCGGTCGGCGTAGGAAAAGATCGCTACCGAGCGGATGCCCATTTCGGCGCAAGCGCGCACGATCCGAACTGCAATTTCACCTCGGTTGGCGATCAGGATTTTTTTTATCACTGGATTCTTCCCAAAGCCGTATGAACAGTCGACACGGTTCTACCGGTCGGCGCGTGGCCTGTTGTTGTTTGGCCAGTCGCAGATTCACCCTAGCGCTGTAGGTCGATAAACAAAAATCAATATTTGTTAGGGGCAGTATTAGCAAAAGCTTATAGTGAAGTTACAAGGTATTGCCGACGAGTCGAATAAAATGCGTAAGTCCTTGATGCGTATGACATTGCGTCAATTGCAGGTCTTCAATGAGGTGTGTGATCTTCGCTCATATAGCCGCGCGGCCGAAGAGATGGCGCTCACGCAACCCGCCGTTAGTCTACAGATCCGTCAACTCGAAGAGCTGATTGGCCAGCCGTTGTTCGAATACGTGGGCAAGAAGTTGTACCTCACGGAAGCCGCCGAAGCGCTGCAACGTGCCAGTCACGACATCTTCGGGCGGCTGGAGAGCCTGGATATGCAGTTGTCGGACATGCAGGGGTCATTGCAAGGGCAGTTGAAGCTGGCGATCGAGTCCAGCGCCAAGTATTTCGTGCCGCATCTGTTCGCGGCATTCAAGCGGCGGCACCCGGAAGTCAACCTGACCTTGACCGTCGTCAACCGGGCACAGGCCATCAGGCGACTGTCCGATAACCGTGATGACCTGATCATCATGTCCATGGTGCCGCAGGACATGGGGCTGGACTTCCTGCCGTTCCTGAATAACCCGATCATCGCCGTCGCGCCGCCTGAGCATGCCCTGTGTAGGCTGCCGCGGCTGCGCCTGCAAGACCTCGAGCCCCATACGCTGCTGATACGCGAACAAGGCTCAGGCACCCGCAAGGCTTGCGAGGAGTATTTCAAGGAAAAGCGCGTGCATTTCACCCAAACCCTCGAAGTGGCTTCGGCCGATGCCCAGCGTGAATGCGTGATAGCCGGGTTGGGTATCGCATTGTTGACCCGCCATGCCGTGAACATGGAGCTGGCCACGGGAAACCTGGTAGAACTGCCTGTCGAGGAGTTGCCGCTGTACCGCAGCTGGTGCGTGGTTCAATCCAAGGCCAAGCGACAATCGCCGGTCGCACTCGCCTTTCAGGCCTTCATACGCAGCGAGCGGTCATTGATCAGCGCATTGGTCGAGCGTTTTTCGGGTCAGTCGTCGCTGCTGCCTGCCAGGCAGTGAGCCCTTCGAAGTCAGGATAATCAGCGACATCACGCAAGAGTTGCCGTTGGTCACAGTAACTTTCGATAGCGCGGCGGTACTCCATGCGTCGCTGGTCCTTTTCCTGCTGTTTGCGAGCCTTGGCGTTGGGTTGGTAGATGCCGTCGTGGTCACGAGCCATTGCCTGATTCCCGGGAAGGATGCGGAAGGCTCAGAATGACCCGATGGTTTTACCGTTTGAAGGCGCGATGATGACAGCGTCGTGAACGATGATGGCGCCGTCCCGTGGAACCGAAGCAGGCTTCAGTCGTCATGGGCTTTGATCGACTTGGGCGACAGTCGCAGGCTACGCAGGCTGCGCTTGACGCTCTTGAGGTGATTGACCAAGCTTGGACCGCGCGCCATGGCAACGCCCATGGCCAGCACGTCGATGACCACCAGGTGAGCAATGCGCGAGGTCAGAGGCGTATAGATCTCGGTGTCTTCATGAACGTCGATGGCCAGGTTGACCGTGGACAGCTCGGCCAGCGGGGTCTGGCTGGGGCACAACGTGATCAGGTTGGCGCCGCTTTCACGGACCAGGTTGGCCGTGATCAGCAAGTCCTTCGAGCGGCCTGATTGCGAAATGCACACCGCTACGTCGCCAGGCTTGAGCGTCACGGCGGACATCGCCTGCATGTGCGGGTCAGAGTACGCCGCCGCGCTGAGCAGCAAACGGAAGAACTTGTGCTGGGCATCGGCTGCCACGGCCCCGGACGCGCCGAAACCATAGAACTCCACACGCTGCGCCTGCGCCATGGCGCTGACGGCCTGCTGAAGCGCCTGTGGGTCAAGGTGCTCGCGCACCTCCATCAAGGTATGCAGGGTCGTGTCGAAGATCTTGAGGCTGTAATCGGCGACGGAGTCGTCTTCATGAATAGCAAACTGACCAAAACTAGCCCCGGCGGCCAGGCTCTGCGCCAGTTTCAACTTCAGGTCTTGAAACCCCGAGCACCCGATAGCCCTGCAGAAACGAACGATGGTCGGTTCACTGATACCGACGCTATGTGCCAGGTCAGCCATCGAACTGTGCATGACGGCGGCCGGGTCCAGCAGCACGTGATCGGCCACTTTCAGTTCCGATTTGCGCAGCAGGTGGCGCGATTGGGCGATATGTTGCAACAGATTCACGGGCTGGACTCGGTTATGATCGGCTGGCCGGGTTGTAGCTTTCTTGTAGTTATACTACATGGACGGCAACCCGCCCAGTTAAACGAACGTGGAGCGTGGTGGTTTGACTATTCCTTGCGACATTCTGGTCTTTGGCGGCACGGGCGACCTGGCCCTGCACAAGTTGCTGCCCGCGCTCTACCACTTGTTTCGTGACAATCGCCTCGACCCTGCCGTGCGGGTAATCGCCCTGGCTCGGCGCCCTCTGCCGCGCAGTGACTACCTCAAGCTTGCAGAGCGGCATTGCCGGGCACAGATCGCTCTTCGCGACTTTGACGAAGACATCTGGCGACGCTTTTGTGCCCGGGTCGACTACTTCGCGATGGATGCGACCCAGAGTGCTGATTTCGTTCGGCTGGCACGCTACCTGGGCGAGCCCGGGGGCTTGATGCGCGTGTTCTATCTCGCCACCGCGCCTTCGCTGTTCGCGCCCATTGCCAGCCATTTGCATACCGCAGGGCTGGCCGACAGCGAAGCGCGTATTGTGCTCGAGAAACCGATCGGGCACTCCTTGTTGTCGGCCACTGCCATCAATGAAGCGATCGGAGCGGTGTTCGAAGAGCGGCAGGTGTTCCGTATCGATCACTACTTGGGCAAGGAAGCCGTCCAGAACCTTATGGCCTTGCGCTTTGCCAACGCACTCCTTGAGCCGGTGTGGCGCAATGGGCAGGTCGATCACGTGCAGATCAGTGTCGGTGAGACCTTGGGCGTGGAGAACCGTGGTGGCTACTACGACCGAGCAGGGGCCATGCGCGACATGCTGCAGAACCATCTGCTCCAGCTGCTCTGCCTGGTGGCCATGGAGCCGCCTGCGCAGTTCGAAGCCGAGGCCGTGCGTGATGAGAAAGTGCGAATTCTCCGAGCGCTTCAGCCGATTACCGGACAAGACGTCCAGGAGAAAACTGTTCGTGGCCAGTACGGGGCCGGATATATCGGCGGTCAGGAGGTAGGCGCGTATTACTTTGAAAAGGACGTCGATAACGACAGTGATACCGAAACCTTCGTCGCCATCGAAGTGCACATCGACAACTGGCGCTGGGCTGGCGTGCCCTTCTACTTGCGCACGGGCAAGCGCATGGCCCGGCGCTCCTCGCAGATCGTCATCCAGTTCAAACCTGTACCGCATGCGCTGTTCGAGGGTGGCCAGGTCAACCAGCTGTTGATTCAGTTACAGCCAGACGAGCGCATCAGCCTGCGCATGATGACCAAGATCCCCGGCAAGGGCATGCGCCTGGAGCCGGTCGACCTGGACCTGAACCTGGCCCAGGTCTTCAGCAAGACACGTCGCTGGGAAGCCTACGAACGTTTGTTGCTGGACGTGCTGGAAGGCGACTCGACCCTGTTCATGCGACGCGATGAGGTCGAAGCCGCCTGGGCGTGGGTGGATCCCATCATCAAGGGCTGGGAAGCGCATTTCCAGACTCCGCGCTCGTACCCTGCCGGGAGCAATGGTCCTGAGCAGGCCAACAGCCTGCTCGCCCGCCATGGCAGAAACTGGCACGGGTGAAGCGTTGCCCAATCGTAGCCCAGCTTTGATACGGAGACAGTAGCGATGCGCATATGCGCTACTTTCACCATCAAGGAGGCTCCCATGAGCACACTCAAAGACTTCGTTGCTTACAACCAGACCGCAGGCGGTCAGAAATCCTTCCGGGTTCACGGTGTCGTCACCGTGCCAAGTCCGGCGTTCGAGCCGGTACTAGTCGAGCCGGCAATTCGCCACCGGGGCGGCTGGGAGGTTCTGCAACTCAAGCTGGTGGACACTGGGGTCATCGCCAATGCTGTATTGACCGAGAAGACTGTCGAATACCTGCGTGAAGGGCCGTGTGTTTTCAAGATGCTGGAGATCATCCATGCAGATGGCAGCCTGCGCATCGCAATCGAAGACCTCCAGGCGCTCGACTGATGTAGCCAGCCAGTGCGCCAAAGATGGCGCCCTGGTGTGACCCAGGCGCCCTTGTCGCGATGAACGGCAGGGGCCCAAGGTGAATATTCATACAGTAGATGTTTGCCCCTGGCTCAGCGTCCCCCTAGAATGGCGAGATGAGCACAGATGACCTTTCCCTCCTGCTGAATTCCCTCAATGATGCCCAACGCCAGGCTGTAGCGGCTTCGGTCGGGCGTCAACTGGTGCTTGCTGGCGCCGGTTCCGGTAAAACCCGTGTGCTGGTGCATCGCATCGCCTGGCTAATCCAGGTGGAGCAGGCATCCCCGCACTCGATCCTGTCGGTGACCTTCACCAACAAGGCTGCTGCTGAAATGCGCCACCGGATCGAGCAATTGTTGGGCATCAACCCTGCAGGGATGTGGGTGGGGACATTCCACGGTCTGGCGCATCGGCTGTTGCGTGCCCACTGGCAGGAAGCGGGGCTAGTGCAGAACTTCCAGATTCTCGACAGCGACGATCAGCAGCGCCTGGTTAAACGGGTGATGCGCGAGCTAGGGCTGGACGAACAGAAGTGGCCGGCACGCCAGGCCCAATGGTTCATCAACGGCCAGAAAGACGAAGGCCTGCGCCCGCAGCACATTCAGCCAGGTGGCGACCTGTTCCTGACCACCATGCGCGATGTCTACACCGCGTACGAGCAGGCCTGCGAGCGCGCCGGTGTCATCGATTTTTCCGAGTTGCTGCTGCGCGCCCTGGATTTGTGGCGCGATCACCCAGGCCTGTTGGCCCACTACCAACGCCGCTTCCGTCACGTGCTGGTCGATGAGTTCCAGGATACCAACGCCGTGCAGTACGCCTGGCTGCGTCTGCTGGCCCGTGGGGGCGACAGCCTGATGGCGGTGGGGGACGACGATCAGTCGATTTACGGCTGGCGCGGCGCCAAGATCGAGAACATCCACCAGTACACGGCCGACTTCCCAGATGCCGAGTTGATCCGCCTGGAGCAGAACTACCGCTCCACCGGGGGCATCCTCAAGGCTGCCAACGCCCTGATTGCCAATAACAGCGGGCGCCTGGGCAAGGAATTGTGGACTGACATGGGTGAAGGTGAACCCATTACGCTGTACGCCGCCTACAACGAACACGACGAAGCACGCTATGTGGTCGAGACCATTGAAAGCCTGATCAAGCAAGGCAACGCGCGTGACGAAATCGCTATTCTGTATCGCTCGAACGCCCAGTCACGGGTGCTCGAGGAAGCCTTGCTGCGCGAGCGGATTCCCTACCGTATCTATGGTGGCCAACGCTTCTTCGAGCGTGCAGAGATCAAGAATGCAATGGCCTACCTGCGACTGATTGAAGGCCGCGGCAACGATGCGGCGCTGGAACGCGTGATCAACGTGCCGCCGCGCGGCATTGGCGAGAAAACCGTCGAGGCCATTCGCGAGCATGCACGTCACAGCCAGGTCTCGATGTGGCAGGCGATGTGCCAGCTCATCGCCGCAAAAGCGCTCAAGGGCCGGGCTGCCAGCGCGCTGGGTGCGTTCATCGAGTTGATCGACGGGCTTGCGGCCAAGGTCGAAGACATGCCGCTGCATACCATGACGCAGACCACCATCGAACAGTCCGGGCTGATCATCTATCACCAGGAAGAAAAAGGTGAAAAGGGTCAGGCACGGGTGGAAAACCTTGAGGAACTGGTTAGCGCAGCGCGCAACTTCGAATCGACCGAAGAGGACGCCGACCTCTCCCCACTGTCCGCCTTCCTTGGTCACGCCTCGCTCGAAGCCGGCGACACGCAAGCTGACGAGCACGAGGACAGTGTGCAGCTGATGACCTTGCACAGTGCCAAAGGTCTGGAGTTCCCCTACGTGTTCCTGGTGGGCATGGAGGAAGGACTGTTCCCGCACAAGATGAGCCTGGAGGAGCCAGGTCGTCTTGAGGAAGAACGCCGCCTGGCCTACGTGGGCATTACCCGCGCCATGCGTCAGTTGGTCATGACGTATGCCGAGACAAGACGGCTCTACGGTAGTGAGACCTACAACAAGGTGTCTCGCTTCGTACGCGAGATTCCGGCTGGTCTGGTGCAGGAAGTACGTTTGTCGAACAGTGTCAGCCGCCCGTTCGGCACTCCGAAGACAGCCCTCAACAGCCACCTGTTTGCCAATGCGGATATCCCCGAAACCGCATTCAACCTCGGCCAGCGCGTGCAGCACTCCGTTTTCGGTGAAGGGGTCATCCTGAACTTCGAAGGCTCCGGGGCCCAGGCTCGTGTACAGGTCAACTTTGCCGAAGGCAGCAAATGGTTGATGGTGGGCTACGCCAAGCTTGAAGCAATCTGAGGACAGGCCGTCAGTCCAGGGGCGAACTCAAGTAGGAACGCCTGCGTCGTTGCCTGCTCAAATAAGTCATATCAAGCAAAAGCTCGAAACATTATGTCGCTGGTCATATGCCTTGGAACATGTGCACCATGACGCGCGTGCAATCCACAACAGGGGATATCCCATTTATGCAACGTTTTCTTAGCATCGCACTGGCGCTCTGCGTCGGCCTGACGCTGAGCCTGGACGCCAACGCCAAGCGATTTGGCGGCGGCAAGAGCGCTGGCTCCGCGCCTATTCACCAGACCCGTCAAGCTACGCCGAACACGCCTGCTGCCGCGCCGACCGCTCCTGGCCGCGCACCGGCCGCCGCCAGTGGTGCTTCGCGCTGGCTGGGCCCCCTGGCGGGCTTGGCCGCCGGTGGTCTGCTGGCATCCATGTTCATGGGTGACGGCTTCGAAGGCTTCCAGATCATGGACTTCCTGATCATCGCGCTCATCGCCTTCCTGGTGTTCCGCTTCATCGCCGCACGGCGACGTCAGCAGCAGCCGCACATGGCCATGCCTGGCAATGCCCCCATGCAACGTGAAGTGCATGGTCAGGCCGCACAGCCAAACATCTTCGGCGGTTCGGCTGCACCGGCGGCAGCGCCATCGCCTGTCATCAACGCGCCAGCCTGGTTCAACGAACAAAGCTTCCTGGCAGCTGCCCGTAACCACTTCCAGTCGCTGCAGCAGCACTGGGACGCCAATGAAATGGACAAGATCGCCGAGTTCGTGACCCCGCAGATGCTCGAGTTCCTTAAGCGCGAGCGTGCCGAGCTGGGTGATGGCTTCCAGTCCACTTACATCGACAACCTTGATGTACAGCTGGACGGCGTGGATGAGCGTGACGACCGTACTGACGCTACCCTCACCTTCCGTGGCGTATCGAAGAATTCGCGCTTCGACCAAGGTGAACAGTTCAGCGAGAGCTGGCACATGGTACGCGCCAAGGGCGAGAACCAGCCTTGGCTGGTCGCGGGTATCCGTCAGAACGGGTAATCCAGCCCTGCTATTCAAAGCAGTTGTTACGTGGGGCCGCTTCGCGGCCCCAACAATTCTGGCTCGCCGCAAGTATTCTTCAAAACAGTTAACCCTGTCCTGCTGTCCAAAAAAAACCTCGGGTTTGCCCCGTGATGCTGCTCACTTGGCGCTGCCCTGCGGCCCGACGATTACAAGTGAACAGTGTTCCGGGCCTCCCCGGGGTTTTTGCTTTTGCCATAGCGCACTACTAGGGTATAACCCGCAGCGTTGTCATCTAGGTCAGAGGAAGTGAATCGTGGAAGAAGTGATCGAACAACTCCGTGAAGCCAACGAGCCAGTACCGGTCCCCCTTGAGCTTCCAGACGAGGATCAGTTGGTTGAAATCGAAGAGCAGCTGTTCATCAACATTCCGTTCGTGTTCAAGGAATTTCTGCTGAACGTCAGCGACGTCGTCTATGGCTCGCTGGAACCTGTCACAGTGACTGACCCGCAGTCGCACACCTACCTTCCGGACGTTGCAGCAAATGCCTGGGACGCCGGGGTGCCTCGGGAACTGATTCCGCTGTGCCAGGACGGCGACAACTACTATTGCGTCGAGGAAGATGGCACCGTGGTGCTGTGGGATGCCGATGAGGAACTTGTCGGTGAGGACAGCTGGGAATCGGTTTGGCATTGGGCACGGGACGTCTGGCTAGAGAGCTGATCAGGCTCACCCTCACCTCGGTCTAAGGACCTTGCGGGCCGTGAGCACGGCCCGCCTGCAGCGTTCGCCACAGGGTCAGTGGCCGTTGTCCCGGTTGTTCTCCAGCGTTTCCAGCAACGCAATCTGCATGCGTGTATGCACCCGGATGAACCAACGCCACAGCAAGGCGACCACCACCGCTGCCACTATGGCAATGATCAGCAGCAGTTCATTAGTGGGAAGAATGCTCGCCGACAACGCCGACAGCAGCAAAAAGATCACCAGCAGCGAAATCAGCGGAATGACTTCTGCAATCACGCGCCGTACGCGCTGAGTATGGCGCCCGGCCATTTCCGGTTTGACGCCCATCTCAGCCAGCAGCATCGATAGGGCCTTGAGTTTGCGGTAAGCCGCGATCAGAAATGGTAGCGAGAGCAGTAGCGCAGCCCCCCAGATCACCGCCTTCTGCTGGCTCACATCGCTCACCCACTGACTGAGCCAAGTGCCAAGCCGCCCTGCGAAGTAACCGCCGCTGAAGAATATGGCGATGACCAATGCCAGGTTCACACCTACCTGCAACAGTATGCGCCGTATCATCGCCGCTACCATGGCACTCTGGCCCTGGGGTTGGATATTGCGCAGCCATTCCCCGTACAAGGACAGCACACGAGCCAGCCGCCCAGGCACTACGTTGCCCAGTTTTATCGACAGCGGATCAGCGGCGCGAATCAGATAGGGCGTCAGTAGCGTGGTGATGGCCGAGACGGCGACTGCCACCGGGTAGAGAAAGTCGCTGGTCACCTGCAGGGTCATCCCCAAGGCCGCAATGATGAAGGAAAACTCGCCAATCTGAGACAGGCCCATACCTACCCGCAACGACGTGCGCCCGTCGTTGCCCGCGATGAAAGCGCCCATTCCACAGGACAGCATCTTGCCCAATACAACGGCCAAGGTGATGACCAAAATCGGCCAGGCGTAGTCGACCAATACCTGCGGATCAATCATCAAACCGATCGCGACGAAGAATATAGCGCTGAACAAGTCCCTGACGGGTTCGATCAAACGCTCGATCTTCA
The DNA here is from genome assembly GCF_043106155.1 of Pseudomonas sp. FYR_7. Classification (NCBI taxonomy): domain Bacteria; kingdom Pseudomonadati; phylum Pseudomonadota; class Gammaproteobacteria; order Pseudomonadales; family Pseudomonadaceae; genus Pseudomonas; species Pseudomonas sp. FYR_7. Next base: position 86,581 of record NZ_JBICMI010000077.1, read on the forward strand.
GCAACTGCCGCGACTCGGCCATGATGGCACCAATCAGGAAGGCCCCCAGGACCATGCTGTATTCGAGTTTCACGACCAGCAGGCAAAAACCGAAGCACAGACCCAGCACTGTGATCAGCAGCATCTCGTTGCTTTCGAACTTGGCCACATAAGCCAGTACGCGCGGTACCAACAGAATGCCAATCACCAAGGCAACAATCATGAACAGCGACAGCTTGCCGACGGTTGAAAATACCTCTCCCGAACTGACGGTGCCGCTGACGGCGATACCCGAAAGCAATGCGATGATGCCGATACCCAGTATGTCTTCGACAATCAACACGCCGAATATCAGCTGTGCAAACCGTTCGTTCTTCATCTTCAGGTCATTGAGAGCCTTGACGATGATCGTGGTCGAGGAAATGGCGAGAATGGCGCCCAGAAACAAGGAGTCCATGGTGTTCCAGCCGAACCAACGCCCAATCTCGAAGCCGATCCAGATCATCAGCACAATTTCCAGAAAGGCGGCTATGAAGGCCGTGGCGCCCACTTTGAACAGCTTACGCAGACTGAACTCAAGGCCTAGGCAAAACATCAGGAAGATCACGCCGAGCTCGGCGAGGGTTTTGATGGTGTCTTCGTCGTGAATGAGACCGAAGGGGGGCGTGTGAGGGCCTATGATGAAACCGGCGACGATATAGCCGAGGACCACTGGCTGCTTGAAACGATGAAAAACAATGGTGACCACGCCTGCAACCAGCATGATGACCGCCAGGTCCTGAATGAAGCTGATGGCATGCATGACGTGATTCTCCTTCTCTCGTCTTGGGCTGTTCTACCAGGCAGACCGCGCCTGCGCCGAGGCGGGCCCAAGCAAGCAGCGAGTACACACTGTATTCATTGAAAGACTGCCCATGTTGCATGGGCGTACTCAGATTAACATCGCGTCTTCCCATGAACCGTCGATGCAATATGATGAAACAGATCGGCTGCTATAAGGCCGTCACTGGCGTAAACAGCGTGACGCCTCAAAGCATGGGAGCGTCCCGTTAAACGCAGGCTGCCGCCTCATCAGAACAGAGCCCCTGCTAGCCTTTGGCGCGATTGCGCGCAATCTTACCGTGAGCATTTTATGGAACCTGGAAACGCCCAACTGAGCATGACCGTCTTGATGACACCCGACATGGCGAATTTCTCTGGCAACGTACATGGCGGCACGCTGCTCAAGTACCTCGACGAAGTCGCGTATGCGTGTGCCAGCCGCTATGCAGGCTCCTATGTAGTCACGCTGTCAGTCGACCAGGTCATCTTTCGCGAGCCGGTGCATGTGGGCGAGTTGGTAACTTTCCTGGCGTCGGTGAACTACACCGGCAATACCTCCATGGAGGTCGGTATCAAGGTTGTTACCGAGAACATTCGTGAACGCTCGGTGCGCCATTCCAACAGCTGCTTTTTCACCATGGTGGCCGTGGACGATAATCGACGGCCAGTCTCGGTCCCGCCGCGCCAACCGCAGAGTAGCGAGGAGAAACGCCGATTCCTGCAAGGCCAGCAGCGACGGCAGATTCGCCAGGAACTGGAAAAACGCTACCAGAACCTGAAAACCGACGGCGTCTAAGCGCTCAACAGCCTCGCTTCAAAACGCACGCGCGGGTGGGCTATGCGGTCCTGGGCACGTATCAGCTGTAGCTCGTAACTGGCGCAGGCTTGAGTTTCCAGCAGTACTTCGTGTACGGCGGAGGCTGCAAACTCGAATGCCTGCTCCCAGCTGTCGCCAAGCAGTACCCGCGCCATGAACAGACCGGAAGTCAGGTCACCCACGCCCACCGGTTGCTTCGGGAAGGCCAGCAGTGGGCGGCGCAGGTGCCAGCTGTGTTCGGCAGTCACCAACAGCATCTCGAACTGGTCCTCTGCGCGTCCTGGGTAAGCCAGATGCTTGACCAGCACAACCTTGGGCCCTTTGAGCAAAAGACTGCGCGCCATGCCTACGCAATCCTCCAGTGATGCGGCGCGCCGGCCACAGAAGCTGTCTAGCTCCAGCTGGTTGGGGCACAGAATGTCAGCCTTGGTGATCGCTTGCTCCAGCAGAAACTGGCTGACCTGCGGCGATACGATGCACCCTTTCTCAGGATGACCCATGACCGGATCGCACAAGTATAAGGCCCGCGGGTTGACGGCCTTGATTCGCGCCACGCCTTCCAAAATCGCGCGCCCCTGTTCGGCACTGCCGAGGTAGCCCGAGAGCACGGCATCACACTCCCCCAGCTCACCGATGTTGGAAATGCCTTCCACCAACGCAGGAATTTGCGTTGGAGCAAGCACGTCTCCGCTCCACTGGCCATACTGGGTGTGATTGGAGAATTGCACCGTGTTGAGCGGCCACACATTGATGCCGACACGCTGCATGGGAAATACCGCAGCGCTGTTGCCGGCATGGCCGAAGACCACATGAGACTGGATGGCGAGCAGGTGCGGGGTACGTTTCATGCGAGTCATTTCCAAAGCTGTTCAAGAATCATGCAACGCGCAGTATGAACGTGATTGCCACCTGTACGACAGGCCAAGGACGCAGTTAAGCTGGATCGATCTGTTTGGAGCCTACGCACATGTTGACCCTGGAGAATCTGTTTGTCCTGATGGTGATGGCCACGGCAGGCGCTTGGTTGTGGCACAACCACGGTCTGCGCGAGAAGGCCTTGGAAAGGGTCAAACAACATTGCGCAAAGCTTGACCTTCAGTTGCTGGATGACGCCGTCGCGCTCAAACGTATTGCCTTCGTGCGTGATGCCAACGGTCGCAAGCGTCTGGCACGCATTTACGGCTTCGAATTTACCGTGACGGGAGAGCAACGTCACCCTGGTACCGTGACTCAGTTCGGCGCGCACAGCGTGCAGATAGAGCTTGCACCCTACCCCTTCGAAATCAAGACGCCCCCACGCGCAGACAATGTGATCGAAATGCAGCAGTGGCGCCAACAACATGACCGTTGGCACAACTGATCAAGGCATAAGGCACTCCTGCACGCGGGCTTGCAGCTCGTCCACAGGCTGAGGCCTTTCGAAAATCAACTCCAGGCGACTGTCGGCTGCCCATTCACTGGGCTGCCAAGGTGCCAACTCACCTTCTAGTGCATTGAAGGAGCGCCTTCCTTGTGCAGTGTGGATAACACCCTTGGCACGTCGCCACGCCAACGTCTTCAGCAGCTCATCTACTGCCTGTGGATAAAACTGCTGTGCGGGGTGCCAGCGCCAGCCTATGCTCCACCCATCCTCTCCTTGAAATACCTGGCGTATCGGCTCACGCCGGTTCGTCCAAAGAGCCAGCGGTGCCTTTGGCAGATTGTCGACAATCCCGATATTGGTGTTAGGGCTGTCAACAATCTGGTTTTGATAAACAGGTAGGCATTTGAAAGGAAGCCGACCCTGCGTCGTCCATATCAACCTTTTGCCTAAAAATTCTTGATTTATCAACAGCTTGAAATCTTTATCCACAGCCTCGGATTTATTGATAACTAGCGTCTCACAGGCTTCCAATGCCGCTGATTGGGCAGTTGATAGTTGCTTGCCAATACACAGAGACGCGGGTGTAGCAACGACTACCAACGGCTGAACTGTCAGCACATCGTGCCAAGGCGCCTGGGCCAATTGATCAAGCAATTGAAGGGGATGGCCCAGACCGGATGGTTCTATGAACAGCCTGTGCGGCTCGCACTGGCGCAGAAGCCTGCCCAGGCCTACCTGGAACGGCACCCCATTGACACAGCACAAACAGCCCCCTGCCACTTCGGCTATCGCGATGCCGTTCCGGCTTGTGGACAAAAGTGCCGCATCCAGCCCTACTGCCCCGAATTCGTTGACCAATACGGCCCAGCGTTCGTGATCAGGCTTCTGCTGAAGCAGGTGATGAATCAGTGTGGTCTTGCCGGCCCCCAGCGGGCCAGCAATGACATGGGTGGGAATATTGCGGAGCATGAGGGTTCTTCAAGCGAACGGTTTGCTCAACTATGCGCTGTCAGGCTAGCCAGTCAAGCGTCAGCAACAGCCGGGGTGGCCCTGAAGGGGAACGATGTACGACGCCTGCGCCTTCATTGCCCTCCCAGCGCTCGCCCTTGAATAACGCCACGTCACCAGCATTCAGGCGCATCACCTTATCCACAGCGGCATAGCCTGTGGACAATGCAGTTCGCGCCACTTCCTGCTCCGGCACATACTCACTACCCGGTCCCGCATACGTTGTAATCAGTCTCAGCGGAACGTTATCCACATGGAAGCATGGGCACATCGGACTGGTCAGTGCACGTACGCGCAAACCCACGCGGCGCGCGCCAAGCAAGCAGCTATAAGCCGACACGAGCCATGTGACATCCGCGACGAAAGCGTCATAGCCGTAGATATCCACAGCCTCCTGCAGCAGCGCGTCGATCACTGGGACCTGATGCTCATCGACCTCGAGCACCCGCTGATCCGCTAACGATCCACTAAGCCCCGCCACAACTTCTGCAAAGTCGTGAAGCTGAGGCGGAAGTTGTCGCTGCCAGACAGCGAGATTGACACCGTCCTGCAGGACTTGCGCCATTGCCTGGGGAGTCTGGCCAAACACCTGACGGATATCCACAGCCTCTGGCTTACTCACGCTGCCACCTGCTCGTCCCAGGGGCCGAATGGATCGGGAAAACGCAACCAGCCCATGGGCTCGAGTGCCATTTCTTCATCCGTCAACAGGCACTGATCAAGAGCTGTGGATAATTGAGCCACATCCAGATCTTGACCTATGAACACCAACTCCTGCCGGCAGTCGCCAGTATCTGGCAACCAATGTTCAAGAATGGCTGCAACGTTATCCACATCCTCCGGCCACTGTTCGCGGGGTACGAAACACCACCAGCGACCAGCCAGACCATGGCGCATCATGCCGCCTGCCTGAGACCAACTGCCCGCTTCTTTATATTTGCTCGCCAACCAAAAGAACCCTTTAGAACGTAGTAACCGGCCATTACTCCAGGGCGTGTGGACAAAGTCATGGAACCGCTGCGGATGAAAAGGCCGCCGTGCGGTCCAGGTGGTCGCTTGGATGCCATATTCTTCTGTTTCCGGTGTGTGTTCACCGCGAAGCTCCTTCAACCAGCCGGGCGCTTGCGCTGCCTGGTCGAAGTCGAACAAGCCGGTGTTCAGAATCCTGGCAAGGGGAACCTGACCCATGACCATTGGAATGATCTGAGCTCGGCGGTTCAAGCTACGGAGGATGGCTGAAAGCTCTTCCCGTTCGGCCTGACTGACCAGATCGATTTTGCTCAACAGCAATACGTCAGCAAACTCTACCTGCTCAATCAGCAAGTCGCTGATCGAGCGTTCATCGTCTTCTCCCAATGTCTGGCCACTGCTTTCCAGGCTCTGCGCGGCTTGATAATCACGCATGAAATTCAAGGCATCCACTACGGTGACCATGGTGTCGAGACGCGCCAGATCCGACAGGCTGCGGCCTTGCTCATCACGGAAGGTAAAGGTTTCAGCCACAGGCAGAGGTTCTGAGATACCAGTCGATTCAATCAGCAGGTAATCGAAGCGCCCCGCCTCGGCCAGGCGTGCAACCTCTTCAAGCAGATCTTCACGCAGCGTGCAGCAGATGCAGCCATTGCTCATCTCCACCAGCTTTTCTTCGGCCCGGTTAAGGGTGATATTGCGCTGGACTTCGCTGGCGTCAATGTTGATCTCACTCATGTCATTGACGATGACCGCGACACGAAGATCTTCGCGATTGCGCAGAACATGGTTGAGAAGCGTGCTTTTCCCTGCGCCCAAAAACCCGGAGAGCACAGTGACAGGAAGACGATTGGACATGGCAAAACCTCATCACACAGGCGCATTCGAAACGATGCATTGCATAATGTTATAAAGTAACAATACAATTTAGCCAAGTGGTTCCTGACGAGAGCTCTGTGTAATGAATAGAAAACGACCAGCCCATTTCACGGCGCATTGCTGACGACTCAGCCGCTACCTCACTGCGCCCATCCGCAGTGGACCCAATGTTCCACATACACGCATAGCCTTGGAAATCCCATGTCCCATCCCCCGCTTCCCGACGTCGCTGCACAGCATCTGAATTCCACCACACCATTGGACTGGGTAGGGATGTGCGGTATAGCCATGCCGATGCAGATCGGGGGTCGTCTGGTAGCAGCTACGGTAGATGCGGGTGTGGACCTTGTGGATGGCAGCTCACGCGGCATACACATGTCGCGTCTGTACCTGGCGCTTGAAGATCTTGAACAGGAGCCGCTGCGTCCGCTGCTGCTGCGTCGGCTTTTAGCGAGTTTTCTCAACAGTCATGATGGGCAATCGTCTGCGGCATACGTGCGATTGAGCTATCAGCATTTGCTTAAACGGCCTGCCTTGGTTAGTCCTCTTGCCGGGTGGAAAAGCTATGACGTCGAGATCCATGCACGGATCGAACATGAAATGTTCCACGTGGAACTATCCGTTTCGATACCCTACTCGTCTACATGCCCTTGTTCAGCGGCGCTGGCTCGACAGCTTATTCAGCGACAGTTTCAAGTGCGATTTGGCACAGGAAACGTGGATAGTGATGAGGCCGTTGCGTGGCTGGGCACTTCGGAAGGCATCGTGGCAACGCCTCACAGCCAGAGGAGCATGGCGAAGATAAGTGTCAGGCTCGAGGATAATCATCCTGATCTCCCCATAACCGAGGTGGTAGACAAGGCCGAGCAAGCCTTGGGCACTGCGGTACAAACCGCCGTGAAGCGCGCCGATGAGCAAGCATTCGCCCTGGCAAATGGACAAAATTTGATGTTTTGCGAGGACGCAGCCAGGCGAGTTTATGCGGCGCTAAGGGCTATGGAATGGAGTAAAGCGTTCAAAGTGCGCGTGGAACATGCTGAAAGCCTGCATGCCCACGACGCCGTAGCAACTGCCCAGTGGCAGTGGAACATCACGTCCGAGGCTTGACCGTACCGCAGTCATTGCCCAGCCATACCGCACGTGTATTCATGCTGCCCTGCTGCTGAACACCCGACGCATTGAAAGTGCCACTTACTTGAGTAGTGAATTCCTTGTCACTCAGGAAGGTAGCCTGGCCATTGCCCTGGGCCTTGGGGCAGCTGAACTGAAACTTCCAAACGTTGCCGGTGCGATCGGTAATCTTCTGAGTACAGCCGGACTTTGGATCCTGCAGGGGAATGTCATTGGTTGCCACCTGCTGAGGGGTAAGACAGGAACGCACCCCTTTACCACCCACAGTGACACCTTGCTTGGCAAGCATGCCTTCCATCATCGCCCTTTGATCGGGCGGTAGGTTCTTCAACTGGCTGAGCATGAAATCCATATCAGGTAGCGGCTTGCCATCGACCTGCATATTGCTGGTAGTCAGCTCCCACAAGCCGGGTTGAAGCATTTGAGCCTGGGCCGTGACGCTACTTGCGCACAAGGCCAGCGCCAGCAACGGCATACGAATTTTCATGGAAAACACACTCCTGGAAATGCCGGTCACCCCGACGATGTTTGAGTTAGACGTTGAAACGAACCGCTTGTTGCAGGCGAACCACGTTCGTGTTCTGTTACCTAAGGTGTATTCGACAAGCAGGATGCATATGGATTACCACAGCCCCCTTTTTTTTGGCTATCTACTTGGCGTGATTCATCTGCTAGGTATTATCGCCGCGCTCCATGCGTTGTTCACAGTCCGTACTGCTCAAGGCGCCATCGCTTGGGCCATGCCGCTTTTCTTCATTCCTTACCTGACGCTCATTCCTTACCTGATATTCGGTGCGCGCTCCTTCAATGCCTACATAAAGGCCAGGCGCCAGGCCAATCAGGAAATGCATGTCGCCATGGCCAGCCTGAATTGGCGCCCTTGGGTCGAAGAAGCTCTCGCCGCTCGCGCATCGGACAGCTACGCTGCCTTGCGCGCAATGCCCAAACTCAGCCGAATGCCGTGCCTGGCCAATAATCAGGTCGAGCTGTTGATTGATGGCAAGCGCACCTTCGAGGCGGTGTTCGAAGCCATCGAGAAAGCGACGCGCGTTGTACTGGTGCAGTTTTTCATCATCCATGACGATGAACTTGGGCGGGCCTTGCAACAGATACTGCTACGCAAGGCGGCCGAAGGCGTTCAGGTGTTTGTGCTTTATGACGGTGTCGGCAGCCATTCCCTGCCCCGCCGCTACAGCCAGCGGCTTCGTGCAGGAGGTGTGCAGATACATGCATTCGCTACCCGTCGAGGCTTGTTCAATCGCCTCCAAGTCAACTTTCGCAATCATCGCAAGATCGTCGTGGTTGATGGCTTGGTCGGCTTTGTGGGTGGTCACAATGTCGGCGACGAGTACCTGGGCGCTAACCCCAAGCTTTCCCCCTGGCGTGATACTCATGTGCAAATCAGTGGGCCAGTGCTAGCGTGCCTGCAGGAATCGTTCGCTGAAGATTGGTACTGGGTAACTCGGCAGTTGCCTCCCCTGATCCTCCAGGACAACTATCCGGATGACGGCGTTCTGTGCCAGGCATTGGCCAGTGGCCCTGCAGACTCCAAGGAAACCTGCTCGCTGTTCTTTCTGGAGGCTATCCACTCGGCCAAGCATCGCGTCTGGGTAACGAGCCCGTATTTCGTTCCCGATGAAGCGGTATTCGCTGCCCTGCGGCTAGCAGCCCTACGCGGGGTAGATGTGCGTGTCCTGATTCCGTCTCGACCAGACCACAAGATCGTGTACGCCGCCTCCAGCCTGTTCGCATTCGAAGCGGTAAGCGCCGGTGTACGCATGTTCCGCTATCAGCCTGGGTTCCTGCACCAGAAGGTCGTGTTGGTGGATGACGACATCAGCGCTGTCGGCAGCGCCAACCTGGATAATCGATCGTTCCGTCTGAACTTCGAGATCACCTTGCTCACCATCGACAAGGCATTCGCCGATACGGTCGAACGCATGCTCAACGAAGACTTTGCCAATGCGCGAGAGATAACGGTTGAGGAAACCGAGGCCACCCATCGGCTACAGCAGGTGGGCATGCGCATCGCAAGGTTGATTTCACCGGTGTTGTAAAACGCGCCAAGCTTCACCGACCTCACTCCTGGAGCGAGTTCGGTGAAGCTTGGCACACAGGAGGTGAGCGCTAACGGTAGAGATGCTCACGCGTCCAAGGTAGATCATGATGGCCATCCGCGTAGGGCTTGACCGCCAGTATCTGATGCAGATTGATCCAGCCTTTCTCGAACGCATAGGCGCAACCTGCCAAATAAAGACGCCAGATACGCAGTGTCTTTTCCGGCACTAAAGCAGCCGCATTGTGCAGCTGGTTTTCCAGGTTCTCGCTCCAGTGGTGCAGAGTCTTGGCGTAGTGCATGCGCAGGCTTTCCACGTCGACCACTTCCAATCCAGCCTCACAGACAGCGGCGCTGATCATCGACAAGTGGGGCAACTCACCGTGCGGGAATACGTAGCGGTCGATGAATTCTCCAGCGCCTCGACCCACCGGGCGGCCATCCACATGCTTGGCCGTGATGCCATGGTTCATGACGAGGCCGCCTTCGCGCACTGCGCCGAATAGCGTCTTACAATACAGCGGGAGGTTGGCATGACCGACATGCTCGAACATGCCCACGCTGACGACCTTATCGAAGCGCCCGTCTTGTGGCAGGTCGCGGTAATCAAGAATCTGCAGGTCTACACTGTCGCCCAGGCCTTCGGCCTCCACACGCTCCCGGCCGAGCTTGAGCTGCTCTTTGCTCAACGTGATGCCAAAGACTTTCGCCCCATATTCACGTGCAGCGAAGCGCGCCAGACCTCCCCATCCACATCCCACATCCAGCAAATAGTCACCGGTCGCCAGGCGCAGCTTGCGGCACAGGTGATCGAACTTGTCTTGCTGGGCCTGTTGCAGTGTGTTGTCCGGCTCACGGAAATAGGCGCAGGAATAAACCATGTCCTGGTCCAGCCATAACCGGTAAAAGTCGTTGGACACATCGTAGTGGTAGGAAATGGCTTCGGCGTCGGTTCGCTTGTCATGGGCCAGGCGCTGGGGAGCGTGATCGCGATCGTCGGGCAGCAGTGCTTCGCTGAGCTCGTCGCAAACACGGATAGCCTCGCCGATGTCGCCTTCGAGCTCGAGCTTGCCTTCCACGAAAGCGGTACCCAGCTCATCCATGCTGGGATGGGTGAGCTGGGAAATGAGCTGAGGCTCCTTGACCAGAATGGTCACTTGCGGGCTGGGGCCCAAGTCGAAATGGTTGCCGTCCCACAATTTCAAACGCAACGGCAGGTGTAGACTCTGCAAAGCCGGCGGAAGCTGATCAAGCATGTAACCCTTCCTTCCCATGTACGGGGCAAGACCCAAGACATTTCGAAAGCCACCGGTTCAGCGTAGACCATCTGTAGGAACTGTCTGTAAAACGAACGTTGCAAGCGGGGTCTACAGTTTCAGATTCAGGGAAACGAATGCTGATCGACCAGGTGCCGGCGAGAACATCGCCTGGTCCTCACCGCCCCAGAAGAAGTTGTCGTACCAAACGTATTCGTATTTGCGATCCAGCAGGTTCTTGACCTGCACATCGACGCTGGCAGCGGACGTGATGCGGTAGCTGACGCTGGCGTCCGCGACGACAAACCCACCGTATTTGCCTTGCTCGTTGAGCTCGTCTATGTAGTAGCTCCCCTGTGCCCTGCCCTGCAGACCGAACTTCCAGTCATCGTTATAACGATAATCGACACCCACGGTGCTCACGTACCGAGGCGTGGAGAACACCTCCTTACCCGAGAGTGATTGCCCGGCAGCAGAAAACGCCTTGATCACTTTGGCTTCCTGGATGGCGTGGGAGGCATAGACAGTCCACTGATCATCCAGCTGGGCATTGATCTGCAAATCCACACCGCGGCGGCGCGTTTCACCCAGCCCGACCGTGGTCCCGGTACTGGGCATGTTTGCTACTTCATCGGTAGCATCCTGCTGCCAGATCGCGACCCGCGCTTGGGCGCCCTCGAACGGTCTGAACTTGATACCGACTTCTTTGCCTGTGTTGATCGACGGATCGTATGAAGGCTGCCCTGGGGTCAGGTAGGCGGGCTCGGTAGAGCCGGTGAGTATCTGGAAGGTACGCCCCCAATTGGCGTAAACGTCGATATCGGGAGTAACGCTGTAAATGACGCTCAGCTTGGGCTGTCGGATCCAGCCGTAGTCTTGCAGCGAGCCTTTGACGCCACCCAAGAGCTGCGTATTGCCGGTGAACTTATCCACCCGCATGGCCGGTATGATCTTCAGTGACTCGATGGGCTGGATAACGGCCTGAACATAGGCACCGGTGTTGCGCAGGGTGTAGCGATCGTCATTCTGCACGCGCGCCGGTACGGTATCGAAGTTGGTCGGAAGGCTGAAGCTGTAGCGCTCGCGACCGTAGCGGTTGTCCTGTTCCTCGTAGTTGACACCGCCGTCGAGGGTAAGGTGCTCGTTCACGCGCCATGTCAGGTTATTGAGCATGCCCGTCTGCTGTTCGTCCCATTGCCGACGCTGACGGGGCGCGTTACCGGGGCGGTAGTCCGTGAAGGTGATGGTGCGGTCATCGTTGTAGTCGTTGTAATACAGCTTGCTGCTAAGGCTCAGGTCATCATTGAGCTGCCAATCCGCGTGCAGGCTGAGATGCTTCATGTCGCGGTCATCACCGTCATTGGCGTTCTTTGCCGGTGATTGCGTGCGGCTAACGTGCATCTGTTCACGGGTTAGAAACCCGGACTCCTGAGCCTGGTGATGGTACAGGCGCGCGATCAGCCCAATGCGGAAATTCTGCTCGTCGTTGCTAACGAACCACTTACCTCCCAGCGCATATTTGTTCGAGTTGCTGTGATCGCGGTAGCCATTGCTGTCCTGCTTGGCAAGGAAGTAGTTCTGGGCAAAATTCCCCTCCTCGCGCCCGACCGCCAACTGCACCTCACGGGTGTCGAAGCTGCCATAGGTCAGCCGGCTATCTATATAGTTGCCGCCTTGGCGCGTGGCGAAGTTGATGTTGCCCGCGATGTTGTGCAACCCGTAACGCGGGTCGTTCGTGCCCCGGACCACTTCGATGTAGTCGATATCCAGGGGAAAGATCATGTCGATGAAGCGCTGGTTGCCGCTGTTGACGTTGCTCGGGATCCCATCGATCAGCGTCTTGATACCGTTGATGTACCCTTCGCCGTTGAAAGCGCGGAACGTTACCTTGCCCGATTCGGCCCCCTGCCCTGTTTCGGTGAGCTGAATGCCCGGCATTTGGCCCAGCAGCTGCCAGCTGTTCATGACGTTCTTGTCCTCGACCTGATCACCGCCCAGCACATCGACCGAAGTGAGCACGTTCTCGGTGCTCAGCGCCACCTTGGCGTCTTGCGTGATGTTCACGGCGCCAAGGGTGATTGTGGAACTGCCGGGTTGGTCGGCGAACAGTTCAGGGGTAACCATTACCGTGAACATGGCAAGGGAGGCCGGGGTGACTCGCATGGGTGCTCCTGGGTGAGTAGACAGGGAAGAGATCAGGTGCCGGTAAGCTCGCTAAAAAGTGCTGAGCCTTTAGACGTTATATCATAACCAATTAAACGTTATGATATATCAACTCAATTCCATCTATCTGATGTTAAAGCACCGAGATTCGAGAGGGCCGCAGGAAGTATTGGGTGTATGGTTTCGGCCCAACCAACTCTGAAGCGCAAGAGCATGAAAAATCGCCAATAAAAAACCCCCGTGAAAAACGGGGGTTTTGACTGCCGATCGATCAGATGATCACCGACCGTATTTCACGGCTTCTGCTCGACGTTAAGCTGGCACTGTCGAAAAGCTGCCCTCACTCCACCGTCACCGACTTCGCCAAATTCCGAGGCTGGTCAACATCAGTCCCCTTGAGCACGGCGACATAGTACGAGAGCAACTGCAAAGGAATGGTGTACAGAATCGGCGCCAGCGCATCCGCGATATGTGGGACCGGAATCACATGGGTCCCTTCGCCATTGCTCAACCCGGCTTGCTCGTCAGCGAAGACCACCAGCTCACCGCCGCGTGCACGCACCTCCTGCAGGTTGGACTTGAGCTTCTCCAGCAGTTCGTTGTTCGGCGCAACGGTCACCACCGGCATGTCGTTATCCACAAGCGCCAGCGGACCATGTTTGAGCTCGCCCGCGGGGTAGGCTTCGGCGTGGATATAGGAGATTTCCTTGAGCTTGAGCGCACCTTCCATGGCCACCGGGTATTGAGCGCCGCGGCCCAGGAACAAGGTGTGATGCTTGTCAGCGAACAACTCGGCGATTTTCTCGACGGTTGCGTCCATGGCCAATGCTTCACCCAAACGTGTTGGCAGGCGGCGCAGTTCCTCGACCAGTTCAGCTTCGACGCCCTTGTCCAGGGTGCCGCGCACCTGGCCCAAGGCCAAGGTCAGAAGCATCAACGACACCAGCTGGGTGGTGAAGGCCTTGGTCGAAGCGACGCCGATTTCCGGGCCGGCCAGGGTCAGCAATGTCAGGTCGGATTCCCGAACCAGCGAGCTGATGCCCACGTTGCAGATCGCCAGGCTGCCAAGGAAGCCCAGCTCCTTGGCGTTGCGCAGCGCTGCCAGGGTATCGGCGGTCTCGCCCGACTGGGAGATGGAAACGAACAGCGTATCGGGCTGCACGACCACCTTGCGGTAACGGAACTCGCTCGCCACCTCTACCTGGCAAGGGATCCCAGCCAGGCTTTCCAGCCAGTAACGTGCAACCATGCCGGCGTGATAGCTGGTACCACAGGCTACGATCTGCACATTGCGCACTTTGCCAAACAGCTCGGCTGCCTGCGGACCGAATGCCTGTACCAGGACATGGTCATGGCCCAAGCGACCTTCCAATGTGCGTTGCACCACCCGCGGCTGCTCGTGGATTTCCTTAAGCATGAAGTGACGGTACTGGCCCTTGTCAGCGGCCTCGGCGCCTTCGTGGTACTGCACGGTTTCACGCTGCACAGGATGGCCATCGTGGTCCCAGACGGCGACGTGGTCGCGACGGATCTCGGCGATATCGCCCTCTTCGAGATACATGAAGCGATCGGTGACCTGCCGCAGGGCCAGTTGGTCAGAGGCAAGGAAATTTTCACCGAGGCCCAGGCCAATCACCAACGGGCTGCCGCTACGCGCAGCGACCAGGCGGTCAGGCTGGCTTTTGCTGATCAATGCCAGGCCATAGGCACCGTGCAGGCGCTTGACCGCAGCCTTCAAGGCGTCTGCCAGGTCGGGAATGCCCTTGAGGAGATGGTCGATCAGGTGGACGATCACTTCGGTATCGGTCTGGGACACGAAGGCATAGCCCAATCCCTTCAGTTCCTCGCGCAGTTCCTCGTGGTTCTCGATGATGCCGTTGTGCACAACGGCCACGTCATGGCCTGAGAAATGCGGGTGGGCATTGGTTTCGGTAGGCGCGCCATGGGTTGCCCAGCGCGTATGCGCGATGCCGAGCCGTCCTGCGATTGGCTCGAGCGCGACGGCTGCTTCAAGCTCGCTGACCTTGCCGATGCGGCGACGGCGTTGCAATTCGCCCTCGGGCGTCAGCACCGCCAGGCCTGCGCTGTCATACCCACGGTATTCAAGACGCTTCAGGCCCTCGATAAGGATGGCGGTAATGTTGCGTTCGGCCACAGCACCTACAATTCCACACATGCTTGGTTACTCCTGACTGATAGCGGCGCAGATCAGATTGACGCCGCGTGCTTTAATTTGTGCGCGTGCCTGTTCGCACAGGCGTTCGTCCGAGATCAGGGTGTGCACCCTGCCCCACGGCAGTTCGAGGTTGGGAATCTTGCGGCCGACCTTGTCCGACTCAACCATCACGATCACCTCACGGGCGACCTCGGCCATGACGCGGCTCAGACCCAGCAATTCGTTGAATGTGGTGGTACCGCGTTCCAGGTCGATGCCATCGGCCCCGATGAACAACTGGTCGAAGTCATACGAGCGCAGAACCTGTTCGGCCACCTGGCCTTGAAAGGACTCGGAATGCGGATCCCAGGTGCCACCTGTCATCAGCAGCACCGGCTCGTGCTCGAGTTCGCTGATGGCCCGGGCAACATTGAGCGAATTGGTCATGACCACCAGGCCCGGCTGGCGACCGAGTTCAGGGATCATGGCGGCGGTGGTACTGCCGCTGTCGATGATGATCCGGGCGTGTTCGCGGATGAGGTTCACAGCGGCACGTGCAATGGCACGCTTGTAGGCCGACACGGGTTGCGCCGGCTCCGCCAGCAACTCCTGCGGCATGGTTACAGCCCCGCCGTAGCGGCGCAGCAACAAACCATTGCTTTCCAGTGCCGCCAGGTCCTTGCGGATAGTGACCTCGGACGTGTCAAACCGTCTCGCCAGCGCATCCACGCTGACCTCGCCCTGCTCCGCGAGTAGGGCGAGTATGTTATGGCGGCGTTGTGGCGTGTTTCGTTTCGACATCGGCGCTTTAAGTTTCGTTTCGAAAGATAATGATCGCAATCAAAACCTAAATGCGCGGATCCGTCAACCCCGTCGTCTCGCTGTGGATAACCATACCCAGCCGTATGGCCAGCGTTAGCCAGCTAATGCCTGGGAAATAAAAAGGCCGGCTTGTTATGCACAAGGCCGGCCTCGAGAGAGCTTTGGATAATCAGGGCTTCTTGATCTTCTCTGGACGCTTCCACCCCGAAACGTTGCGCTGGCGAGAGCGTGCTACCGCCAATTCACCTGCTTCTACACACTGAGTAATCGTCGAGCCCGCAGCAGTCGTGGCCCCGGCCTTGATCTCCACAGGCGCGACGAGGGCGCTGTTGGAACCGATGAAGACGTCTTCGCCCATGACCGTCTTGAACTTGTTGGCCCCATCGTAATTACAGGTGATGGTGCCCGCACCAATATTAGTGCGGGCGCCGATTTCGGCATCACCCAAATACGACAGATGCCCAGCTTTGGCGCCTTCACCAAGATGGGCATTCTTCAGCTCAACGAAGTTACCCACATGGGCCTTTGCATCGAGTACGGTCCCCGGACGCAAGCGTGCAAATGGACCTGCATCACTCCCCTCGCCCATGACGGCACCCTCTAGGTGACTGTTGGCCTTGATCACGGCACCTTTGCGCAGCGTGCAATCCTTGATCACACAGTTAGGACCAATCTGCACATCGTCTTCGATGACAACCTTGCCTTCCAAAATGACGTTGATGTCGATCAGCACATCCCGGCCGACCGTCACTTCGCCCCGGACATCGAAACGCGCAGGGTCACGCAAGGTCACACCCTGCGCCATCAGGCGGCGGGCCTCACGCAACTGGTAGTGACGCTCCAGTTCGGCAAGCTGACGGCGGTCATTGGCACCCTGCACTTCCATGGGATCGTCAGGTTGCTCGGTGGCGACCAACAGGCCATCAGCGACTGCCATGGCGATCACATCAGTCAGGTAGTACTCGCCCTGGGCATTGTTGTTCGACAAGCGGCCCATCCAATCTGCCAAGCGAGCGCCAGGAAGCGCCAGGATGCCGGTGTTGCCTTCGCGAATGGCTTTCTGTGCCTCGTTAGCGTCCTTGTGCTCGACGATTGCCGTTACCTGCCCATGCGCATCACGCACAATGCGGCCATAGCCCGTCGGATCTTCGAGCGTAACCGTGAGCAAACCCAGTTGCTGCTCGCTGGCTTTGGCCAACAAGCGTTGCAAGGTCGGCACTTCGATGAGCGGCACGTCGCCGTACAGCACCAGCACGGTGTCCGCGGACAGTGCTGGCAAAGCTTGCGCCAAGGCATGCCCCGTACCCAGTTGCTTGTCCTGCATGACAAAGTTGAGGTCGTCACCTGCCAGTCTCGCTTGCACCAACTCTGCCCCATGGCCTATCACCACGTGGATGCCCTGCGGCTGAAGCTGGCGAGCGCTGTGGATAACATGACCGAGCATGGAGTTGCCCGCTACCGGGTGCAATACCTTGGGCAGCGACGAGCGCATGCGGGTGCCTTGGCCGGCGGCAAGAATAACGATATCGAGGGACATGACTGGCTACCAATCCTGGGCGGTCAGTTGCTTGACCGAAAGGGGAAAATCGAAAAAAGAAAAAGGGTAGCCGAGGCTACCCTTTTACTCAATCGCAACACAAATGATGGCCGCAGCCGATCACTTGCCTCTGCGCATTTGCTGGACAGTACGCAGCTGAGCCGCAGCCTCGGCCAGACGTGCGGCAGCAGCGCCGTAGTCGAAGTCCGAGCCTTTGGTGTTCAGCGCGTTCTCGGCAGCCTTGAGGGCTTCCTGAGCCTGAGCTTCGTCCAGGTCGGCAGCACGTTGCACGGTGTCGGCAAGAACCTTCACCATGTTCGGCTGCACTTCGAGGAAGCCACCGGAGATGTAGTACACCTCTTGAGTGCCACCCTGCTTGGTCAGCGTGATCGGACCCGGCTTGAGATTGGTGATCAGCGGGGCGTGGCCTGGTGCGATACCCAGATCGCCCAAGTTGCCGTGCGCTACTACCATCTCGACCAGACCGGAGAAGATTTCTCCTTCCGCGCTGACGATATCGCAATGGACTGTCATAGCCATCTGCTTGCCTCAACCTGATTAGCGCCCCTTGCGGGGCGCCGGGATTACAGTTTCTTGGCTTTCTCGATCGCTTCGTCGATGCTGCCGACCATGTAGAACGCTTGTTCTGGCAGGTGGTCGTAGTCACCTTTGAGGATGCCGCTGAAGCCAGCGATGGTGTCTTTCAGGGAAACGTACTTGCCTGGCGAACCGGTGAAGACCTCGGCCACGAAGAACGGCTGCGACAGGAAGCGCTGGATCTTACGAGCGCGCGCTACCAGTTGCTTGTCGGTCTCGGACAGCTCGTCCATACCCAGGATCGCGATGATGTCCTTCAGCTCTTTGTAGCGCTGCAGAACATACTGAACCTGACGGGCAGTTTCGTAGTGCTCGGTACCGATCACGTTCGGGTCCAGCTGGCGCGAAGTCGAGTCCAGTGGGTCAACCGCTGGGTAGATACCCAGGGAGGCGATGTCACGGGACAGAACGACGGTGGCGTCCAAGTGGGCGAAGGTGGTCGCTGGCGACGGGTCGGTCAAGTCATCCGCAGGCACGTAAACGGCCTGGATGGAGGTGATCGAACCTTCCTTGGTCGAAGTGATACGCTCTTGCAGAACGCCCATCTCTTCGGCCAGGGTCGGCTGGTAACCTACTGCCGAAGGCATACGGCCCAGCAGTGCGGATACTTCGGTACCGGCCAGGGTGTAACGATAGATGTTGTCGACGAACAGCAGAACGTCGTTACCTTCGTCACGGAATTTCTCAGCCATGGTCAGGCCAGTCAGCGCAACGCGCAGACGGTTTCCTGGTGGCTCGTTCATCTGACCGTAGACCAGCGCTACTTTGTCGAGAACGTTGGAGTCCTTCATCTCGTGGTAGAAGTCGTTACCCTCACGAGTACGCTCACCCACACCGGCGAACACGGAATAACCGCTGTGCTCGATGGCGATGTTACGGATCAGTTCCATCATGTTCACGGTCTTGCCGACACCGGCACCACCGAACAGACCAACTTTACCACCCTTGGCGAACGGGCAAACCAGGTCGATAACCTTGATGCCGGTTTCCAGCAGATCGTTGCCGCCTGCCTGGTCCGCGAACGAAGGCGCCTTCTGGTGGATACCACGACGCTCTTCTTCACCGATCGGACCGGCTTCGTCGATTGGGTTACCCAGGACGTCCATGATGCGGCCCAGGGTAGCCTTACCGACAGGAACGGAGATGGCCGCGCCGGTATCGACGACGTCCAGACCGCGCTTCAGACCTTCGGTCGAGCCCATCGCAATGGTACGAACCACGCCGTCGCCCAGCTGCTGCTGAACTTCCAGGGTGGTTTCCGCGCCTTGTACTTTCAGCGCGTTGTAAACACTCGGCACGACGTCACGTGGGAATTCCACGTCGATGACGGCGCCGATGATTTGAACGATACGTCCGCTACTCATAGCTGGATCCTCTGAATTTTTGAACCGTTAAACCGCGGCAGCGCCGCCGACGATTTCCGAGATCTCCTGGGTGATCGCAGCCTGACGCGCCTTGTTGTAGATCAGCTGGAGTTCGCTGATCAGGTCACCGGCGTTGTCTGTGGCGTTCTTCATGGCGATCATCCGGGCTGCTTGTTCAGCAGCATTGTTCTCGACCACCGCCTGGTACACCTGCGACTCCACGTAACGCACCATCAAGCCGTCCAGCAGCTCTTTTGCGTCGGGTTCGTACAGGTAGTCCCAGTGATGCTTGAGTTCCTGATCCGGGGTTGCCACCAACGGTACCAATTGCTCGACCGTCGGCTTTTGGGTCATGGTGTTGATGAACTTGTTCGAAACCACCGAGAGGCGATCGATACGGCCATCGAGGTAGGCGTCCAGCATGACCTTGACGGAGCCGATCAAGTCATTGATCGATGGCTCTTCGCCCAGGTGGCTGATCGCGGCTACTACGTTGCCGCCAAAGATACGGAAGAAAGTCGCACCCTTGCTGCCGATCACGCACAGGTCGATTTCCACGCCCTGTTCGCGGTTTTCGTTCATGTCCTTGACCAAGGCCTTGAACAGGTTGGTATTCAAGCCACCGCACAGACCACGGTCACTGCTCACCACGATGTAACCGGCGCGCTTTACAGGGCGCTCGATCATGAACGGGTGGCGGTATTCCGGGTTGGCGTTGGCCAGATGACCGATCACCTGGCGGATACGCTCCGCATAAGGACGGCTAGCAGCCATGCGCTGTTGTGCCTTGCGCATTTTGCTGACCGCCACTTTTTCCATGGCGCTGGTAATTTTTTGCGTGCTTTTGATGCTCGCAATCTTACTGCGAATCTCTTTTGCGCCTGCCATGTATCACCTATCAGGTTAGCAAGCGGGGGCCTGGGCCCCCGCTGCGGCTTACCAGGTCTGGGTGGCCTTGAACTTCTCGATACCGGCTTTCATGCCTGCATCGATTTCGTCGTTGAAGTCACCCTTCACGTTGATCTTCGCCATCAGTTCGGCGTGATCACGGTGGAAGAAGGCGATCAGTGCTTGCTCGAAGCTGCCGACCTTGGAGACTTCTACGTCGGTCAGGAAGCCACGCTCAGCGGCGTACAGCGACAGGGCCATGTCCGCGATGGACATCGGCGCGTACTGCTTCTGCTTCATCAGCTCGGTAACGCGCTGACCATGCTCCAGCTGCTTGCGGGTCGCTTCGTCCAGATCGGACGCGAACTGGGCGAATGCCGCCAGTTCACGGTACTGAGCCAGTGCGGTACGAATACCACCGGACAGCTTCTTGATGATCTTGGTCTGAGCGGCACCACCTACACGCGATACCGAAACACCGGCGTTCACTGCAGGGCGGATGCCCGAGTTGAACATGGCCGATTCCAGGAAGATCTGACCGTCGGTGATGGAAATCACGTTGGTCGGAACGAACGCCGAAACGTCGCCAGCCTGGGTTTCGATGATCGGCAGAGCGGTCAGGGAACCGGTCTTGCCAGTGACTGCGCCGTTGGTGAACTTCTCGACGTATTCTTCCGAAACGCGCGATGCACGCTCCAGCAGACGGGAGTGGAGATAGAACACGTCGCCTGGGTACGCTTCA
The DNA here is from genome assembly GCF_043106155.1 of Pseudomonas sp. FYR_7. NCBI lineage: Bacteria > Pseudomonadati > Pseudomonadota > Gammaproteobacteria > Pseudomonadales > Pseudomonadaceae > Pseudomonas > Pseudomonas sp. FYR_7. The sequence continues at coordinate 107,129 of NZ_JBICMI010000077.1, forward strand.
CGTCCTGGTGGACGACGCAGCAGCAGGGAGATCTGGCGGTAGGCAACAGCCTGCTTGGACAGGTCATCGTAGACGATCAGGGCATCTTCACCGCGGTCACGGAAGTACTCGCCCATGGTGCAGCCGGAGTACGGCGCCAGGAACTGCAGTGCAGCCGATTCCGAGGCGCTGGCGGCAACAACGATGGTGTTGGCCAGGGCACCGGCTTCTTCGAGCTTGCGCACGACGTTGGCGATGGTCGACTGCTTCTGGCCGACGGCCACGTATACGCAGAAGATACCGCTGTTTTTCTGGTTGATGATCGCATCGACCGCCATGGCAGTCTTACCGATCTGACGGTCACCGATGATCAGCTCACGCTGGCCACGGCCAACCGGGATCATGGCGTCGACCGACTTGTAGCCAGTCTGTACAGGCTGGTCTACCGACTTACGCCAGATCACGCCTGGAGCAACTTTCTCGACCGCGTCGGTCTCGGTGTTGTTCAGCGGACCTTTGCCGTCGATCGGGTTACCCAGTGCGTCCACGACGCGACCCAGCAGTTCCTTACCAACCGGAACTTCCAGGATGCGACCGGTGCACTTGGCGCTCATGCCCTCGGCGAGGGAGGTGTACGCACCCAGTACCACTGCACCTACGGAGTCTTGCTCCAGGTTCAGTGCCATACCGTATACGCCGCCCGGGAACTCGATCATTTCGCCGTACATAGCGTCGGCCAGACCGTGGATCCGTACGATACCGTCGGAAACGCTTACGACGGTACCTTCGTTACGGGCTTGGGAGCCGACATCGAGCTTCTCGATGCGGCCCTTGATGATTTCACTAATTTCGGAAGGATTGAGTTGCTGCATTGCTCTGCTGCCCCTTCAAACTCAAGATTTCAATGCTTCGGCCAGTTTCGCGATCTTGCCGCGAACAGAGCCATCGATTACCAGGTCGCCGGCGCGGATGACGACGCCGCCGATCAGGCTGGCATCCTCCGACGCGTGCAGGCGCACTTCCCGGCTGAGCCGTGCACTGAGAACCTTGGCGAGTTTGTCTTGCTGTTCTTGGTTCAACGCAAAAGCACTGGTGACTTCCACGTCCACGGATTTCTCTTGTTCTGCCTTGTACAGGTCGAACAGAGCGGCAATCTCCGGCAGAAGCAGGAGACGGTCGTTTTCCGCGGCAACATGAATGAAATTCTGTGCCGATGCATCGAACTTGTCACCGCAAACGTCAATGAATGCGGCGGCCTTTTCTGCGCTTGTCAGTCGCGGGGCCTTGAGCAGGCGCTGCATGGTGTCGTCTTCGGACACTGCAGCAGCCAGGCCGAGCATGGCTGACCAATTGGCCAGTTGCTGATGGGCCTGGGCATGCTCAAAGGCAGCCTTAGCGTAAGGTCGGGCCAACGTGGTCAGTTCTGCCATGATCGCCCTCGCTTAAATTTCAGCGGCCAGTTTGTTAACCAGCTCTGCATGCGCGTTTTGATCGATTGTGGCGCCAAGGATCTTTTCAGCACCGCCAACAGCCAGGGCACCCACTTGGGCACGCAGGGCGTCTTTGACGCTGTTCAGTTCCTGTTCGATCTCGGCCTGAGCCTGAGCCTTCACACGGTCAGCTTCGACACGAGCCTGTTCACGGGCTTCGTCTACTAGCTGAGCAGCGCGTTTCTTGCTTTGCTCAATGATTTCAGCTGCCTGTGCCTTTGCTTCACGCAGTTGCTGACCCACTTTCTCTTGGGCCAGCTCCAGGTCGCGAGCTGCGCGGTTGGCAGCGTCCAAGCCGTCTGCAATCTTCTTTTGACGCTCTTGCAGAGCAGTGATGACCGGAGGCCATACGTACTTCATGCAGAAGAGTACAAAAATCAGAAAAGCAACGGATTGGCCAATCAGGGTTGCATTAATGTTCACGCCAACACCTCGCTCGGTCTTTGTCCATCACACCCATCAACTCGTCGAAACGAGTGATTAGCCGGCGATTTGACCAACGAAGGGATTCGCGAAGGTGAAGAACAGAGCGATACCAACACCGATCATGGTGACGGCGTCGAGCAGACCGGCAACGATGAACATTTTGACCTGCAGCATCGGAACCATCTCAGGCTGACGAGCAGCGCCTTCCAGGAATTTGCCGCCCAGCAGGCCGAAACCAATGGCGGTACCCAGAGCACCCAGGCCGATCAGCAGAGCAACAGCGATAGCGGTCAGACCAACTACAGTTTCCATCTTTCCTCCCGACTTTTACGTCGTATTGGTTAGGTTTTTTAGTTTGAAGCGGTAAAACGAATCGTTTGGTACAGCATGCCCTTGCGGACTTTTTAAGCCCTCCCCCCAAACGAGCGGGGAAGGCTATCAGACACGCCAGGCGGTCTTAATGGTTATCTTCGTGAGCCATCGACAAGTAGACGATGGTAAGCATCATGAAGATGAAGGCTTGCAGGGTGATGATCAGGATGTGGAACACAGCCCACGCCCATTGCAGCACGATACCCAGGCCGCTGAGCCACAGGATGCCGGCGCCGAACATCACGGCAATCAGGATGAACACCAGCTCGCCGGCGTACATGTTGCCGAACAGACGCAGCGCCAGCGAGATCGGCTTGGCGATCAGGGTCACGAATTCCAGCAGGAAGTTGACCGGGATCAGCAGGATCTGCAGGAAGATATTCTTGCTGCCGAACGGGTGCAGGGTCAGCTCACCGATGAAGCCACCCAGGCCTTTGACCTTGATGCTGTAGAAGATGATCAGCGCAAACACGCAGAAGGCCATGGCCAGGGTCGCGTTCGGGTCGGTGGTCGACACGGCGCGGAACGGAATGTGCGGATCACCCGAGATCAGGATGGCCAACTGAGGAATCCAGTCGACCGGTACCAGGTCGATGGCGTTCATCAGGAATACCCAGACGAAGATGGTCAGCGCCAGCGGCGCGATCACCGGGCTACGGCCGTGGAAGGAGTCCTTCACGCTGCCGTTGACGAAGTCCACCAGCACTTCGACGAAGTTCTGCAGGCCGCTCGGTTGGCCAGAAGTCGCCTTCTTGGCCGCCATGCGGAAGATGAACAGGAAGATCAGACCCAGTGCGACGGACCAACCCAGGGTATCCACGTGGAATGCCCAGAAGCCCATAGCCTTGGCTTCTGCAGCCGAATGGGCGAAGCCCCAGCTGCCGTCTGGTAGTTGACCGTAAGTCAGGTTCTGCAAGTGGTGCTGGATATAGCCCGAAGCGGTTTCTGCTGCCATGGTTGCCTCAAACGCCCTAAGGTCTCGAAAGTCTTTTATTCATCAGCAGGGGCGCGAACCAGCTGACCAAAAGGGTCAACACGAAGACGCCGAATACTGCCAGCGGCGCCAGTGGCTTCACTCCTGCGAAGGTCAGTGCGAAGAGCACTGCCGTCAAAATCATCTTGCCTGCCTCGCCAGCGTAGAACGACTTGACGATGGCCTGCGCCGCCCGAGCTCCGCTAAAGCGAAAAGCCTTCCAGGCGAAATAAACATTGGGCAGCCAGGCAATCAGGCCTCCGCAGAGCCCTGAATATCCGCTGACCGTCCCAGCCAACTGCCACAACACCAAGGTTGCCAGCAGCAGCACGACGAATTGCGTCAGCAATACCGGAAAAACCGCCCAGCGATGGAAAGGCAACCGGTTTGGCGTGCGGATTTCCATCACAACTGCTCCCCGTGAATCGGCCTGCCAGTCAGCGATGACTTGGCATAATTTGTGCCGACAAAATGCGCGCAGAGTATAGGGGTGGATTAACCCCTATTCAACTATTCGTAGTGATTTCCGATTGCGCGCTACAACAGGAATTGTTTCAGCGAATGTGTGCGAGTACGCCCTGCAACTCATCGAGCGAGTTATAGCGAATCACCAGTTGGCCCTTGCCTTTAGCGCCGTGGCGAATCTGTACAGCCGAGCCCAAACGCTCTGCAAGCCGCTGTTCCAGGCGTGCAATGTCCGGATCAGGTTTGCCGGGTTCTACCGGATCAGGCTTGTCGCTCAGCCATTGGCGCACCAGCGCCTCGGTCTGACGTACGGTCAGCCCACGTGCGACAACATGACGCGCCCCTTCCTCCTGGCGATTCTCTTCCAGGCCTAGCAAAGCCCGTGCGTGACCCATCTCCAGGTCACCATGGGCGAGCATCGTTTTGATCGCTTCAGGCAACGTGATCAACCGCAGCAGGTTGGCCACGGTCACCCGCGACTTGCCCACGGCATCGGCCACTTGCTGCTGGGTCAGCTCGAACTCCTGCTGCAACCGCTGCAGGGCCAGCGCTTCTTCCAGAGGGTTCAAGTCCTCGCGCTGGATGTTTTCGATCAGGGCCATGGCAATGGCCGCTTCGTCAGGGACCTCGCGGACCATGGCCGGAATGGTGTCCAGACCGGCTTGTTGAGTCGCGCGCCAGCGCCGCTCACCGGCGATGATCTCATAGCGCTCATCGCCAACCGGGCGCACCACGATCGGTTGCATCACGCCGTGGCTGCGGATCGAGTGAGCCAGTTCTTCGAGCGCCTGCGGGTCCATGTCGCGACGTGGCTGGTACTTGCCCCGTTGAATCAACTCGACGGGCAGGTGCTGAAGCTCCTTGAGGTCGATCTTTACAGCCTGCTCTTCGAGCGCGCTCACGGATGGACCGCTGAGCAGCGCATCCAACCCACGTCCGAGACCCCGTTTCTTGACGGCCATGCGGATTCCTTAAGTTGCTTGTGCAGTGCGGGACTGGCGGCGTTGACGACGAACCAGTTCTCCGGCCAGGGCAAGGTAGGCCTGTGCGCCGCGCGATTGCTTGTCGTAGGCCAATGCCGGCATACCGAAGCTGGGTGCTTCGGCCAGGCGGATGTTTCGCGGAATGACGGTATCGTACAACTGCGAACCGAAATGCTCCTTGAGCTGCGCCGATACATCGTTGTTCAGGCTCAGCCGCGGATCATACATGGTTCGCAGCAACCCCTCGATCTTGAGCGCGGGGTTCAACTTGGCAGCGATCCGCTTGATGTTGTCCACAAGGTCGCTCAGCCCTTCCAGCGCGTAATACTCGCACTGCATGGGGATGATCACGCCATCGGAAGCCACCAAGGCATTGAGCGTCAGCATCGACAATGAAGGCGGGCAGTCGATGAGGATGAAATCGTAGTTATCACGAATGGGCGCCAGCGCATTACGCAGGCGGCTTTCCTTGACCTGCATCTCCAGCAGCACGACTTCGGCAGCGGTCAGGTCACGGTTGGCCGGCAACAGCTGGAACCCACCATGCTCGGAATAGTGCATGGCCTGGGCCAGGTCACACTCTCCGATCAGCAGGTCGTACACAGAGTGCTCGAGCTCGTGCTTGTCCACGCCGCTGCCCATGGTGGCATTGCCCTGCGGATCGAGGTCGATCAGCAGCACACGACGCTTGGTCGCCACCAGCGAGGCAGCGAGATTGATACAGGTGGTGGTCTTGCCCACACCACCTTTCTGGTTCGCGATTGCGAATACCTTAGCCATTGATGCGTCTGTTCCCAATCAAGCCTTGCGGCGCAGTATCAGCAGATGACGTTGGCCCTGGCAACCCGGAACGGTCAGGGCCTGCTCGCTTTCCACTGTGAAGTCTGCGGGCAATGCTACCAGTTCATCGGCAGGATGCAGCCCCTTCATTGCAAGCCACTGCGTCCCGGTGTCGCCCAGGTGGCGGGTCCAGTTGGTGAAATTCTCCATGCTGCTGAAAGCGCGGGAGATGATGCCGTCGAACGGCTGGGCCGGCGTGTACCCCTCGACCCTGCTGTGGATAACCGTAAGGTTGTCCAGCTTGAGCTCCATTTTCACCTGGGTCAGAAAGCGCGTCTTCTTGCCATTGGCATCCAGTACGGTGATCCGCTTGTGGGGATGCAGGATAGCCATGGGCACACCTGGCATGCCTCCGCCGCTGCCGACATCCAGCCAGTTACTGCGCTCGCTGTGGATAAACGGCATCACGCTGAGGCTGTCGAGCAGGTGACGCGAAACCATTTCATCCGGATCCCGGACGGCGGTGAGGTTGTAGGCCTTGTTCCACTTGATCAACAGGGCCAGGTAGCCCAGCAGTTTTTCATGGTGTTCAGGGCTCAGGGGCACAGCCAACTGGCGGGCACCTGTGGACAACTCTTCGGCATGTTGGGAGGTAACCAGGGAACTCAAACGCTTTGCTCCAGCTCGCGGCCTGCACCGCGTTTTTTCAGGTGGATGAGCAACAGGGAAATGGCCGCCGGCGTCACGCCTGGAATGCGCGAGGCCTGCCCCAGGGTTTCGGGACGGGTCTGGCTGAGCTTGCCCTGAATCTCTTTGGACAGCCCCGAAATCGTGGCGTACTCGATATCCACAGGCAGGCGCGTGTCCTCACTGGCGCGCAGCCGCGCGATTTCGTCCTGCTGACGGTCGATGTAACCCGCGTATTTGGTGCGAATCTCGACCTGCTCGGCGACCTGTGGATCGATCGACTCACCGCCGGTAGCCGCCATTAACCCTGCATAGTCGATTTCGGGTCGTGCCAGCAGGTTCAGCAGGCTGTACTCGTGGCTCAATGGCGTACCAAACTTGTCCACAACGGCTTGGCCTTGCTCGGTGTTGGGCCTTATCCAGGTCGATTTCAGCCGCTGCTCTTCTTTTTCGATACCGTCGCGCTTGGTGCAGAAGGCGGCCCAGCGCTCGTCGTCGATCAACCCCAGCGCTCGCCCTTTTTCTGTGAGACGCAGGTCGGCGTTGTCCTCCCGCAGGATCAACCGGTATTCGGCCCGGGATGTGAACATGCGATACGGTTCTTGAGTGCCCAAGGTGATCAAGTCGTCGACCAGCACGCCGATGTAGGCTTCATCGCGCCGCGGACACCAGGCCTCGCGGCCCTGAGCGCGCAGTGCGGCGTTGGTCCCGGCCAACAGGCCTTGCGCACCGGCTTCTTCGTAACCGGTGGTGCCGTTGATCTGGCCAGCGAAGAAAAGACCACCAATGACTTTGGTTTCCAGGCTGTACTTCAAGTCGCGCGGATCGAAGTAGTCATATTCGATGGCGTAGCCTGGGCGGACGATATGCGCGTTTTCCATGCCCCGGATCGAGCGCACCAACTCCAGCTGCACATCGAAGGGCAGCGAAGTGGAAATACCGTTGGGGTAGAGCTCGTGAGTGGTCAGGCCTTCAGGCTCGATGAATACCTGGTGGCTTTCCTTGTCCGCAAAGCGGTGGATCTTGTCTTCGATCGACGGGCAGTAACGTGGCCCTACCCCTTCGATGACCCCCGAGTACATGGGCGAACGGTCAAGGTTCGAAGCGATGATGTCATGTGTCCGGGCGTTGGTGTGAGTGATATAGCAGCTCACCTGGCGCGGATGCATGCCCGCATTGCCCATGAACGACATCACCGGGATAGGCGTATCGCCGGGCTGCTCGGTCATGACCGAGAAATCCACGGAGCGACCGTCGATACGAGGCGGCGTACCTGTCTTCAGGCGGCCGACGCGTAGCGGCAATTCACGCATGCGATGCGCCAACGCGATGGAGGGCGGATCCCCTGCGCGTCCTCCCGAGTGGTTCTGCATACCAATATGGATCAGGCCGCCCAGGAAGGTGCCGGTGGTGAGCACGACCGAGTTTGCAAAGAACCGCAGCCCCATCTGGGTGACCACGCCTTTGACTTCATCCTGTTCAACGATCAGGTCGTCACAGGACTGCTGAAATATCCACAGGTTGGGCTGGTTTTCCAAAATCTCACGCACAACCGCCTTGTAGATGGCGCGGTCAGCCTGTGCACGCGTGGCGCGAACGGCTGGGCCCTTGCGGTTATTCAACACGCGAAACTGAATGCCACTCTTGTCGGTGGCCAGCGCCATGGCGCCGCCCAGGGCATCGATTTCCTTGACCAGATGGCTTTTGCCGATGCCACCAATGGCAGGGTTGCAACTCATGTGCCCGAGGGTTTCCACGTTGTGGGTCAGCAGCAGGGTTTTGACACCCATGCGTGCAGACGCAAGCGCAGCCTCGGTACCGGCATGGCCGCCGCCGATGACGATCACTTCAAAACGGGAAGGGAAATCCACCACGCACCTCGTGCCTGTTGTGCAAATAGAAAAGGTAAGCCGACAAGTATAGGGACATCACCCCCCTCATTGAAACCGTCTGAGCAAATTTTGATCAGGCTGTGGATGAATGGCACACAACAGAAATCAACGAAGATAGATTTATAAAAGCTTTGTTTTTATGTTTATTCTTATGCACAGCGATATCTGTGGATAAGGTCTTCAAGACCAGGAAACGCGTGTTGTACAGAGATCCTGAACCCTGTGCTTTAACCCCGCTGAGCCTTTTGGATAACAGGGAATAGCCTGTGGATGAAATGCAGGGTTACCCACAGGGCGATTTATCCTCAAGAAAAATTAGCGCTTATCAACGGAGCTCAGATAGGGTTTTCCACAGGGCTTAGCGGCTACCGTTCCTGGCTGTCCCTTCGCTGGAGGCTTATTTCAAGCCAAAAAAAACCGCCCCTAAAGGGCGGTTGGCTGGTCCGGGACCAGGTTGTTTGTTACTTGCCGATGCAGAAACTCGAGAAAATCCGCCCCAACAAGTCGTCGGAACTGAAGGCCCCGGTGATTTCCCCAAGCACCTGCTGCGCCTGACGCAAGTCCTCTGCCAGTAATTCACCTGCACCTGCGAGGGTCAGCTGCGCACGACCGTGCTCAAGGTGCTCACTGGCCTGGCGCAAGGCATCCAGGTGCCGTCGACGGGCGCTGAAACCACTCTCGGCGGTTTGTTCATAGCCCATGCAGGCCTTGAGATGGTCGCGCAACAGCTGCAGCCCCCCACCCTCTCCTTTGGCGCTCAGCGTGATGGTGGCTTGTCCATCTTCACCCTGGTGCAGCGCTACTGGCTCCCCACTCAGATCCGCTTTATTGCGTATCAGGGTTACCCGTGCTGGATCCGGACGCTGGTCCAGAAACTCGGGCCATAAAGCAAAGGGATCGTCAGCTTCAGGGGCTGTGGAGTCCACAACCAGCAATATCCGGTCTGCCTCGCCTATCGCTTGTAGCGCTCGCTCGACACCGATCTTTTCCACATGATCATCTGTTGAACGTAGCCCAGCTGTGTCCACCACGTGAAGCGGCATGCCGTCGATGTGGATATGTTCGCGCAGGGTGTCCCGGGTCGTGCCGGCGATATCCGTTACGATCGCCGCTTCACGTCCCGCTAGCTGGTTGAGCAGACTCGACTTGCCTGCATTGGGTCGCCCAGCGATGACCACTGTCATGCCATCACGCAGCAAAGCCCCTTGGCCCGCCTCACGCAGCACTGTGGATAAATGATCCCTCACGGCATCGAGCATCGACAGCACGTGGCCATCGGCCAGGAAGTCGATTTCTTCCTCGGGAAAATCAATGGCGGCCTCCACGTAGATGCGCAGCGCGATCAACGCTTCGGTGAGGCTGTGGACATGTCTGGAAAATTCGCCCTGCAGCGATCGCAGTGCATTTCGCGCTGCCTGGCTGGAGCTGGCTTCGATCAAGTCGGCGATGGCCTCGGCTTGAGCCAGGTCAAGCTTGTCATTGAGAAATGCCCGCTCGCTGAACTCCCCTGGCCTGGCCAGGCGACACCCCAGTTGTACACAGCGCTGTAGCAGCATATCCAGGACCACGGGGCCGCCATGGCCTTGCAACTCAAGTACATCTTCACCGGTGAATGAGTTGGGCCCCGGAAAGAACAGCGCGATACCTTCATCCAGTACCACCCCCTCCTCGTCGCGGAATGGGCCGTAATGAGCATGACGCGGTTGCAGGCTGCGGCCGGTTATCCACTGGCCCGCCTGGGCAGCCAGTGGTCCTGACAACCTCACGATGCCTACGCCGCCGCGGCCTTGGGCAGTTGCGATGGCGGCAATGGTTTCACGCACAGTATTCATGCTGGGGAGCCTCTACGACAAATACGACAGATAGCAAAAACGCCCCACGAGGGGGCGTTTTATTCACAAGCTAGCGTAGCAGCCCGTCAGGCAGCCGCTTTCTTGTTGGCGGCCTCGATGCTGCGCGTGATGTACCACTGCTGCGTGATGGACAGGCAGTTGTTCACAACCCAGTACAGCACCAGACCGGCTGGGAACCACAGGAAGAAGAAGGTGAAGATGATCGGCATCATTTTCATCACCTTGGCCTGCATCGGATCCGGCGGGGTCGGGTTCAGGCGCTGCTGAATGAACATGGTAGCGCCCATGATGATCGGCAGGATGAAGAACGGATCCTTGATCGACAGGTCGGTAATCCACAGCATCCAAGGTGCCTGACGCATCTCGACGCTTTCCAGCAGTACCCAGTAGAGGGCCAGGAATACTGGCATCTGGACCAGGATTGGCAAGCAACCGCCCAGCGGGTTGATTTTCTCTTTCTTGTACAGCTCCATCATCGCCTGGGACATCTTCTGGCGATCATCGCCAAAGCGTTCCTTGAGCGCTGCGAGCTTGGGCGAAACAGCACGCATACGTGCCATGGAACGGTAGCTGGCAGCGGACAGCGGGAAGAACAGGCCCTTGATGAGCATGGTCAGCACGATGATCGACCAGCCCCAGTTACCCAGCAGGCTGTGGATATGTTGCAGGAGCCAGAAGATCGGCTGTGCGATGAACCACAGGAAACCGTAGTCGACGGTCAGCTCCAGGCCTGGGGACAACTCCTTGAGCTTGGACTGGATCTTGGGACCGGCATACAACATGGCGCTGGTTTCGGCCTTGCCGCCCGCAGGTACGCTGATAGCCGGGCCGGTGTAGCCGATGATGTAGTTGCCCTGGCTGTCCTTGCGGGTTTGCACCACATTGTTGTCAGACTTGGCCGGGATCCATGCGGTCACGAAGTAGTGCTGAAGCCATGCTACCCAACCGCCGGACACATTTTCTTTCAAACTACCTTTGTCGATGTCCTTCATCGAGACCTTTTTGTAGGGCTCCGAAGGTGTCCACAGGGCCGCACCCAAGTAGGTCGCGGTGCCGGTGGCAGTGCTCGACGACGGATCGGAACTGGCATCGCGCTTGAGCTGGGCGAACATGTTGCCGCTCCAGGCCTGGCTGCTCTGGTTGTCGATCAGGTAGCTGACGTTCAGGTCATACTCGCCGCGCTTGAAGCTGAAGCGCTTGATGTAGTTGACCCCGTTGTCGCTGAACTTCAGGTCTACCACCAACTGGTCCTGACCATCGGCCAACTGATAACGCTTCTGATCAGCAGCGTAGAGGGGGCGACCGGTCGAACGGGCATCTGGACCGTTGGCACCGGTCAACCCGCTTTGCGCGAGATAGACGCGCTCTGCACCGTTGTCGAACAGCTGGAACGGGATATCCGGATGGTCCTGACGGCGTGGATACAGCGGCAGGTTCAGTTGGACGACGTCACCACCTACCGGATCGATAGCCAAGTCCAGCACATCGGTCTTGACCCGGATCAGATCCTTGCTGTCAGCCACGGGTGCCAGATCGGCAGTGCGGGTTTCAGCAGTGGCGCTTGGCACATCGGCGCTGGCACCAGCACCGGCATTGCCGGCAGGTACGCCATCGGGCAAACCAGGGTTGTTCGTGCTGGCAGCAGTATTCTGAGTCGGCAGGGCAGCCTGGCCGTAGTCCTGGTTCCATTTAAGGACCATGACGTAGGACACGATTGCCAGGGCGACGATCAGGATCGTGCGTTTAATATCCATGATTACTCGGCTATCGAAGAAGTTCGGGAGGAAGGAGCGGGTGGAACGGGGTCGAAACCGCCGTCGTTCCACGGATGACAACGCCCCAGGCGACGAACGGCTAGCCATCCACCACGCCAGAGACCGTGGTTTTCGATGGCTTCGTAGGCGTAACAAGAGCAACTGGGGTAGAAACGGCAGTGGCTGGCCATCAGAGGACTAATGGCATAACGGTAAAACTGGATCGGAACGAGTGCCAGTTTACGCATCTTGGCTGCTTACCCCTGCGCAATCGGCGGAGACTGCTGGTGCCGGTCGGCTGCGCGCCAGGCGTTTCCAGAGTTTGCCGAAGTGTTGGTGCAATTCCGGGTTTTCTATCTCACCCAATCCCTTGCGCGCGACGATCACGATATCCAACCCGGCAAGTGAATGCTGGTTCAGACGAAAGGAATCGCGCATCAAGCGCTTGAGGCGGTTGCGTTGAACGGCGAGCTTGACGCTTTTCTTGCCAATCACCAGGCCTAGGCGCGGGTGATCCAGACCGTTCTCGCGAGCAAGGATCAGCAGGTTTTTCCCTGGAACCTTGCCGGTTGGGGAGTCGAAGACCGCTTTGAAATGCCGGGGTGTAAGCAGTCGCTTTTCCCGACTGAAGTCCTGACTCACCACCTGTGCCGAAAAATCAAATGGCCAGACGCTTACGGCCTTTGGCACGACGACGCGACAGAACAGCGCGGCCGTTCTTGGTAGCCATACGGGCACGGAAACCGTGAGTGCGCGCGCGCTTGATGGTGCTTGGTTGGAAAGTACGTTTCATGGCGTGTTACCTGGGTTTGTCGACGACGGGCCGGGATGGCCCCCTTTTAAGAGACCGGCGATTCTAGAGAAAGCAAGCCCATAGGTCAATTTCCAACCAACCTTTCCTTTAGGTGTGGGATGAACGGGCGTAGGCCTGGGCTAGCGGCACGGACACTTATATGGAGCTCGGTAAGGCAACACCGCTCAACATGAAAAATAAGAAAGACATATAAAAAGCTTCTTTGAAGATCTTAATACTCTTAAGTGGATAACTTTCTGTGGATAACCTGCTGCAGGCCTTGAATTCAGAGATGTACAGCATTTTTAAACCCTGTTTGAAAGCCGTGCTACAGCTGTTGCAGGCTTGAATTTAAGCTGTGTATAAGTATGGGTTTTATGCACAGGCAGGTTATACACAGGGCGATTCATAGGGTTGTGCATAGCCTTCAGGCCTAGTTATGCACAAGGCTTATGCACAGTGTATAAGTGGTGTTTCGGTTATTTAGTGGCTGGTTTGCCATGAATGCCGACGTGTCTGCATGTGGATAACTGAGCGCGTGCCCGGTACAATGGCCGTTTGTTTCAGCCTTCGTGGCTTTCAAGCTCAGGGGATATCCGTGTCAGTGGAACTTTGGCAGCAGTGCGTGGAGCTTCTGCGCGATGAACTGCCTGCCCAGCAATTCAACACCTGGATCCGTCCGTTACAGGTCGAAGCCGAAGGCGACGAGTTGCGCGTCTATGCGCCTAACCGTTTCGTTCTCGATTGGGTCAATGAAAAGTACCTGGGGCGTTTGCTTGAGCTTTTGGGAGAAAAAGGCACGGGCATAGCCCCCGCGTTGTCGCTGCTTATTGGCAGCCGGCGCAGCTCTGCGCCCCGTGCAGCACCTAATGCCCCGGTAAGCGCGGCTGTTGCAGCCTCCCTGGTTCAAACGACGCCCAAGGCCCCCGCCGTCACGCCGTCCGAGCCTGCTCCAACGGCGACACTTGACCCCGCGCCTGCAAACGCCAACGATGTGGTCGAGCCTTCTTCTAGGGATAGCTTCGATGCCATGGCCGAACCTGCTCAGGCCCCCACGGGTAGGACGGAGCAGCGCACGGTACAGGTAGAGGGTGCCCTCAAGCACACCAGCTACCTGAACCGCACATTCACGTTCGACACCTTTGTGGAAGGCAAGTCGAACCAGCTGGCCCGTGCTGCCGCCTGGCAAGTTGCCGACAACCCCAAGCACGGTTACAACCCATTGTTCCTTTATGGCGGTGTGGGCCTGGGTAAAACCCACCTCATGCATGCCGTGGGTAACCACCTGCTTAGAAAAAACCCGAATGCCAAGGTGGTGTACCTGCATTCCGAGCGCTTCGTCGCCGATATGGTCAAGGCACTTCAGCTCAATGCGATCAACGAGTTCAAGCGCTTCTACCGCTCGGTCGATGCGTTGCTCATTGATGACATTCAGTTTTTCGCGCGCAAGGAGCGTTCACAGGAAGAGTTTTTCCACACCTTCAACGCATTGCTTGAAGGTGGCCAGCAGGTGATTCTCACCTCCGATCGGTATCCCAAGGAAATCGAAGGGCTCGAGGAACGCCTTAAATCGCGCTTTGGCTGGGGCCTCACGGTGGCCGTAGAGCCGCCGGAACTGGAAACGCGCGTCGCGATCCTGATGAAAAAGGCCGATCAGGCCAAGGTGGAGCTGCCGCACGATGCCGCCTTCTTCATCGCTCAGCGTATTCGGTCGAACGTGCGTGAGCTCGAGGGCGCCCTGAAGCGAGTGATTGCTCATTCGCACTTCATGGGGCGCGACATCACCATCGAATTGATCCGCGAATCCCTGAAGGACCTTCTGGCATTGCAAGACAAGCTGGTGAGTGTGGATAACATCCAGCGTACGGTGGCCGAGTACTACAAGATCAAGATCTCTGATCTGTTGTCCAAACGCCGGTCCCGTTCGGTGGCACGTCCACGCCAGGTGGCGATGGCGCTCTCCAAGGAGTTGACCAACCACAGCTTGCCAGAAATCGGCGACATGTTTGGTGGGCGCGACCATACGACTGTGTTGCATGCCTGCCGCAAGATCAATGAACTGAAAGAATCCGACGCGGATATCCGCGAGGACTACAAGAACCTGCTGCGCACGCTGACGACCTGAGGGGCGTCAGCGCAGCCATATGAAGGCAAGGGACAAGACCATGCATTTCACCATTCAACGCGAAGCCTTGCTCAAACCTCTGCAACTGGTGGCAGGTGTCGTCGAGCGCCGGCAGACGTTGCCGGTGCTTTCCAATGTTTTGCTGGTCGTACAAGGCCAGCAACTGTCGCTGACCGGTACCGACCTTGAGGTTGAACTGGTTGGCCGTGTGCAACTGGAAGAACCTGCCGAGCCTGGCGAGATCACTGTCCCAGCCCGCAAGTTGATGGACATTTGCAAAAGCCTGCCCAGCGACGTGCTGATCGACATCAAGCTCGATGAGCAGAAACTCCTGGTCAAGGCCGGGCGTAGCCGCTTCACACTGTCGACATTGCCTGCCAATGATTTCCCGACCGTTGAAGAAGGCCCTGGCTCGCTCACGTGCAATCTGGAGCAGAGCAAACTGCGTCGATTGATCGAGCGCACCAGCTTCGCCATGGCCCAGCAAGACGTCCGTTACTACCTTAACGGTATGCTGCTGGAGGTTTCGCGAAATACCCTGCGCGCCGTTTCCACGGATGGTCATCGCCTGGCCTTGTGCTCGATGAGTGCACCGATCGAACAGGACGACCGCCACCAGGTAATCGTGCCGCGCAAAGGTATTCTTGAGCTTGCTCGCTTGCTGACCGAGCCTGAAGGCATGGTTAGCATCGTGCTTGGCCAGCACCATATCCGCGCAACGACAGGTGAATTCACATTCACTTCCAAGCTCGTCGACGGGAAATTCCCCGACTACGAGCGCGTGCTGCCCAAGGGTGGTGACAAACTGGTAATCGGCGATCGCCAAGCTTTGCGCGAGGCATTCAGCCGCACCGCTATCCTGTCCAACGAAAAGTACCGCGGGATTCGTTTGTTGCTTGCTGCCGGCCAGTTGAAGATCCAAGCCAATAACCCCGAGCAGGAAGAGGCTGAGGAAGAAATCAGCGTCGATTACGACGGCAGCTCGCTTGAGATTGGTTTCAACGTTAGTTATCTGCTGGATGTGCTGGGCGTGATGACTACTGAGCAGGTACGCCTGATTTTGTCAGACTCCAATAGCAGTGCATTGCTGCAGGAGGCAGGCAATGACGACTCTTCGTACGTTGTCATGCCGATGCGGCTGTAAGCAAAGCAGGCCCAATGTCACTTAGACGTATCATCGTCACCGGGGTGCGAAATCTGCACCCGGTGACGCTCTCCCCCTCCCCGCGTATCAACGTGCTCTATGGCGATAACGGGAGCGGCAAGACAAGTCTTCTCGAAGCCGTTCATTTGCTCGGTCTGGCTCGATCCTTTCGCAGTACGCGCTTGAACCCGGTGATCCAGTATGAGCAAGCGTCTTGTACGGTATTCGGAGAGGTGCTCCTCGCCGAAGGAGGTAACTGCAACCTCGGGGTGTCTCGCGAACGTCAGGGTGATTTCACCATCAGGATCGATGGGCAGAATGCGCGTAGCGCGGCACAACTTGCTGAATTGCTTCCATTGCAGCTCATCAACCCAGATAGCTTTCGGCTACTGGAAGGTGCCCCAAAAATCAGGCGGCAGTTCCTGGATTGGGGTGTGTTCCACGTGGAACCCCGTTTCATGCCTGCGTGGCAGCGCCTGCAGAAGGCCCTCCGGCAGCGGAACTCATGGTTGCGGCATGGTACACTTGACCCAGCTTCGCAAGCCGCTTGGGACCGAGAGTTGTGCTTGGCCAGCGCCGAAATAGATGAGTACCGCCGCGAATATATCAAGGCCCTGAAGCCTGTATTCGAAAAGACCCTGAGCGAGTTGCTTGAACTCGACGGTCTGACCTTGAGCTATTACCGAGGCTGGGACAAAGACCGTGAACTGCAGGATGTGTTGGCTGCTTCTATTCTCCGTGACCAACAGATGGGACACACGCAGGCGGGTCCGCAACGGGCAGATTTGCGACTTCGATTAGCTGCAAACAACGCAGCAGACATCCTGTCCCGTGGCCAACAAAAGCTGGTGGTATGCGCATTGCGGATAGCTCAAGGTCATTTGGTTGGCCAAGCGCGACGCGGCCACTGCATTTATCTCGTGGACGATTTGCCATCGGAGCTCGATGAGCAACATCGCCGTGCACTGTGTCGCTTGCTTGAAGAATTACGCTGCCAGGTATTCATCACCTGTGTAGATCATGAATTATTGAGGGAAGGCTGGCAGACGGAAACGCCGGTTGCTTTGTTCCACGTGGAACAGGGCCGTATCACCCAGACCCACGACCATCGGGAGTGAAGGCATGAGCGAAAATCAGACGTACGACTCCTCCAGCATCAAGGTGCTAAAAGGTTTGGATGCCGTGCGCAAGCGTCCCGGCATGTACATTGGCGACACCGATGATGGTAGCGGCCTGCACCACATGGTATTCGAGGTGGTCGACAACTCCATCGACGAAGCCCTGGCCGGCCATTGCGACGACATCACAGTAATTATCCACCCTGATGAATCCATCAGCGTGCGTGACAACGGCCGTGGCATTCCGGTCGATGTGCATAAAGAAGAAGGCGTGTCGGCAGCAGAAGTCATCATGACGGTGCTGCACGCAGGCGGTAAGTTCGATGACAACTCCTACAAGGTATCCGGTGGATTGCACGGGGTAGGTGTTTCGGTCGTCAACGCATTGTCCGAGCAATTGATACTGACGGTACGTCGCAGCGGCAAGATCTGGGAGCAGACGTATGTCCATGGTGTGCCTCAGGCGCCGATGGCGATCGTTGGCGAGAGCGAGACGACCGGTACTCATATTCACTTCAAGCCGTCCGCTGAGACATTCAAGAATATTCACTTCAGTTGGGACATCCTGGCCAAGCGAATTCGTGAACTGTCTTTCCTGAACTCGGGCGTTGGCATTCTGCTGAAAGACGAGCGAAGTGGTAAGGAAGAGTTCTTCAAATACGAAGGCGGCCTGCGGGCGTTCGTCGAGTACTTGAATACCAACAAGACGCCGGTAAACGCTCAGGTGTTCCACTTTAGCGTGCAGCGTGAAGACGGTGTGGGCGTAGAAGTTGCTCTCCAGTGGAACGACAGCTTCAACGAGAACCTGCTGTGCTTTACCAACAACATCCCGCAGCGTGATGGCGGTACGCACTTGGTAGGCTTCCGTTCTTCGTTAACCCGCAGCCTGAACAGCTACATCGAGCAAGAAGGCCTGGCAAAGAAGAACAAGGTTTCGACCACCGGGGACGACGCCCGTGAAGGCCTGACTGCAATCATTTCGGTCAAGGTGCCCGATCCCAAGTTCAGCTCGCAGACTAAAGACAAGCTGGTTTCGTCGGAAGTGAAAACCGCTGTCGAGCAGGAGATGAACAGGTACTTCTCCGATTTCCTGTTGGAAAACCCGAACGAAGCCAAGGCTGTCGTCGGGAAAATGATCGATGCTGCGCGTGCTCGTGAAGCTGCCCGCAAAGCGCGTGAGATGACCCGCCGTAAGGGTGCACTGGATATCGCGGGCTTGCCAGGCAAGCTGGCTGACTGCCAGGAGAAGGACCCTGCCCTATCTGAACTCTATCTGGTCGAGGGTGACTCCGCAGGCGGCTCTGCGAAGCAGGGGCGTAACCGTCGGACCCAGGCCATTCTGCCGCTCAAAGGCAAGATCCTGAACGTGGAGAAAGCTCGGTTCGACAAGATGATCTCGTCCCAGGAAGTGGGGACATTGATCACTGCGTTGGGCTGCGGCATTGGTCGGGAAGAGTACAACATCGAAAAACTGCGGTATCACAACATCATCATCATGACCGATGCTGACGTTGACGGTTCGCACATTCGTACGTTGCTGCTGACCTTCTTCTTCCGCCAATTGCCGGAGCTGGTCGAGCGCGGTTACATTTACATCGCCCAGCCACCGCTGTACAAGGTCAAGCGCGGCAAGCAGGAGCAGTACATCAAGGACGATGAGGCCATGGAAGAGTACATGACCCAATCGGCCCTGGAAGACGCCAGCCTGCACCTGGACGAGTCCGCGCCACCGGTATCCGGCGTGCAACTGGAAGCCCTGGTCAACGAGTTCCGCGGTGTGATGAAGACCCTCAAGCGTCTGTCGCGCTTGTACCCGCAGGAGCTAACCGAGCACTTTATCTATCTGCCTGAAGTCACCCTCGAGCAGCTGGGTGATCATGCCGTGATGGAAGCCTGGAAGAACCAGTTGCACGAGCGCCTGAATTCGACCCAGAAATCGGGCCTGGTCTACAAGGCCAGCCTGCGTGAAGACAAGGAACGTAACGTATGGCTGCCTGAGGTGGAAATTACCTCCCACGGGCTTGCCAGTTACATCACGTTCAACCGTGACTTCTTCGGCAGCAACGACTACCGCACCGTAGTCAACGTAGGTGCCAAGCTGTCCAGCCTGTTGGGCGAAGGCGCTTATGTGCAGCGTGGCGAGCGTCGCAAAGCCATCGTCGAGTTCAAGGAGGGCCTGGACTGGTTGATGAACGAGACCACCAAGCGCCATACCATCCAGCGCTATAAAGGGTTGGGCGAGATGAACCCGGATCAGCTGTGGGAAACCACCATGGACCCAACAGTGCGCCGGATGCTGAAGGTCACGATTGAAGATGCAATCGCGGCTGACCAGATCTTCAACACCCTGATGGGTGATGCCGTTGAACCGCGCCGTGACTTCATCGAAAGCAATGCACTGTCGGTTTCCAACCTGGACTTCTGATTAGCCTCGACCGTCACATGACCGGGTAGCTTCGAAATTCGAGTTTAACCGGTCATCATCAAGCCCGCGCCAGCGGGCTTTTTATTTCCCGATCTTTGGGTAGGCAAGCTCACCCCCATCGGCTCAAGGGTAAAGCTCAGAACGGACTTGCCGTGGGTCGCACGATCAGTTCACTGACATCCACCTCTGCCGGTTGCGCAACCGCATACGCTATCGCTTGAGCGATGGCTGAAGCAGGTATTGCGACCTTGCGAAACGCCTGCATCTCCGCTCGGCCGCCTGCATCTGAAATGCTATCGGCCAGCTCCGACTCGGTGACGCCTGGCGCGATCAGCGTCACCCGAATGTCGCCCCCTACTTCCTGACGCAGACCTTCAGAAATCGCACGTACTGCATATTTGGTGGCGCAGTACACCGCAGCGGTTGGGCTAACCGTATAGGCGCCAATGGATGCGATATTGATGATCTGCCCTGCACGCTGTCGCTGCATTACTGGAAGCGCCGCGGCGATGCCATGCAGCACGCCTCGAATGTTCACGTCAATCATCTGGTCCCACTCTTGGACCTTGAGTGCTTCGAGTTTTGAAAGCGGCATGACCCCAGCGTTATTGATGAGGACGTCAATGCGACCGTGCAGCGACATGGCGAAATCAACGAAGGACTGCATGCTGTCCAAGCGCGTGACATCCAGCGCCTGTACATCGGCTGTACCTCCCGCCAAGCGAAGCTCGTTGGCGACCGCATGTAGGCGATCAATGCGACGGGCACCCAGCACTACGCTGGCGCCTTTGCTTGCGAGCAAGCGGGCTGTTGCTTCACCGATACCGCTGCTGGCCCCGGTGATGACGACGACTTTGCCTTGAATACCGTCCATATGTCGCTCCTGCTTCAGCTTGGAAAAGCCACCTTGATGGCAGCGGGTGAACCCAAGATTAGGAGGCATGAGGTGGTACGGGTTATGCGATTTCTGCCAATCGCTTGCATGATTCTGCAAGAGCGACGTGCGACGAGGGCGAGCAATGCCCCGGGTTCGGCTTGCGTGCAGGGCGTCAATGTACGTCGGCAATGCCCGCTGCTTTCAAGCGCCGATACAACGTACGTTCGCTGATACCCAACTGCTTGGCCAGCTCACTGCGCGACCCCTTGAAATGACTGAGCACCTGTATGAGATCTGCCGGTCGACTTGCGTAGGCGCGCACTTCGGCAGGTAGCGACACCACGTCTTCTGGCAAGTGTTCCGGCTCAATGACGCCTTCATCGGCAAACAGACGTGCCCGCTCCAGGATGTTGCGTAGCTCGCGGATGTTCCCCGGAAACGGATACATCCTCAGTTGATCAAGTGCTGCATCACCGAGCGTGGGCGCGCTGGGCCCTGCGATTCTTTTCAGCAGGCTTTGGATCAACAGAGGCAAATCCTCGCTACGCTCGCGCAGTGCAGGCATGCGGATGGGGAAACCACTGATCCGATAGTACAGGTCCTCCCTGAACGTCCCGTCGGCCACCATCTGCCTCAAGGGTTTATGGGTTGCCGACACCAGTCTGAAGTCCGAATGCACGGTGCGCAGGCTACCTACTGGCCGGAAGCTGCCGGTTTCGATCAAGCGCAACAGCTTGACCTGCATGGCCAAGGGCACCTCACCTATCTCGTCCAGGAACAGCGTACCGCCATGGGCAGCTTCCGCCAGGCCGGTCTTGCGCTGGTGCGCACCGGTGAATGCGCCCTTCTCATAACCGAACAGTTCGCTTTCGAAAAGCGCCTCCGTCAGGCTGGTGCAATCGACCACGACCAAGGGCCCATCGGCTCTGGGGCTGCCCATGTGCAATGCGCGCGCGAACAGTTCCTTGCCGGTGCCGGACTCACCCTGGAGCAAGACAGGGATGTCAGCCGGCGCCGCGCGTTGCAAGCTGGCCAATGCCGCCTTGAATGCAGGTGCCTGGCCCACTAGGCCCTGTTCCTGAGGCTGGGCAGATGCGATGACGATACGGGTGAGCCGTTCGACGAAAGCAATCACCCTGCCCTGCTCATCCAGGATCGGCCGAAGTTCGACATCCACATGTTCCGGCCCGCGTGGGGTGTGATGCACATGCAGCACACGCTCGGGCACCTTGCTGGACCAGGCCTTGCGCATCGGGCAGTCCTCGCCGGCCTGGTCGCAGGGAACGTGGTAATGGTGTGAGACCTTGTGACATTTCTGCCCAAGCGGCGCCTGCTGGTCCTGGCCGAACTGACGTCGATAAGCGGCGTTGGCGGCCAGAATGTTGTAGTCGGTGTCCAGCACGATGGCGGGCAGTACGTCGTGCTCCAGGAAAGACACCAAGGCAAGCACGGAAGGGTGAGGTTCGGACATGACGGCACCAGTCGGATAACGAGTTCGAGGGTAGCAAGGACTGCCAGCTGCTGCCATCGACTGACACCTGACTGCCACTGTTCACTGCCAACGAAGCTGCCATTTGCCTGTCACTCCGCCAATTCTGGGCTCCAGGCGAGTATCAGTGGGGTGGCATGCATCTTGATGGGGATAGGTATGGCGCCCTCTGGAAAAATGCAGCCAACGAGGGGGAGCCGAATGGGAGACTTGAATGATCATTGGCAATAACTTTCACGTGGAAGCGTTCTTCGACAGCGCCACCTCAACCATCAGCTACCTGGTCATGGATGGCGAAACGCGTGCTTGCGCCTTGATCGACAGCGTTCTGGATTACGACCCGAAGGCTGGGCGCGTGACCACAGCCTCTGCAGATTGCCTGATCGAACGCGTGAAAGCGCTTGGCGCCCAGGTGCAGTGGATATTGGAAACCCATGTGCATGCAGATCACCTGTCCGCTGCTGCCTACCTCAAAGACAAGCTGGGAGGCCGCATTGCAATCGGCGCTTGCATCACCCAGGTCCAGAAAGTCTTCGGCAGTTTGTTCAACGCTGAACCTGGCTTCGCCCGTGATGGCAGCCAGTTCGACGTCCTGTTCGACGATGGAGACATTTTCCAGATAGGCAATCTGCAGGCTCAAGCCCTGCATACCCCTGGGCATACGCCTGCCTGCATGAGCTACCTCATCGAGCATGAAGGCGAGTCGGCAGTCTTCGTCGGCGACACGCTGTTCATGCCGGACTACGGTACTGCGCGATGCGACTTCCCTGGCGCCGATGCTCGGACCCTGTATCGGTCGATCCACCGCCTCCTGGCCCTTGGAGATGGCACCCGGCTGTTCATGTGCCACGACTACCTGCCCGAAGGGCGCGAGCTGCGGTACATGACCACCGTGGCCGAGCAGCGCACTCAGAACATTCACATCCACCAGGGTATCGACGAAGACAGCTTCGTTGCCATGCGCCAAGCGCGTGATCGAACGCTGGACATGCCTGTCCTGATCCTGCCCGCCGTCCAGGTGAACATGCGCAGCGGCCAGTTCCCAGCGCCTGAAGCCAATGGGGTGCGCTACCTGAAGATTCCCCTCAATTCGCTGTAGTCAGGCACATCCCATAACCAGACAGTCAGGATCAACCATGCCCGCCGTGCCCTCTTCCGTCCCAGCCTTTCATCACCAGATCATCATCATAGGCGCCGGTGCTGCTGGCATTGCGACGGCGTCCAGCCTCCTCAAGCGCGACCGCTCGCTGGACATTGCCCTGATAGACCCCGCCGAGGTCCATTACTACCAACCCGGCTGGACCATGGTCGGTGCTGGGGTCTTCGATGCCCCGAGCACGGCTCGGCCGATGTCGTCCGTCATCCCTCGCGCGGTGCGCTGGATCAAGTCACAGGTGCAAGGGTTCGATGCACATTGTCGCAAGGTCCTGCTGGCAGATGGCAGGGCTTTCACCTATGAACAGCTGGTGGTCTGCCCCGGATTGAAGCTGGATTGGACGGCCATCGATGGGCTGGCCGATACCCTGGGCGAGCATGGCGTCACGTCCAATTACCGCTATGACCTGGCGCCCTATACCTGGGAGTTGGTGCAAGGCCTCAGGCAAGGCCGCGCCGTGTTCTGCCAGCCGCCCATGCCCATCAAATGCGCTGGCGCACCGCAAAAAGCGCTGTACCTTTCGTGCGACCACTGGCTGCGCCAGGGCCGACTGGGCACCGTACGAGCCAGCTTTTTCAATGCCGGCAATGCCTTGTTCGGGGTGCCGGCCTATGTGCCTGCCTTGATGGCGTATATCGACAAGTACTCGGTAGACCTCAACTTCGGCCATCGGCTGATCGCGGTGGATGGACCGAAGCAGCAGGCTGTGTTCGCCCATACGTTTGCGGATGGCACTCAGCACCTTCGCACCGAGCCGTTCGACATGCTGCATGTGGTACCGCCGCAGGTCGCCCCCGACTTCATTCGTCACAGCTGCCTCGCCGATGGCGCTGGCTGGGTGGATGTGGATCCCGCGACCCTGCGCCATCGTACCTTCGCCCATGTGCACGCCCTTGGGGACGTGATCAATGCCAGCAACGCGAAGACGGCAGCCGCTGCACGCAAGCAAGCGCCGGTGGTGGCCAACAATGTATTGGTGGCCCTGGGCCGACGCACGGGCCTGGCGCACTATGATGGCTACGGGTCCTGCCCACTGACGGTCGAGCGCGGCAAGATCGTGCTGGCCGAGTTTGGCTATGGTGGCGCGCTCAAGCCGAGCTTTCCCCAATGGCTCCTTGACGGCCGCAAACCCACACGGCTGGCCTGGCTGCTCAAAGCTCGCCTGCTACCACCCTTGTACTGGCAAGGCATGCTCAAGGGCCGTGAATGGCTGGCCAAGCCGGTAGCAAGCACGACCGAGGCAGCCCAGTGATCAATCAGGCGTGGCTCAGTACAGGCCTAGGCACGATCATCGGCGCGGTCTTGGCACTGACCGGTGCCGGTGGCGGCATCCTTGCGGTTCCGTTGCTGGTGTTCGGCCTGGGACTTTCGATGGCGCAGGCCGCCCCGATCGGTTTGCTGGCTGTGGGGCTGTCGGCCGCGGTGGGTGCCGGCTTGGGCTTGCGCCAGGGCGTGGTGCGCTACCGTGCGGCCCTGTTCATCGCAGCAGTGGGCATCGTGTTCACGCCCCTGGGGCTGATGCTCGCGCACCGCTTGCCCAACGCACCGCTGCAACTGATGTTTGCGGGCATCCTGATCTACGCGTGCATGCGCACCTGGTTGAAGGCTCGTCAGCAATTGAATGGCGCAGACTCAGGTGCACATCGCTTCATCGAGCCCTGTGTACTCAACCCTCTGCAGGGCCGGTTACGCTGGACGCTTCCGTGCGCTCGGGCGCTTGCCGGCACCGGGGCGCTGTCGGGGTTGCTGTCAGGCCTGCTGGGGGTGGGCGGCGGCTTTGTCATCGTCCCTGCCCTGCGGCGCTACACCAACTTGCGTATGGTCAGCATCGTCTCTACCTCCCTGGCAGTCATCGCGCTAGTCGCCTTGGGCAGTGTCGCTACCGCCACCCTTGCAGGGAGCATGCGCTGGCAGGTGGGTGCGCCATTTGCGCTAGGTGCGGTACTGGGCCTGCTGGTAGCCCGGCCACTGGCGGCAAGGCTGGAGGGCCCCCGCCTGCAACAACTGTTCGCCATCGCAGGCTGGGCCGCAGCGGCGTTGTTGATCAGCAGAGCGCTAGGGGGCTAGCAGCGCATCCTGCTCGGCGGCACACAGGTTCAGCAGGTAATCCCATACCACGCGCAGGCGCACGGATTTATGCAGTTCGCGCCGGGTGCAGATCCAATAACTGCGCTGGATGGTTTCCCCCGGCAGCACCCTAACCAGCGTTGGGTCGTGCCGCGCCATGTAGTTGGGTAGCACGGCGATACCCAGCCCAGCACGCGCCGCCGCTTGCTGGGCAATCACGCTGGTACTGCGAAATACCACGTTCGGCGATCGGCAGAAGCTGTTGAGAAACAGCAGCTCCTGACTGAACAGCAAGTCGTCCACGTAGCCGATCCAACTGTGCCGCGCCAGGTCTTCGCGG
This sequence comes from Pseudomonas sp. FYR_7, assembly GCF_043106155.1. NCBI lineage: Bacteria > Pseudomonadati > Pseudomonadota > Gammaproteobacteria > Pseudomonadales > Pseudomonadaceae > Pseudomonas > Pseudomonas sp. FYR_7. Next base: position 132,317 of record NZ_JBICMI010000077.1, read on the forward strand.
TTGCGCAATGGCGCGGCACGCTCCAGGTACGCTGCGCTGGCATAGAGGGCCAGCCGGTAGTCGGTCAGCTTGCGGGTGATCAGCAAGTCTGCACTTGGCCTTTCCAGGTGAATGCTGATTTCCGCTTCACGGTTGAGGATGCTGACGAAACGCGGCACCGCAACCAACTCCACTTCCAGGCCAGGGTAGCGCTCGAACAGCTCATTCATCCGTGGCGTGAAGAACATGATGCCGATCCCCTCCGTGACGCCGAGGCGGATCTTGCCCAGCGGCGTGATGGCCTGGGTGATTTCCTCCTGCGCCAGCAAGGCGGTGTTCTCCATGGCTTCGGCATGTTTGAGCAGTGCCTGACCAGACGGCGTCAGCTCATACCCCTGCGCATGCTGAACGAACAACGCAGTGCCCAGGCTCTGCTCGATACGCTCGATGTGACGCGCAACGGTGCTGTGGGTCGTCTCCAGACGCTTGGCGGCCGTCAACAAGCGCCCGCTGCGCTGCAACTCCAGGAAAAACCGCAAATCATTCCAATCGAACATGCTGGTCCTTGCATATCTGTATCGAACACCCAGGTGATAGGTGCCGACGCTCCACGAGGCGTCGCTGTGCTTAAACGCACAACGGGTGCGCGAAATCGCGTGTTTCTTCCGCGAAATTACTCACTAAGCTGGTTGGGGACAAGAACAAAAACAGGCCCTGAGGTCCTCTATGTCATCAGTCGATTCTGCCTACGACTATGTGATCGTGGGTGCCGGCCCCGCTGGCTGCTTGCTGGCAAACCGGTTGTCTGCCGACCCGTCATGCCGGGTGCTGCTGCTCGAAGCCGGTGGGCGGGATAACTACCCTTGGATTCACGTGCCAGTGGGCTACCTGTACTGCATCGGTAACCCGCGCACGGACTGGTGCTTCAAGACCGAGGCCCAGCCTGGGCTGCAAGGTCGATCGCTGGGTTACCCTCGTGGCAAGGTCCTGGGCGGGTGCTCTTCGATCAATGGCATGATTTACATGCGTGGCCAGGCAGCTGACTACGATCACTGGGCTAGCCTAGGCAACCGGGGCTGGGCCTGGAAAGACGTGTTGCCGCTGTTCAAGCAAAGCGAAAGCCACCATGGCGGTGCCAGCGAACACCATGGTAGTAGCGGTGAATGGCGTGTAGAGCGCCAACGCTACAGCTGGCCGATCCTCGACGCTTTCCGCGATGCAGCCGAGCAGACGGGTATTACCAAGGTCGATGACTTCAATACGGGTGACAACGAAGGCTGTGGATATTTTCAGGTCAACCAGCGCAGTGGTGTTCGCTGGAACGCATCCAAAGCCTTTTTGCGCCCCATCAAACACCGCCCTAACCTGAGTGTCCTGACCGATGTGCAGGTGGACCAGGTGCTGCTCAGCAACACGCGTGCTCGCGCAGTTAAAGCCTATTGGCAGGGCAGCTGGCACGAGTTCTCGGCGCGACGAGAGATTGTGCTGTGTGCAGGTGCAGTAGGCTCGCCCGGCATCCTGCAACGCTCGGGCATTGGTCCACAGCAGTTGCTGGAGGGCTTGGGTATCGGGGTGCGCCATTCCGTACCGGGTGTGGGTAGCAACCTGCAGGATCACTTGCAACTACGGCTGATCTACCAGATCGGCAACGCACGTACCCTCAACCAGATGGCCAATAGCCTGTGGGGGAAGATGGGCATGGGCCTGCGCTACCTGTACGATCGCAGCGGTCCGCTGGCCATGGCCCCGAGCCAGCTGGGCGCATTCGTGCGTTCAAGCCCCGACCAGGCCACTGCGAACTTGCAGTACCACGTGCAGCCTCTGTCACTGGAGCGTTTTGGCGAGCCGTTGCATCAGTTTCCAGCCTTCACGGCTTCGGTGTGCAATTTGCGGCCACTGAGCCGTGGACGTATCGATATTCGCAGTGCAGACATGCACAGCGCGCCCTTGATCGACCCCAATTACCTCAGCGACCCCCAGGACCTGCGCGTCGCCGCCGACGCCATTCGTCTCACCCGGCGCATTGTGCAGGCCCCTGCCCTTGCCGCCTTTGCGCCCAAGGAATATCTGCCAGGGCCTGCCCTGCAGACCGAAGAACAGCTGCACGAAGCGGCGGGCAAGATAGGCACGACGATCTTCCATCCCGTAGGGACCTGCCGCATGGGCAATGGCCCTATGGATGTGGTCGATGACCAGCTTCGTGTTCATGGCATCCCAGGCCTTCGCGTGGCAGACGCATCGATCATGCCCCAGATCACGTCGGGCAATACCTGTTCACCTACCCTGATGATCGCCGAGAAGGCGGCGCAGCTTATTTTGAAAGGAGTAGCCACTACGACCTTCCTCAACCAGGATGCAGTACCAACACCCTGACCGGGTGTGCAATACGACAGCGCGTAGTCGGACGCTGTCGGCAGTGGAACAACAAGAATAATCACTGTGGCCTGCGGGCCGAGGACAGCAACGATGTCGGATTACATCCAAGAGCAGGATGCGGCCGCCAGCCGCCCCAGTCGTCGTGAAGAACGCAAGATCATCTTCGCGTCATCGCTCGGTACGGTTTTCGAGTGGTACGACTTTTTCCTCTACGGCGCCCTGGCTGCCGTGATCAGCAAGCAGTTTTTCGCGGGCGTCAACGACACCACCGCGTTCATTTTTGCACTGATGGCGTTTGCCGCGGGCTTTCTGGTGCGACCGTTTGGCGCGCTGGTGTTCGGCCGCCTGGGGGACATGATCGGGCGCAAGTACACCTTTCTCATCACCATCGTGCTGATGGGACTGTCCACGTTCGCCGTTGGCCTTTTGCCCACCTATGCCAGCATCGGCATCGCAGCGCCGATCATCCTGGTCGTGCTGCGCATGCTGCAAGGCCTGGCGCTGGGCGGTGAGTACGGCGGTGCAGCCACCTACGTGGCCGAACATGCACCACCTGGCAAGCGGGGGTTCCATACTGGGTTCATTCAGTCCACCGCCACCTTGGGTCTGTTGCTGTCATTGCTGGTGGTACTGGGCAGCCGTTACGTGAGTGGTGATCAGTTCGAAACCTGGGGCTGGCGGCTGCCGTTTCTGCTGTCCATCGTGCTGTTGGGGATCTCGACCTGGATTCGGATGAGCATGCACGAGTCACCGGCTTTCGTGAAAATGAAGGCACAGGGCAAGGTCAGCAAGTCGCCAATTCGTGAGTCATTTACGTCTTGGCCAAACCTGAAGGTCGTGCTCACTGCGCTGTTCAGTATCAATGCGGGCCAGGCTGTTACCTTCTATACGGCACAGTTCTACGTGCTGTTTTTCATGACCCAGATGTTGAAGATGGACCCGGCCCAGGCCAACACCCTGCTGATCATCAGCGTGGTGATCGGGGCGCCGTTTTTCGTGTTCTTTGGATGGCTGTCCGATCGGATTGGGCGCAAACCGATATTGATGCTGGGCCTGCTGTTGGCCACGGTGCTCTACTTCCCCTTGTTCAAGGCCCTTAGCTTCTACGCCAACCCGCAGATCGACACCGCCAGCCGCCAGGCACCCATCGTCGTCACCGCTGACCCGAAAGGTTGCACCTTCCAGTTCGACCCTGTGGGCAAAGCCCGCTTCGATAGCCCTTGCGACAAGGTAAAGACCTTCCTGGTCAAGCAGGGCTTACCCTACAACTCGGTAAGCGTTGATGGCAGCGACGTGGTCGTGAGCATCGGCGACAAGACCATCAATGGCTATGACGAAGCGGCCATGCGTGCGGCGGTCGAGCAGGCCGGGTACCCCGCCAAGGCTGATCCGGCCCAAGTCAACAGCGTGATGGTGGTGGTGTTGATTGTGGCCATGATCCTGATCGCCACCATGACCTATGGACCGCTGGCTGCCGTGATGGTCGAGCTGTTCCCTACGCGTATCCGGTACACCTCCATGTCCTTGCCCTATCACATCGGCAATGGCTGGTTCGGCGGTTTCCTGCCCACGGTATCGTTCGCTTTGGTGGTCTACACCGGGGATATTTTCTACGGGTTGTGGTATCCGGTACTGGTCACAGGCATCAGCCTGGTAGTGGGCATCTTCTGTCTCAAAGAGACCAAGGATGTGGACATCGACAAGGTGTGATTCGCTAAACCGCAGCCATAAAAAAACCGGCTCTAAAAGCCGGTTTTTTTATGCCGTGAAAAAACTTATGCACGTTTTTCCAAAAAATCAATAAAGAACAAATATGCAGCAAATTCATAGGCTTAGCTAATTTTCGCAACAGCTAATCCATAATTTGCTCACACGTTATCCACAAGCGGCTCAGGCCTGGGCCTGCGTGCTTTCTTCGACCTGCGCAAGAGAGCCCAGGCCCCGTTGGGTGGCTTCGTTCCAGGCTTGGGCGCGGTCATTGAGTTCGGCGATGGCGCGAGGGCCTGTGCCGTTGGCGTACATGGGTTCGCCGATCACCACTTCGATGGTGCCAGCGTGCTTGCCCCAGCCATTCTTCGGCCAGTACTTGCCGGCATTGTGGGCAATGGGTAATACCGGTAGCCCAGCGTTTACCGCCAGCGCCGTTCCGCCTCGAGAGAACTTGCCCACCGTGCCAAAAGGTACGCGTGTGCCCTCCGGGAAAATCAGGACCCAGGTTTTCTGCTTGAGCAGTTCATCGCCCTTCTTGGCCACCTGGCGCAAGGCTTCCTTGGGGTTGTCGCGGTCGATGGCAATGGGGCGCAGCATGGCCATGGCCCAGCCAAAGAAAGGCACATACAGCAGTTCACGCTTGAGCACTTGGCTGAGCGGCGAGAAATACTGGGACAGGAAAAACGTCTCCCAGGTGCTCTGGTGATTCGACAAGATCACGCAAGGCTCGGCTGGCACGTTTTCAGCGCCGGTAATCTTGTAATCGATGCCTACGATGACGCGTGCCAGGAAAATAGCGCAGCGGCACCAGTACACATTGATGAATCTGTAGCGCTTGGGGAACGACAGAAATGGCGCAACGAAGAAGCTCAGCGAGCACCAGAGCAGCGAACTGGTACCCAGCAGCAGGTAAAAAAGAAAGACTCTGATCGCCTGCAGGATCGACATAGTGGTTCGTACCATTGCGGGACTTGCCCGCTTTTAGAAAAGTGCGCCCAAAGGCGCACCGTTTAGATAAGTGCTCTGGCGATGGCAGCCAGATCGTCATAGATCAGGGTTGAGGCCGGAACGCCCTTCTCAAGGGTGCGTTCGCCTTTGCCTGTCTTTACCAGAACAGGTTGTGCATCGACGGCCAGCGCAGCCTGTAGGTCACTTTGGCTATCGCCCACGAACCAGACGCCCTCAAGGCTTGCCTGGTAATGCTCGGCGATGGCCTGCAACAGGCCCGGCTTGGGCTTGCGGCAGTCGCAGCCTTCATCGGGGCCATGCGGGCAATACACGATATGCCCCACCTCACCGCCCTGCTCGGCCACCAGCATGCGCAAGCGCGCATGCATGGCCTCGAGCGTCGCGATTGGGTAATAACCACGGGCGATACCGGACTGGTTGGTGGCCACGGCCACCGTCCAGCCCGCTTTGCTCAACTGCGCGATCGCCTCGATGGCGCCAGGGATGGGCACCCATTCATCCAGCGACTTGATATAGGCGTCGGAGTCCTGGTTGATGACCCCGTCACGATCGAGAATCAGCAGTTTCAAGGCCTACCCCAGCAGCGAAATGTCGGCCACACCCAGGAACAGCCCACGCAGACGGCTGAGCAGGGCATATCGGTTGGCACGTACCTTGGCGTCCTCGGCATTGACCATCACGGCCTCGAAGAAGGCATCGACCGGGTCACGCAGTGCGGCAAGGCGCGCCAGCGACTCGCTGTACTGGCGTGCAGCAGCCATCGGTTGCACAGCCTGATCGGCTTGCTGGATGGCCGAGTACAGCGAGAACTCGTTGGCGTTGTCGAAGTACTTGGGCTCGACCTGTTCGGCGATGGCGCCTTCTGCCTTGCTCAACAGGTTCGACACGCGCTTGTTGACGGCGGCCAGTGCCTCGGCTTCGGGCAGCTTGCGGAAGGCCTGGACAGCCTGAACGCGCTGATCGAAGTCCAGTGCAGAACCCGGCTGAAGCGCGCGAACCGAAAGGTAGGTGGCGACGTCGATGCCTTCGTCTTCGTAACGAGCACGCAGCCTGTCGAAGATGAACTCCAGCACCTGGTCAGCCAGCCCGGCAGCCTTGACCTTGGCCCCGTATTGCTTGACCGCGAACTGCACGGCACCGGTCAGGTCCAGGTCCAGCTGCTTCTCGATCAGGATACGCAGCACGCCCAGTGCGGCGCGGCGCAGGGCGTACGGGTCCTTGCTGCCGGTTGGCAGCATGCCGATGCCGAAGATACCCACCAGGGTATCGAGCTTGTCGGCGATGGCGACGGCAGCACCGGTCAAGGTCTGAGGCAGTTCTGCACCAGCACCGCGTGGCATGTACTGCTCGTTCAGCGCCAGCGCCACATCCTGCGGTTCATCGTCGTTGAGCGCGTAGTAGTAGCCGGCTACGCCCTGCATCTCTGGGAACTCACCGACCATTTCCGTGGCCAGGTCGCACTTGGACAGCAAGCCGGCACGCGCGGCCCGTTGAGCATCGCCGCCAATCAAGGGCGCAATGAACGCTGCCAGTTTCGATACTCGCTCGGCCTTGTCATAGACCGTACCCAGCTGGGCCTGGAATACCACATTCTTCAAGCGCTCGTTGAAGGTTTCCAGCGGTTGCTTCTTGTCCTGCTTGAAGAAGAACTCGGCGTCGGTCAGGCGCGGACGCACGACCTTTTCATTACCCTGCACGATCTGCTTGGGGTCGCGGCTCTCGACGTTGGCCACGGTGATGAAGCGCGGCAGCAGCTTGCCTTCGCTGTCGAGCAGGCAGAAGTACTTCTGGTTGTCCTGCATGGTGGTGATCAAGGCTTCTTGCGGCACCTCCAGGAAACGCTCTTCGAACGAGCACACCAGCGGTACCGGCCACTCGACCAGCGCGGTCACCTCGTCCAGCAACGCGGGCGGCACGATAGCGGTGCCTTCCTGCTGCATGGCCAGCTCGGCGGTGCGTTTGGCGATCAGGTCGCGACGCTCACTGAAATCGGCCAGCACGTAGGCCTTGCGCATGTCTTCGACATAGTTGGCCGGGGCGCTGATGGTGACGTTTTCCGGATGGTGGAAGCGGTGCCCGCGCGATTGGCGGCCGGCTTTCTGGGACAACAGGGTGCAGTCGACCACCTGATCGCCCAGCAGCATCACCAGCCATTGGGTCGGACGCACGAACTCTTCACGGCTTGCCGCCCAGCGCATGCGCTTGGGAATAGGCAGGTCGTTGAGCGAGTCTTCGACGATGGTCGGCAGCAGGCCTGCGGTCGCCTTGCCGGGGATGTGCTGGGAGAAGCGCAGCTTGGGGCCGCTACGGTCGATGTCGGCCAGCTCCACACCGCACTTCTTGGCAAAGCCCAGTGCAGCCTGGGTCGGCTCGCCTTCTGCGTTGAAGGCCGCTTGCAGGGGCGGGCCATCGATGTTGATGCTGCGGTCAGGCTGCTGCACATCGAGTTGACGGATCAGCACCGCCAGGCGACGCGGCGCGGCGTAGACCGATTTGCCGGTGTAGTTCAGGCCAGCAGCTTGCAGGCCTTTTTCGATACCGGCCAGGAACGCGTCGCCCAGGGTCGCAAGGGCCTTGGGTGGCAGCTCTTCGGTGCCCAGTTCTACCAGGAAATCTTGAGCACTCATTGTGCAGCCTCCAGCTTAGCCAACACTTCGTCACGCAGTTCGGGGGTCGCCATCGGGAAGCCCATGCGCGCACGGGCCTGCAGGTAGCTTTGCGCCACGTCGCGGGCCAGGGTTCGCACCCGCAGGATGTAACGCTGGCGCTCGGTCACCGAGATGGCGCGACGGGCATCGAGCAGGTTGAACGTATGGGATGCCTTGAGGACCATTTCATAGGTCGGCAACGGCAGCTCCAGCTTGATCAGGCGGTTGGCTTCGCTTTCGTAGAAGTCGAACAGCTCGAACAATTTCTCGACGTTGGCGTGCTCGAAGTTGTAGGTCGACTGCTCCACTTCGTTCTGGTGGAACACGTCGCCGTAGCTGACCTTGCCGAACGGACCATCGGCCCATACCAGGTCGTAGACCGAGTCCACGCCCTGGATATACATGGCCAGGCGCTCCAGGCCATAGGTGATTTCACCGGTCACCGGGTAGCATTCGATACCACCGACCTGCTGGAAGTAGGTGAACTGGGTCACCTCCATGCCATTGAGCCAGATTTCCCAGCCCAGGCCCCAAGCGCCGAGGGTTGGCGATTCCCAGTTGTCTTCGACGAAGCGAATGTCGTGCACCAACGGGTCCAGACCGATGGCCTTCAGCGAGCCGAGGTACAGCTCCTGGAAGTTGGCCGGGTTGGGCTTGAGCACCACCTGGAATTGATAGTAATGCTGCAGGCGGTTGGGGTTTTCGCCATACCGCCCGTCGGCAGGGCGACGGCTTGGCTGCACGTAGGCGGCGTTCCAGGTTTCTGGACCCACTGCGCGCAGGAAGGTAGCGGTGTGGAAAGTGCCGGCGCCTACTTCCATATCGTAGGGCTGAAGCACCACACAACCTTGCTCGGCCCAGTAGTTCTGCAGGGCGAGGATCAGGTCTTGGAAGGTACGCACGGCTGGCGTAGGCTGGCTCACGAAATTCACCTGTATCTGGGGATGCGGATGTAAAGAGCGGGAGTATAACCTGATTCGCCTCGCCCTCTACTCATTGGAGCCTTATGCCACGCTGCTTTTGGTGTACCGACGATCCGTTGTACCAGGCCTACCATGACCAGGAATGGGGAACGCCCCAGCGTGACCCGGCGTTGCTGTTCGAGATGCTTTTGCTCGAAGGGTTCCAGGCAGGGCTTTCCTGGATCACCGTGCTGCGCAAGCGCGAGCGCTACCGTGAAGTGCTGGAGGGCTTCGATCCTGCGAAACTCGCGGTGATGAGCGACGAGCGCATCGAGGCGTTGATGCAGGATGCCGGCATTATCCGCAATCGGCTCAAGCTCAAGGCTGCCAGGCGCAATGCCCAGGCCTGGCTGGCTGTGGATAACCCCGCCGAGTGGCTATGGTCGTTCGTCGGCGGCGCCCCGAAGATCAATCATTTCAACACGCGCAGCGAAGTCCCGGCCGTGACCGAAGAAGCCCAAGCCATGAGCAAGGCGTTGCGCAAGGCCGGCTTCACCTTCGTCGGCCCGACCATCTGCTATGCCTTCATGCAGGCAACCGGCATGGTCATGGACCACACCACCGACTGTGATCGCTACGCCGCCTTGTCCCACTGAAGGGTTACAATGCCCGTCTTGCTGAAATAAGGAACTCGCCTGTGGAAAAGTTCAAGGGCGCCCTGATGGTCGGGGTGCTGCGACTGTTCGCCAAGTTGCCTTGGGGTGCGGTGCAACGCGTCGGGGCCGGCATCGGCTGGCTGATGTGGAAAATACCCAATGGCTCGCGCAACGTGGTGCGCATCAACCTGGCCAAATGCTTCCCCGAGATGGACCCGGTTGCCCGCGAGCAGCTGGTCGGCCAGGCACTGCGGGACATCGGCAAATCCTTCGTCGAAAGCGCCTGCGCCTGGATCTGGCCCCCACACCGTTCGCTGGAACTGGTCAAGGAAGTGCATGGGCTTGAAGTGCTGGAGCAGGCCCTGGCTTCAGGAAAGGGGGTTGTGGGTATCACCAGCCATTTGGGCAATTGGGAAGTGCTGAACCACTTCTATTGCAACCAATGCAAGCCGATCATTTTTTACCGGCCACCCAAGCTCAAGGCGGTGGACGACCTGCTGCGCGAGCAGCGTGTGCAGATGGGCAACCGCGTGGCACCTTCGACCAAGGAAGGCATCCTCAGTGTGATCAAGGAAGTTCGGCGCGGTGGCCAGGTCGGCATCCCGGCCGACCCCGAGCCGGCCGAATCGGCGGGTGTATTCGTTCCCTTCCTGGGCACTGAGGCGCTGACCAGCAAGTTCGTGCCGAACATGCTGGCTGGCGGCAAGGCAGTCGGGGTTTTCCTGCATGCCCTGCGTCTGCCTGATGGCTCAGGCTTCAAGGTGTTTCTGGAAGCCGCGCCGGAGGCGATGTATAGCACCGACGTGCACGAGTCGGCGGCCGCGATGAGCAAGGTGGTCGAGCGGTATGTGCGCGAGTATCCCAGCCAGTACATGTGGAGCATGAAGCGCTTCAAGAAGCGTCCGGCAGGTGAGGCGCGCTGGTATTGAGGCGCGCATCGCCAGCAGCGGCTGTCTGGCAGCCGATGCGTCGGCGCTAGCGAGCTCAGCGTTTGTCGAGTTTCTTGAGAAACACCGTCATCTCTTTCTCGGCCTGCTTGTCACCATGGGCCTGCGCCGACGCGATGCCGTCTTCCCAGGCCTTGCGCGCCGCTGGCAGGTCCGCCAGCAACTGGTAGGCCTTGCCTAACAACTTCCAGGCTGCCGAGTACTTGGGGTCCTGCTCGACACAGCGAGCCAGGTGCACTGCAGCCTGCGCGCCATTGCCTTCGTCGAGCCAAGCCTTGCCCAAGCCAAAGCGCAGCAATGGGTTATCCACACCCTTGGCCAGCATGTTTTCCAACGATTGGCGCATGTCCCGCCTCCTAGAAGAAACTCAAGCCGACGTGGAACAGCTTTTCCACATCCCGAATGTGTTTCTTGTCCACAACGAATAGGATCACGTGGTCACCTGATTCGATGACTGTCGTGTCGTGCGCGATGAGCACACTGTCGTGGCGAATGATGGCACCGATGGTCGTGCCTGGGGGCAGGGTTATGTCCTCGATTGCCTTGCCCACCACCTTGCTCGACTTCGCATCACCGTGGGCCACCGCCTCGATGGCTTCGGCTGCACCACGACGCAGCGAATGCACGCTCACGATATCGCCACGGCGCACATGCGCCAGCAAAGTGCCGATGGTGGCCAATTGCGGGCTGATGGCAATGTCGATTTCACCCCCCTGCACCAGGTCTACATAGGCCGGGTTGTTGATGATCGTCATGACCTTGCGTGCACCCAGGCGCTTGGCCAGCAGGGACGACATGATGTTGGCTTCGTCATCGTTGGTCAGAGCCAGGAAGATATCGGTGTCGGCGATGTTTTCTTCCAGCATCAGGTCCTTGTCCGATGCGCTGCCCTGCAGCACCACGGTACTGTCCAACGTATCGGACAGGTAGCGGCAGCGTGCCGGGTTCATCTCGATGATTTTTACCTGGTAGCGGCTTTCGATGGCTTCGGCCAGGCGCTCGCCTATCTGCCCGCCGCCAGCGATGACGACACGCTTGTTGGTTTCATCGATGCGGCGCAGCTCACCCATGACCGCCCGGATATCCTTTTTGGCGGCGATGAAGAACACCTCGTCATCGGCCTCGATCACCGTGTCACCGCGCGGTGTGATCGAGCGGTCACGGCGGAAGATCGCCGCCACCCGGGTTTCCACATGGGGCATGTGCGCGCGTATCTGGCGCAGCTGCTGGCCGACCAGCGGGCCGCCGTAGTACGCCTTCACGGCCACCAACTGCGCCTTGCCCTGGGCGAAGTCGATAACCTGCAACGAACCGGGCTGTTCGATCAGGCGCTTGATGTAGTGGGTGACGACCTGTTCTGGGCTGATCAGCACATCGACCGGGATGTGGTCGTTGTCGAACAGTTCTTCGCGGGTCAGGTAGGCCGACTCGCGCACCCGGGCGATTTTTGTCGGTGTGTGGAACAGCGAGTAGGCCACCTGGCACGCGACCATGTTGGTCTCGTCGCTGTTGGTCACGGCAACCAGCATGTCGGCGTCCTCGGCGCCTGCCTGTCGCAACACCGTAGGCAGCGACCCACGCCCCTGCACAGTGCGGATATCCAGGCGATCACCCAGGTCGCGCAGGCGGTCGCCATCGGTGTCGACCACGGTGATGTCGTTGGCCTCGCTGGCCAGGTGCTCTGCAAGCGTTCCGCCCACCTGGCCGGCGCCCAGGATGATGATCTTCATCCGCTACTCCCCAGTGTGCTCAACCGCGCGAGGCGGCAATCTTGATCAGCTTGGCATAGTAGAAACCGTCGTGGCCGCCTTCCTGGGCCAACAACTGGCGCCCATGCGTCTGGCGCAGGCCCGCTTCGGTGGCCAGGTCCAGCTCGCGTGCGCCTGGCGTGCGCGCCAGGAAGGCGCCGATCACCTCGGTATTTTCGGTCGGTAGGCTGGAGCAGGTGGCGTACAGCAGCATGCCGCCCACTTCCAGTGTCGGCCACAGGGCATCGAGCAACTCGCCCTGCAAGACCGCCAGCGGCGCGATGTCTTCGGCCTGGCGGGTGAGCTTGATGTCTGGATGACGACGGATGACGCCAGTGGCCGAGCAAGGAGCGTCCAGCAGGATGCGCTGGAACGGTTTGCCGTCCCACCAGCTGGCCGTGTCGCGGGCATCGCAGGCGATCAGCTCGGCGTCGAGCCTCAGGCGGTCGAGGTTTTCGCGCACACGCACCAGGCGCTTGGCTTCAAGGTCGATGGCCACCACGTGAGAGAGCCCGGCTTCGGCTTCCAGCACGTGGCAGGTCTTGCCCCCTGGGGCGCAGCATGCGTCGAGCACGCGTTGACCGGGCGCCAGCTCCAGCAGGTCGGCGGCCAGTTGCGCGGCTTCGTCCTGGACGCTGATCCAGCCCTCGGCAAAGCCCGGCAGGCCGCGTACATCCTGCGGCTCGGCCAGCACGATACCGTCACGGCTATACGCGCAGGCCTGGGCCTGGACGCCTGCATCGGCGAGCAGCTTAAGGTAGCCGTCGCGGCTGTGATGGCGGCGGTTGACGCGCAGGATCATCGGCGGGTGCGCATTGTTGGCGGCGCAGATGGCTTCCCACTGATCCGGCCAGAAGGCCTTGAGCGCCTTTTGCAGCCAGCGTGGATGGGCGGTGCGCACTACCGGGTCGCGCTCCATGTCGGCCAGCATGGCTTCGCCGTCGCGCTGTGCACGGCGCAGCACCGCGTTCAGCAGCCCCTTGGCCCAGGGTTTTTTCAGCTTGTCGGCGCAACCCACGGTTTCACCAATGGCGGCATGAGCCGGGATGCGGGTATAGAACAACTGGTACAAGCCAATCAGCAACAACGCCTGCACATCGGCATCGGCGGCCTTGAAGGGCTTTTGCAACAGCTGCGCTGCCAGCAGGTCCAGGCGTGGCTGCCAACGGGCGGTACCAAAGGCCAGGTCTTGGGTCAGCCCGCGGTCACGGTCCTCGACCTTGTCCAGTTGCGCGGGCAGGGAGCTGTTGAGGGAGGCCTTGCCGCTGAGCACAGCGGCAAGGGCACGGGCGGCAGCCAGGCGTGGGTTCATTGGCCGAGCACCTTGCCTGGCGTGAATTTCTCTTTGCGGCTGTTGAACAGGTCAGCGAAGGCCAGCGCTTTGCCACCCGGCAATTGCAGACGGGTCAGGCTGAGCGCCTGCTCGCCGCAAGCAACCACCAGGCCGTCTTTGCTTGCCGCCAGGATTTCACCGGGTGCGCCCTGCCCTGTGGCCAGGCACGCACCCAGCACCTTCACGGTTTCCCCGTCGAGCGTGCTGTGGCAAATCGGCCAAGGGTTGAATGCCCGAATCAGGCGCTCCAGCTGTTCAGCTGGCAGGGACCAGTCCAGACGCGCTTCGTCCTTGTTCAGCTTGTGCGCATAGGTGGCCAGGGCGTCGTCCTGCGTCTCGCCGTGCAAGGTGCCATCGGCCAGCCCGGCGATGGCCTGGATGACGGCCGCCGGCCCCATTTGCGCCAGGCGATCGTGCAGGCTGCCGCCGGTATCAATGGCGTTGATCGGGGTGACGACCTTGAGCAGCATGGGGCCAGTGTCCAGGCCCGCTTCCATGCGCATGACGGTCACGCCGCTTTCGGCATCGCCCGCCTGCACTGCCCGCTGAATCGGGGCCGCCCCGCGCCAGCGTGGCAGCAGGGACGCATGGCTGTTGATGCAGCCAAGGCGCGGGATGTCCAGTACCGCCTGGGGCAGGATCAGGCCGTAGGCAACCACGACCATCAGGTCGGGTGCCAAGGCTGCCAATTGTGCCTGGGCCTCGGCATTGCGCAGGCTTGGCGGCTGCATCACCGGGATGTCATGGGCCACGGCCAGCGCCTTGACCGCGCTGGGCATCAGCTTCTGACCGCGGCCTGCCGGGCGATCGGGCTGGGTGTAGACGGCCACGACTTCGTACGGGCTGTCGAGCAAAGCCTTGAGGTGTTCGGCGGCAAACTCGGGGGTGCCTGCAAAGACGATGCGCATGGTGTTCTCGCTGCAAAAAGAAAAAGGCTTGCCGGAGCAAGCCTTCTGGAAGGTGGGAATCAGGCTTGCTGGCGGTGCTGTTTTTCCAGCTTCTTCTTGATTCGATCCCGCTTGAGCTGTGACAGGTAGTCGACGAACAGCTTGCCATTGAGGTGATCGAACTCGTGCTGCACGCACACCGCCAGCAGGCCTTCGCATTCCAGCTCGAACGGTGTGCCGTCACGATCCTGGGCCTTGACCCTCACGCGCAGGGGCCGATCGACGTTCTCGTAGAAGCCCGGCACTGACAGGCAACCTTCCTGGTACTGGCCCATGTCATCGGTCAGTTCCTCGACCGACGGGTTGATGAAGACGCGAGGTTCGCTGCGGTCTTCGCTGAGGTCCATCACCACGACTTGCTGGTGCACGTTGACCTGGGTCGCAGCCAGGCCGATGCCAGGGGCTTCGTACATGGTTTCAAACATGTCGTCGATCAGCTGGCGCAGGGCGTCGTCGAACGCCGTCACCGGTTTGGCGATGGTGCGCAGGCGCGGGTCCGGGAATTCGAGAATGTTCAAAATGGCCATAAGGTCAGGCAGTCACTGTGCGTTTGGTTGAAAACTGAACACACATAATAAAGGGAAACGCGGACTTCGGCACCTGGCAACCTCGTCTAGGGTGACTATTGGCGTGATAGCCCCCAGCCAATGGACAGCTTTTCAAAGTGTTACTCACAGAGTTATCCACAGGTTGCGCAGCCTGAATCAACCGTTTCGCATCAAGGATGATTGCCGATGTCTGATTGCTCCTTATCTACTTGCCCGCCTGCAGAACTGGAGGCGCGGTTGCGCCTGCACTGCCTTCCCGAGACCGGCTTGCGCCGCTTTTCTACCCTGATCGAGGCCTTCGGAAGTGCCTCATCGGCGCTCAGTGCCCCCGGTGCTGCCTGGCGCGCACTGGGCATCCCCCATGTCAGTATCGATGCAAGGCGCAGCCCTCAAGTGCGGGATGCGGCCAGTGCTGCAATGCGCTGGCTAGAGCGTCCGGGCCAGCAATTGCTGATGTGGGACAGCCCAGACTACCCCGCGCTGCTCGCCGAAATTGACGATGCCCCGCCGCTGCTGTTCGTGGCGGGGAACGTTTCGCTGCTCAGCCGCCCACAGCTGGCGATCGTGGGCAGCCGCCGCGCGACGCCGCCGGCGGTGGACACGGCTGGCGCGTTTGCCAGGTACCTTGCCCAGGCAGGCTTCGTCGTCACCAGTGGCCTGGCGGTAGGCATCGATGGTGCCGCTCACCGTGCTGCGCTACAGGCTGGCGGGGCCACGATAGGCGTACTGGGCACAGGGCTTGAAAAACTTTATCCACAGCGGCACAAGCCGTTGGCCCAGGCGATGATCGATAACGGCAGTGCACTGGTGTCGGAGTATCCGCTCGACGCCGGGCCGCTGCCGGGTAACTTTCCCCGGCGCAACCGCATCATCAGCGGTCTTTCGTTAGGCGTGCTGGTGGTAGAGGCCAGCCTGGCCAGTGGCTCGTTGATCACGGCCCGGCTCGCCGCCGAGCAGGGCCGTGAGGTCTATGCCATTCCCGGCTCCATTCATCACCCCGGCGCCAAAGGCTGTCACCAGCTGATCCGCGACGGCGCCCTGCTTGTCGAAAGCGTCGAGCAGATACTCGAAACCCTGCAGGGCTGGCAGAACCTGCCTCCGGCAGCTGCAGACACCTTCGATCACCCACTGCTGGCGCTGCTGCACGCTTCACCGCAGACCACCGAAAGCCTGGCCCATTGCAGTGAGCAGCCGCTGGCAGAAGTACTGGCGCAGCTCACCGAATTGGAGCTCGATGGCCGGGTCAGCAATCAAGCGGGGCGTTGGTTTGCCCGCGCGGGCTGAGTAAACTGCGCCCAGGCAACATTCCCAGTGGAGAAACATCAATGGTGAGCAGTTTTCGTGTGCAACAAGCCGCACGTGAAATCCGGGCAGGCGCAGTGATCGCCTACCCGACGGAGGCGGTCTGGGGCCTGGGCTGCGACCCGTGGAACGAGGACGCGGTCTATCGGCTGCTGGCACTGAAGTCGCGACCTGTGGATAAGGGGTTGATCCTGGTCGCCGACAACATCCGCCAGTTCGACTTCCTGTTCGAAGACTTCCCCGAAGACTGGATCGACCGGATGGCCAGCACCTGGCCTGGGCCCAACACCTGGCTGGTGCCGCATCAGGATCTGCTACCTGAATGGGTGACCGGGCAGCACGACACCGTAGCGCTTCGCGTCAGCGACCACCCCGTGGTGCGCGAGCTGTGCGCGTTGGTCGGGCCGTTGATCTCCACGTCGTGCAACCCTGGCGGGCGCCCTGCGGCGAAGACCCGGCTGCGGGTGGAGCAGTACTTCCACGGACAACTGGATCTGGTGCTAGGTGGGGCGTTGGGCGGGCGGAAGAACCCGAGTTTGATTCGCAATCTGGCTACCGGTGAAGTGGTGCGGCCGGGTTGATGCGCCTGCGGGCCATGCTGTTGGCCAGGCTTGGACCGAGCGCCTGAGCCATCCCCCTCATGACGGCTTGGGTTTTTCTGATTTTTGCCAAGGCAGTTGTTTGATATTCGGTTTGGGAAATATCCTACGAGCCGCGTCCCCTGCCATCACCTTCTCAGTAGGAACCGCTGCCCGTAGGCTTCAGCTGTCGCCAAATACCTTGGCGATCGGGTGTGGTAACCCGGATGTACCTGGGGCGTCACAGCTATGGCAGCTGTGCGCGGGAGGCGTCATGCCTGCCGGGAGCGCTCCAGCCCGGTTTACCACCTCGCGTACAGCTGCCGCCTTAACCGTGTGGTAACGGCTTGGCGCCAGCTTCATCGTCTGGAGCAAGCCATGAAAAAAATCGTACCTGATCCACCCCTTCCTTCTACTTCCGCCCACCCATTCGGCCGCTGCGACGCAGGTCACGAGCCGCTGTTTGCAGTCAACCCGAACATTTCCGCCGAGGACGCTCTGGTCCACGTAGCCCTGTACCTGCGTAGCGCCTACGAAACCGGCTACAAAGCCCTGGATTACATGCGAGAAGAAGGCCGTGGCATGTTCTGGTCGAACCTGCATGCGATTGAAATGGCAGAGGGCGTGGTCGAGGCCATCCTGGATGGCATCGAGTCGAATCCGCCGTCGCAGAAGAAGGTGTGAGGGCTGACAGGTGTTCGCCTTTAGGTTTTTAGCGCCTGTGAGATCGAGCGCCGCCCGCGCGGCGCTTCGCGGGACAAGCCCGCTCCCACATTTGTTGCTACGTGCCGAACCTGTCAGGCCATGGTTGACCGCCTTGGTGTATGGCTTGAGGCAGGCGGAGCGGCATCAATGCCCACCTTGAAATCCAGTCATGCCAACAAGGCTGACAACCATGGACTCACAGACATGGCCACGTTGCAACAAATGTGGGAGCGGGCTTGTCCCGCGAAGCGCCGCGTGGGCGGCGCTCGATCTTCGCAACACTACAAAAACCAAGGCAAGCACCTGGTCGCCATAACGCGACCTTCTGCCAATCAAGGCAACAACACATTGGACCCCACATTGTTGCAACGTGCCGAACCTGTCAGGCCATGGTTGACCGCCTTGGTGTATGGCTTGAGGCAGGCGGAGCGGCATCAATGCCCACCTTGAAATTCAGTCATGCCAACAAGGCTGACAACCATGAACTCACAGACATGGCCACGTTGCGACGAATGTGGGAGCGGGCTTGTCCCGCGAAGCGCCGCGTGGGCGGCGCTCGATCTTCGCAACACTACAAAAACCAAAGCAAGCACCTGGTCGCCATAACGCGACCTTTTGCCAATCAAGGCAACAAAACAGTGGACCCCACAGTCCGCCGCGCCGACAGCTCGCTCTGGGCCTTGGCCGCTTCGCTGAGCGGGTAGCGCTGCTGGATATCCACCGTCACTTTGCCGCTGGCAATCATGGCGAAGAGGTCATCAGCCATGGCCTGGGTGTTCTCGGCGTTGTTGGCATAAGTCGCCAGGGTCGGCCGTGTGACGTACAGCGAGCCCTTCTGCGCCAGAATCCCCAGGTTCACCCCACTCACCGCACCCGAGGCATTGCCGAAGCTCACCATCAACCCCCGCGCTTGCAGGCAATCGAGCGACGTCAGCCAGGTGTCGGCGCCCACCCCGTCATACACGACTGGGCATTTCTTGCCGTCGGTCAGCTCCAGCACCCGTTTGGCGACATCCTCCTGGCTGTAGTCGATGGTGGCCCAGGCGCCCAAGGCCTTGGCCCGCTCGGCTTTTTCGGCAGAGCTCACGGTACCGATGAGCTTGGCACCCAGCGCCTTTGCCCACTGGCACGCCAGCGAACCCACACCGCCTGCGGCCGCATGGAACAGGATTACATCGCCAGGTTGCACAGCGTAGGTCTGCTTGAGCAGGTACTGCACGGTCAGGCCCTTGAGCATGACGGCGGCAGCCTGTTCGAAGCTGATGGCCTCTGGCAGCTTGACCAGGTTGGCCTCAGGCAGCGTGTGCACCTCGCCGTAGGCGCCCAATGGGCCCCCGCCATACGCCACGCGGTCGCCGACCTTCAATCGGGACACGCCAGGGCCCACGGCCTCGACCACCCCTGCCCCTTCGGTACCCAGGCCCGAAGGCAGGGACGGCGGCGCGTACAAACCGCTGCGGAAATAGGTATCGATGAAGTTCAGGCCCACAGCGTGGTTGCGCACGCGCACTTGCTGAGGCCCAGGGTCAGCGGGCTCGAAGTCAACCCACTGCAGCACTTCGGGGCCGCCGTGCTGGCTGAACTGGATACGCTTGGCCATCTCGTACTCCTGGATTCGGGATCGGGAAAGGGGCCTCTATCGGACGCCTTTGCTTGACTGCCGTCAACTGCGGGACGCTGGCAGGCGGTGTTATGCTACGCGCCACTTGTTTCCTGCCCGCTCCTGGTGACCCGATGATTAGCCGCACCGAGGCTGTGAAAGCCTATCTGCTCGACTTGCAAGACCGCATCTGCTCAGCCCTGGAACGCGAAGACGGCGGCGCCCGCTTCGTCGAGGACGCCTGGGTGCGCGAAGCGGGTGGCGGGGGCCGTACGCGGGTGATCGGCGAAGGCACCGTCATCGAGAAAGGCGGGGTGAATTTCTCCCATGTGTTCGGCACCGGGTTGCCGCCTTCAGCCAGCGCCCATCGGCCGGAGTTGGCTGGGCGCGGTTTCCAGGCGCTCGGGGTGTCGCTGGTGATCCACCCGCATAACCCCCACGTGCCTACTTCCCACGCCAACGTGCGGTTTTTCATCGCCGAGAAGGAAGGCGAAGAGCCGGTCTGGTGGTTCGGCGGTGGCTTCGACCTGACGCCGTATTACGGTGTGGAGGAAGATTGCGTGCACTGGCATCGAATCGCGGAACAGGCGTGCGCGCCTTTTGGCGCCGATGTTTACCCACGCTACAAGGCCTGGTGCGACCGGTATTTTCACCTCAAGCACCGGGGTGAGCCCCGTGGCATCGGCGGGCTGTTCTTCGATGACCTGAACGAGTGGGACTTCGATACCTGCTTCGCCTTCATCCGCGCCATCGGCGATGCCTATATCGACGCGTACCTGCCCATCGTGCAGCGCCGCAAGGGTACGCCCTATACCCCACAGCAACGGGAATTCCAGGAGTTTCGCCGGGGCCGTTACGTCGAGTTCAACCTGGTATACGACCGTGGCACGTTATTCGGGCTGCAGTCTGGCGGGCGCACCGAGTCCATCCTCATGTCGCTGCCACCGCAGGTACGCTGGGGCTACGACTGGAAACCCGCGCCAGGCAGCGAAGAGGCGCGGCTGACCGAGTACTTCCTGCAAGACCGTGACTGGCTCGGCCAGTAAGCCTGTAACCATTCAAGGAGCCGTCATGGACCAGTACGTCGTTTTTGGCAACCCGATCGGCCACAGCAAGTCGCCGCTGATTCATCGCCTGTTCGCCGAACAGACCGGCCAGGACCTGGAGTACGCCACGCTGCTGGCGCCGCTGGACGACTTCAGTGACTGCGCGCGCGGCTTCTTCAAGCAAGGCAGCGGTGCCAACGTCACCGTGCCATTCAAGGAAGAAGCCTATCGCCTGTGCGACAGCCTTACCCCGCGCGCGCGTCGTGCAGGCGCGGTGAACACGCTCAGCAAGCTGCACGACGGTACTTTGCAGGGGGACAACACCGACGGTGCGGGGCTGGTCCGTGACCTGACCGTCAATGCCGGTGTGGAACTGGCAGGTAAACGCATCCTTGTCCTCGGTGCCGGCGGCGCCGTGCGCGGGGTGCTGGAGCCGCTGCTGGCGCATAACCCGCAGTCGCTGGTGATCGCCAACCGCACGGTGGAGAAGGCCGAACGCCTGGCCGAGGCGTTCGATGAACTGGGGCCGGTGGTGGCCAGCGGGTTCGCCTGGTTGCAAGAGCCGGTGGACGTGATCATCAATGCAACCTCGGCCAGCCTGGCCGGTGAGCTGCCACCGATTGCCAGCAGCCTGATCGAACCCGGTCGCACGGTGTGTTACGACATGATGTATGGCAAGGCGCCAACGCCGTTCTGCCAGTGGGCCGCCGAACATGGCGCTGCCAAGGTGCTGGACGGTCTGGGGATGCTGGCCGAACAAGCCGCCGAAGCCTTTTATGTGTGGCGCGGTGTGCGGCCGGACACTGCTCCGGTTCTCGCTGAACTGCGCCGCCAGCTGGCGCGGGGCTGACAGCAAGCTGGGCGCCTGAGCGGCGCTTGGTGTGGCTGCTCAGTCCTCGAACCGGATTGGGCAACGCGCCGGGCCTTCGAGCTTGTGCAACTCTTCGATTACCTGTGGCCTGGCGCCGCGCAAGGTCAGGCTGCCGCCCGTTCGCTGCAGCCGCCTCGCCTCGCGGTGCAGCATGTCCACCCCTGAATAGTCGATGAAGTTGACCTGCCGCGCATCCATGACCACCTGCGGGCCCTGGCAGCGCTGCAGGCGTACTTGCAGGTAATGCGCGGCACCGAAGAAGATCGAGCCGCCTACACGCAAGATGTCCGCATCGCCTTCGCGGCTCTGGTGGATGCGCGGACGCGAGGTGCGCTTGAGGTAGAAGAACAGGGAAACCAGCACACCGGCATAGATGGCCGTCTGCAATTCCAGGAGCAAGGTGGCCGCTGCCGTCAGCGCCATGACCACGAACTCGGCACGGCTCACACGCAGCAATGCGCCGATGGCCTTGCGATCAACCAGCCCCCAGCAAATCAACAGAATGCTGCCAGCCATCGCCGGAATCGGCAGGTGCGCGATCAGCCCGGCACCGGCGACGGCGAACACCGCTACCCACAGCGCCGAGAACACCCCGGCCATGGGTGAGCGCGCGCCTGCGTCATAGCTCAGGCCCGATCGGGTGAACGAGCCCGATGAGAGGTAGCCGGAAAAGCACGCACCGACGATGTTGGAGAGCCCTTGGGCTCGTATTTCCCGGTCGGCGTCAATCAGTTGCTCGGAGCGCGCAGACAACGAACGGGCGATGGACAAGCTGGTCACCAGCCCCAGCATGCCAACGGCCACGGCGCTGGGGAGCAGGCGCAGTATCAGGTCCATGTCCAGCAGCGGCACGGCACTCAGAGGTGGCAGGCGCCCCTCGAACGCCGGTACACGCGGCACGTGCTCGAACACGCCGGGCAGCAGCCACGCCAGCAGGCTGACGGCCAACAGACTGATCAACAGGCTAGGCCAGCGGGGGCGCCATAGTTTCAGCGCCATGCCCACTGCAACGGTAAGCGCCCCCAGTATCAAGGACGGCACATCCATTTCGCCGGAATGGCTGGCCAAGTCCTGAGCCGTCTTCAAGGCGGTGGCCTGGCTGGGCAAATCCAGCCCGAGCAGGTTGGGCAGCTGCCCCAGCGCGATGACCACGGCAGCCCCAACGGTGAAGCCGATCACTACCGAATGCGAGACGAAATTGACCAAGGCCCCGAAACGCAGAAGCCCCAGCAGCAACTGGAAGACACCGCCCAGAAAGGTCAGCAGCAGCACAAGGGTGATGTAGTCATCGCTTCCTGCTACTGCCAACGGGCTGACACTGGCGTAAAGCACGATGGAAATGGCCGCCGTCGGTCCGCAGATCAGGTGCCAGGAGGACCCCCACAGGCAGGCGATCAGCACCGGGACGATGGCTGCATACAGCCCATATTCCGCTGGCAGGCCGGCGATCAGGGCATAGGCGATGGATTGCGGGAGCGCCAGGATGGCGCCGCTCAAACCTACCAGCAGGTCCTGACGCAAGCTGCGGGGCGTCTGGCGCGGCAGCCAGGCTAGAAAGGGCAGCAGGCGTATGAGGCGATGCATAGGGTGGTCAAATCCCCAGGATGTGTCTGTTCTGGAGAGGTGATCTGTTTCACGAATCAACCGCAGACAGATCCGCTCTCCACTCGCTGTTTACAATGTTTGTTTCACGGCCGCGACGGCGTCTGCACCCGCTTTGGTGGTCACGCCGTTCAGCCAGCCATCCAGTGCCTCGGGGTGCGCTTTTACCCAGGCCCTGGCCGCCTCGTCGAAGCTGATCTTCTTATCCACAACCTCGGCCATGATGGTGTTTTCCATGTCCAGCGTGAAGCTCAGGTTGCTCAGCAACTTTGCCGCGTTCGGGCAGGCTTGTGGATAACCCTTACGTGTCAGCGTGAACACGTCGCCTTTGCTACCGAACCACTTCTCGCCACCGGTCAAGTAATGCATGTTCAGCTTCACGTTCATGGGGTGCGGCGTCCAGCCGAGGAAGGCTATGTACTGCTGTTTCTTGACCGCTCGATCCACCTGGGCCAGCATGGCCTGCTCGCTGGACTCCACCAGTTTCCATTTGCTCAGGCCGAAGGCATCACCCTTGATGATCTCTTGCAGCGAGAGATTGGCCGGCGCGCCTGAGCCAATGCCGTACAGCTTCCTGCCAAACTGATCGGCGTGCTTGTTCAAGTCCGCGAAATCACGTACCCCGCCTTTCCACACATAGTCCGGCACCGCCAGGGTGAATTCGGTTCCTTGCAGGTTACGCGAGAGCTGCTGCACATCCCCGTTGGCGACGAACTTGTCATGGAAGCCTTGGTGCGCAGGCATCCAGCTCCCAAGAAAGGCATCGACTTGGCCATCCTTGAGCCCGCCATAGATGATCGGCACCGCCAGGCTCTCCACCTTCACCTGGTACCCCAGGGGTTCAAGCAACAGCCGGGCCACTGCGTTGGTGGTGGCGATGTCACTCCACCCGGGGTCGGCCAGCTTGACGGTTGAGCATTGCGCGTTGTTATCGGCGGCCTGGGCGTTAAGCGTACTCAGGCTGACGGCTAGCGCGAACAAGGTAGCAGCGAACGTATGCATGGCGGGCTCTCTTTTCAATCCAGTGGGGCGGGCTGTGGATAACGTGCCTTGCGCTCGAGGTCGTCAAGATCGATGTGGTTGCGCATGTACTGCTGACTGGCGTCCACCCAAGGTTGGTGATCCCAGCTGCTCAACTTGCCAATGGCCAGTGACTGGGCCACCAGACGGCGACGTCGCTGGCTGGCCAGCACCTGCTTGCGCAGGCCGGGTATGTCCCAGCGCTGGCGCGCCTCGGTGACGAACCCCTGCAGCAATGCCTGATGATCCGGGCTGGTAGCCAGATTCTCCCGCTCGTACGGGTCGCGGCTCAGGTCATAGAGTAGACAGGGGTCGTCCTCGCTGTACACGAACTTGTAGGAACCGCGGCGGATCATCATGAGCGGGCCGACGGTACCCTCGGCCATGTATTCACCAATCACTTCGTCGTGACCACCCTGCCCTCGCAGATGGCCAAGCAGTGAGCGGCCGTCCAGGTGAAGGGATTTATCCACAGCCCCACCTGCCAGCTCGACCAGGGTAGGCAGCAGGTCGCAGGTCGAGACGGACGCACTGACGCGGCCGGCCGCGAAGCGTTGCGGGGAATGGATCAGGAGCGGTACACGGGCTGACATCTCGAACCAATGCATTTTGTACCAGAGGCCGCGCTCACCCAGCATGTCGCCATGGTCGCCCGAGAACACGATCAAGGTGTCGTCGGCGAGGTTGCATTCCTCAAGGGTGTGCAGCAATTGACCGATATTGTCGTCGATGTAGCTGCAAGCGCCGAAGTAGGCCCGCCGGGCATCGCGGATTTTGTCCACAGGGAGCGGTTTGTCCCAAAGGTCGTAGACCTTGAGCAATCGCTGGGAGTGGGGATCGAGCGAGGCTTGGCTATCCGTGTGCTTGGGTAACGGGATATCCACACCGTCGTAGCGATCCCAGTAGCGTTTGGGGATGGTGTAGGGATCGTGAGGGTGGGTCATGGACACTGTCAGACAGAACGGGCGGCCGTCGTTTTCACGGACATGGTCATACAAATACTGACGCGCCTTGAACACCACTTCCTCGTCAAAATCCAGCTGGTTCGTACGCACGCATGGCCCGGCGTGCAGCACCGAGGACATGTTGTGGTACCAGCTTGGTCGCACGTCAGGCTCATCCCAATTCACGGCCCAGCCGTAGTCGGCCGGGTAGATATCGCTGGTCAGGCGTTCCTCATAGCCGTGCAGTTGATCAGGCCCGCAGAAGTGCATCTTGCCGGACAGCGCCGTGCGGTAGCCCAGGCGGCGCAGATAGTGGGCGTAGGTGGGGATATCGGCGGGGAAGTCAGCCGCGTTGTCATAGGCCCCAATACGGCTAGGGAGCTGACCACTGACAAGGGTGAAACGCGAGGGGGCGCACAGCGGGCTATTGCAGTAAGCCGAATCAAACACCACGGCCTGTGCAGCCAGACGAGTGAGATGAGGCATCTGTATGGGTGAGTCGGCGTAGATGGGCAGCAAGGGTGCTGCCATCTGATCGGCCATGATGAACAGGATATTAGGGCGTTTCATGCAAGCTCCCATCGTTGAAGGTTATGCGCAATGCTTGCCTACCACGATGCGGCGGTGCATAACGTGGGTAAAGCCCCTTTAGGGCAATGCGTGGGATTAGCCAGGCTTATGTTTGAACACCTTGCTGGATTGTCGTTGGATACCTTACGCGTGTTCGAGGCGGCCGCCCGCTTGCGCAGCTTTACGGCAGCTGCCTTGGAGCTGGGCACCACGCAACCGGCAATCAGTCAGCAGGTAAAACGCCTGGAGGCGCAACTGGGCGCGCGGCTGTTCGACCGCATCTACCGGGGCATCGAGCTGACCGAGGCGGGCCAAGTGTTGTTCGAGTACGCCAGCCAGGGGTTGCAAACCATGGACGATGGCGTGGCCCGCGCAAGCGGGCGCCATCAGCGTGAAGTACTTCAGGTGGCGACGGATTTTGCATTCGCTGCGTTCTGGTTGATACCCCGTCTGCAGCGCTTTCATGAAGCGTATCCACAGGTCGATGTGAGCCTGGTGACGGGTGAGCGAAGCCAAGGCATGTTGCGCCCGGATATCGATGTGGCGGTGCTGTTCGGCGATGGGCGTTTTCATCAAGGCGAGAGCCGTTGGCTGTTCGATGAGGAGGTTTTCCCGGTATGCAGCCCTCGCCTTGTCCATGGCAAACCCTTGTCTGCCGCGGCTTTGCAGCGTTTGCCGCTGCTGCATCTCAAGGGTGAGCAGGCGAGCCGGTGGTTCGACTGGGCAGGTGTCTTTCGCGGGCTCGGGGTGACCAGCGCGCCGCCTGCGGGGCAGCTGCGGTTCGACAACTACACGTTGTTGATCCAGGCCGCCATCGCGGGCCAGGGCATGGCGATCGGCTGGCGGCATCTGGTGGATGGGCTGGTCGACCAAGGGTTGCTGTGCCGGCCGTTGGAGGGCACCTTGCGGTCGGCACGTGGGTATTACGCCGTATTGCCGCCGCGCAAGCGTCGCGGGGCGTTGATCGCACGCTTCGTGGATTGGCTTGAGCACGAGCGTTGCCTCTGAGATGCTGGGCCCGCTTGTGGCATGTTGTCAGAATCGACGCACATCAGGAGTAGCTGTGCAGAGAATCAAGGGTTATCACGCCCACGTGTACTACGACGCCTCCACCTTGGAGCAGGCGCGAGCCTTGTGCGAGGAGGCAGCCGCGCTGTTTCCGGTCACCATGGGGCGTATGCACACCAGGCCTGTTGGGCCGCATCCGGACTGGAGCTGTCAGTTGGCGTTCGAGCCTGAGCTTATTGGCGTGGTGCTGCCCTGGCTGGCGTTGCACCGCAAGGGGCTGGTGGTCTTTTTGCACCCGCTTACCGGGGATGAGCTGGCAGACCACCGCGATCATGCGATCTGGATGGGGGCGCTGCGGCCTCTGGACTTGTCGGGTTTTGGCGAAGGGCGTTAATTGGGCGATCCAATCTTAGGCGCGTTCTTGCCGGAGCGGCCGCGATGCCTGCGAAGCAGCCCCCAGGATTTCAGCTTCGCAGCTCATATTGCTGGGGCCGCTA